>NZ_CP012945.1:940000-1240000 GCF_001402915.1 Devosia sp. A16
CCCGCCAGGGGGAGGGAGACGATAGCCTCGATATCGGTGTGAGGGTCTCCCTCCCCCTTGCGGGGGAGGGGACAGGGGTGGGGTCCACAGCCACCGGCTTCGCAGCACTCGCCCCCACAGCCTCAGGTATTCCCACCCAGCCGATGGCTGAGCTTGTCGGCCAGCGCCCGCACCGCGTGGCTGACCTGCGCCCGCGAAGTGTCGTTGACCTCGCCGCGCAGCAGCCCGATGGCGATGCCGGCCACCGCATGGTCGTCGCTGGCGTTGAACACCGGGGCGCCGAAGCACACCATGGCGTCGCGCAGCTGTCCGTCGTCGATCGAATAGCCGCGCTGACGCGTCTCCTCGAGCTCGCGCATCAGCGTCTTGAGATCGGGCACGCTCTGCTTGGTCCAGGGCTCCGGCCACTCGTCGCCGAACAGCGCTTCGACTTCCTCGGGGCGCATCGTCGACATCATCGCTTTGCCGGTGGCGGTGAACGGCGCCGGCAGGCGCACGCCGGGCCGGAAGCTGACGCCGAGCGGATCGGTGCCGCGCCGGCAGGCGACATACATCACCTCGCGGCCGGTGAGGATCGAGAGGTTGATCGCCTGCTCCGAGATCAGGTCGGTCGCCTCCGCGATGCGCATGAATTCCTGCGTCAGGTCGCTCTGGCCCTCGAAGGCGTTGGCCCAGCTCAGGACGTGCGGCCCCACCGCGAACTGCGACGGCCCCACCCGCATCATCAGGCCGAGATCGACGAGCGTGTGACAAAGCCCGTGCACCGTGCTCTTGGGCAGATCCAGCATCCGCGCCAGCTCCGACACGCCCTTGGGCTTGCCGCCGGTACTGAGCGCATCGAGAATCTTCTTGGTCCGGACCAGCGCGGGGACGGCCTTGCCCCGCTGCTCGGTGTCTTCGATCATCGGCTATCCATTCTCCATGCCCCGAGTTTAGGCATTAGCGAGCCGGGGGACCAGCGTGCAAGTGCACCGGTCTCTCCGGGATCCTCCCCCGCCCCGCGGGGGAGGATTGCCGCACCGCCGGTGCACGTCTCACCGAAACCCCGGCGCGACCTCCTCCATGAAATACGCCATCCCATCCGTCTCCGGGGCATCCATGAACCACAGCATCAGGTGGTCGACTCCTTGCCCCCGCAACTCGACGATCCGTGCCTTCGCCTCTTCGGCGGTGCCGATGATCCACGGTCCGGTCATCGCCTCGGGCAACCGGTCCACCCTGCCCGCGACGAAATCGGTCACTTCCGGCTGCGGCTCGCCCGATTTGGTCTCCACCATGCGCTCGACCAGCGACGCTACCTTGCGGCGCAGCGAGGTCAGATCGGGCGCCACCAGGATCTGCGTTTCGAAGCTGATCTCCACCTCGGCGCGCGAACGCCCGGCCCTCGCCAGCGACGCATCGAGCAGCGCCAGCCGGCGGGCCAGTTCGGTCAGCGTCACCGGGGTACTGTTCCAGCCATCGGCGATACGGCCGCTGAGTTCGATCACCGGGTCGAACGCTTCGCCCAGCCATACCGGGATGTGCGCCTGTTGCGGCTTGGGCGCCAGTTGCGCCTGCCTGAGCCGATAGAACTTGCCGTCGAAATCGATCGGCCTGTCGGCGGCGTAGAGCGCCTTGATCAGGGTTATTGCCTCTTCGAGCCGCTCGACCCGCGCGTCGTGGTTGTCGTCCCAGTCGAGGCCATAGGCCACCTGTTCGGGGCGACCCATGCCGGCTTCGAAGAAATGGATGAAGCGCCCGCCGGAGAGGTGGTCGAGCGTAGACATCATCTTGGCGGCAATCTGCGGCGCGCGGAACAGGTTCGCCTGGTGGATCAGCCCCAGCTGCGCCCGGCTGGTGGCGCCGGCGATCATCGCCAGCGTGGTCCAGCCCTCCAGCACCGCCTGCTCGCGCCCCAGCATCAGGTGGTCGCAGACCCACAGCGAGTCGAAGCCCAGCCGCTCAGCCTCGCGGGCATTGCCGAGCACATCGACATCCTCGATGCGCGCCACATTGGGCACCCGAAACAGCCCCGGGCTCGGCATGGCAAAGGCCGGCACGCAGTAGCCCATCTTGAGCGTCCCCGCCTGACGGCGGGCAGCGAGGTCGGCCGCGATCATGGTTTCACTCCGGCGCGCGGCACCAGGTCGTGCCGGGTGCGGTGCCCGGCGAACTTGCGGGCGATCTCGTCGGCGGCGAGCGTCAGGAAGCGCGGGCCACAGGGTGCCGTGACCCCGGCGATATGCGGGGTGAGGAACACGTTGTGCATGGTCCTGAGCGGCGAATCCGCCTCCAGCGGTTCGGGGTCGAACACGTCGAGCGAGGCCACCACGTCGCCGCGCTCGAGCCGCCGGATCAGTGCAGCCTGGTCGACCACCGCGCCGCGCGACACGTTGACGAACACCGAGCGCGGCCGCAGCAGGTTCAGTTCCTTCTCGCCGATCATCCCCTTGGTCTCGGGCGTCAACGGCACCAGCGAGATCACCACGTCGCAGTCCATCACCTGCTCCAGCGAAGTCAGCGTGATGTCGTAAATGTCGGCGAGGACGCGCGGTGCGTAAGGGTCGAAGGCGTAGATATCGGCCTGGAACGGCTGCAGCAGCTCGATCAGCCGGCGGCCGATATAGCCGGCGCCGATCAGCCCGACGCTGCGGCCGGTGAGCTCGCCGTTGAAGCCGGGATCGGCAACGCGCTCTTCCCACTTCTGGAACAGCACCTCGCCCCCGATCATCCGGCGGAACAGCGCCCCGGCGTTGCGCAGCCCAATCATTGCCATGGCCAGCGCCCATTCGGCCACCGGGTAGGACGAGCCATTGGTGGTGTCGACCACGGTGACGCCGCGCTCGGCTGCGGCGTTGACGTCGATGCGCTGGCTGAAACGATCGCCCTCGACCTCGGCGATGAACTTGAGGTTCGGCAGCCGATCGAGGATAGCGCCGGTCAGCCGCGGCGAGCCGTGGCAGACCAGCAGCGCATCGAGCTTCTCCGCGAACGCCACCAGCTTGTCGATGGCCTCGGAGTTTTCGGGCGGCGCCTCGTCCCAGCTCGAGGGTTCGTCGCACAGGTGATGTTCGAAGCTGCCGAGGCTCTGCAGCGCCTCGATCGCTTCGGCATCGGCCATCCGCTTGAACGTATCGGCGTTGCAGGCAAAGCCGACGCGCAGCGGTCTCGGCAGGTTGTAGATCGTCATTCTTGTGCCTCGTCAGCCAATCCACACGGTCTTGGCGTTGGTGAATTCGGTGATGCCGACCTTGCCGAGCTCGCGGCCATAGCCGGAGGACTTGATGCCGCCGAACGAGATATGGGCGTCCGAGCGCACCATGTCGTTGATGAACACGGCGCCGGCTTCGACGCTCTGCTCCATCCGCCGTGCCCGCTCCTCGTCGCGCGTCCACACCGCCGCGGCCAGCCCGAACTCGGTGCCGTTGGCGATGCGCAGCGCCTCGGCCTCATCGGCAAACGGCAGGATCGGCGCCACCGGCCCGAACAGCTCCTCGCACGCCGCGACATTGTCGTCGGCGACGTTGGTCAGGACGGTCGGGGCGAAGAAGAAGCCCGGTCCATCGACCGTGCCGCCGGCCAGCGCCACCCGCGCCCCCCCGGCAATGCTGCGCTCGAGCTGATCCTGCAGTCCGGCGCGGAGGTCGGCGCGAGCCAGCGGCCCGAGTCCGTGCCTCTCGTCCAGCGGGTCGCCATAGCTGAGCTTGCGCGTCGCTTCGACGAAGGCCTCGGTGAAATCGGCGACGATCGATTGCTCGACCAGGAAGCGCTTGGCGCAGACGCAGCTCTGCCCCGAGTTGTTGTGTCGCGCCGCCACCGCCATTTTCACCGCCGCGTTGAAATCGGCATCGGCGAAGACGATGAACGGGTCGGAGCCGCCAAGCTCCAGTACGGCTTTCTTCCCCGCCGCGCCGGCGAGCCCGGCGATGGTCCGCCCGGCCCGCACGCTGCCGGTAACGGTGACGCTGCGGATGCGGCTGTCGGCGATGAGCTTCCCCACCGTCGGATGGTCGACGCGGAGGTTCACCAGCACGCCGTCCGGCATCCCCGCTTCGGCGAACACCTGCTCCAGCGCCTCGGCGGAAGCCGGCACGTTCTCGGCGTGCTTGACCACCGTGGTGTTGCCGGCGAGGAAGGCCGGCGCGAAGAAGCGGATCACCTGCCAGAACGGAAAATTCCACGGCATGATCGCAAGGATCGGCCCCAGCCCCTCGTAGCGCACCCGGCTGCCGCGCGCCGGGCTCTGCACGTCGAGCGGCTCCAGCCAGCCCGGCCCGAGTTCGGCGGTCGTGCGGCAGGTTGCAGCGCATTTCCTGATCTCGCCGCGCGCCTCGTTGATGGGCTTGCCCATCTCCAGCGTCATCAGCCGCGCGAACGCTTCGAGATTGGCCTCGAGTCGATCGGCCAAGGCCAGCAGCAGCTGAGCGCGCTTCTCGATCCCCGCAGCACGGATGCTGCCCCAGGCGGCAAAGCTGCGTTCGAGCGCCGCTTCCACTTCCGCGCCGTCATGCAGGCGATAGCTGCCGAATTGCTCGCCGGTGGCCGGGTTGAGCGAACGGAACATGGTCTCGGGGCGCGCGGGCGCGTTCATCAGCTGGTCCTCGTTGGCGCGGCTTGATCGAGCAGCCGCTTGAGTGTGCCGCCCAGGACCGGCGCGAGATCGCCCGCCCCCAGGAACCGGCAATGTACGCGCACGATTTCGAGCGCCTGTTTGTAGGTCATGGCGCGGCTGAGCGCCGGAAAGTCAGACCCCCAGCAGAGCCGCTCGGCGCCGAAGGCGGCATGGAGTCCCTCGGCGATCCACATGGCGCCCGGGTGCGGATAGTCCCAGCCATTCTCCAGCCCCACCGCATAGTGGAAGCCCGAAAGCTTGATGTGGACATTGGGATACCTGGCGAGCGTCGCGATCGCTTCGAGGTCGGAGCGCGGCGCCGTCGCACCGATGCCGCCCATATGGTGCAGCAACACCACCAGGTCGGGGTTCTCTATGCAGATCGCCCCGAGATCCGCGGCCCAGGCCGGCCCCATTGCGATCGAGGCGATGAGCTTGCGCTCCGCCGCCAGCCGGAAGAAGGCCCTGCCCTCGTCTGAGCGGAACCAGCCATCGTTCTCGCCCACATAGTGGGTGAAGCCCTTGATGGGCAGCGTCTCCGCCGCCACCTGCAGCCGCTCCACCGCCCCCGGCGTGTGATATTCCGGCGACCAGGCGCAATCGACATCGGCGAACTGATGCAGCCGGGTGGGATAGCGGCGCACTGCCGCCGCCCCATAGGCATTGTTGTCCGGGTTCTTCTCGATCCGCGCCGAAACGATCACCGCCTCGGCGACGCCGTTCTGATCCATCTCGTGGATCAGGTGCTCGACCGACCCCTTGGTCGCCTCGTCGGGGACCTCAGGCTCGTACGGCCAGCGCGCCCAGGCATGAGTGTGGCTGTCGACGATCACGGGCGGCTACCGGAAGGCCACCGAGCCGTCGGTCTTCAGCGAGGTCGGCGGCACCTTGCTGATGACGGGGATGGTCTTCAGCCCCTCGTGATCGAGCTCGACGCCGAGCCCCGGCGTCTCGTTGGGCAGCCAGTGGCCGTCGATGACGGGAACGATCGCCTTCACCGCCCTGGTCCAGGGCGCGCGATCCTGCAGCATGTGCTCGGTCACTTCCCAGTTCGGCACGGCAAAGCCGAGCTGCACCTGCGCCGCCGTCGCCACCGGGCCCGAAGGCACGGCGTGCGGGATAATGCCCTGGTGATGCGCCTCGGCCAGCGCGCAGATCTTGCGGGTGCCGGTGATGCCGCCGGCAATGCCGACATCGGGCCGGATATGGTGCACCCCGCCATGTTCGACATACTCGCGGAACTCCCAGATCGAGGTGTTGCGCTCGCCTGCCGCCATCGGCACCCGCGACTTCTGCGACACTTCGCCGAAGCTCAGCACGCTGTCGGGCGGAATCGGGTCTTCGACGAAGAGCGGCCGGAACTGCTCGAACTCCCGCACCGCGGCGATGGATTCGCCCAGCGCCATGTTGCGGTGCAGTTCGATGCCGATCTCGACATCCCAGCCCACCACCTCGCGGATCAGCGCCAGGCGCTCGACCATGTCCTTCACCTTGGCGCCGAACGCCATCAGGTGGTGCTCGGGCTGGTAGACCATCACCTTGAGTGCGGTATAGCCGTCTTCCACTGCCGCCTTGCAGCTTGCCGCCACTTCCTCGGCCGTGCCGTAGGGGATCACCAGCATGGCGCGCACCTTGTCGCGCACCCGGCCGCCGAGCAGGTCCCACACCGGCGCCTGGTAGTGCTTGCCCTTGATGTCCCACAGCGCCTGGTCGATCGCCGAGATGGCGCCGCCAATGGCCATGCCGCGCATCGAGTAGGCGCGGTAGAGGCTGAGGTTGTGGTACTCGATACGGAACGGGTCCTCACCGATCAGCCGCTCGCCAAAGCCCTTGGCCACCGACGCCGTCGCCTCGGGGAAGCCGAAGAAGGTGGATTCGCCGACGCCTTTCAGTCCGGTATCCGTCGTCACTTCGACGAACATCCAGTTATGCGCGACGTAGGTATCGATACGCTCGATCTTCACTTTGCTTCCTCGGGATAGACGAATAGCGGTGTCCGGCGGGTCGCCGGTGGACTGATCAGCTCGAGCACGAGGCCGTTGAGCTTGGGTGAGGTGAAATAGACGAAGGCGCCGCTGCCATCGCCGCCGAAGCCGCGGGCAGATTGCAGGCGAGTAAAGCCGGCGGCTTCGAGCTCGGCCACCGCCTCGGCATGGTTCTCCATCACGTGGATGCCGATATGGTTGAGGCCCTCGCCGGAGCTCTGGAGCTGGTCGGCAAAGAAGGACGGGCCGGTGGTGGGCTCGACCAGTTCGAACTGCACTCCATCCTTCCAGGCGAGGGCGTGCTTCAGGCCGAACTGGGCGGGCGCACCCTTGTAGGTCATGTCCTTCAGGATCTCGGGCGTATACTCCCACGCCGTCCAGGGGCCGATGCGGAGGAGGTCCCACCATTGCCTGGTCGCGGCCTCGAGATCGCGCACCACGAAGGCGATCTGCTTGGGGCCGAGCTTCTGGACGATCAGCGGCAGGGCAGCGAAAGCGGCATCGGTCATCTTGTCCTCCGTCAGGCGGCGTTCGACTTGGGCAACAGCCCGAGATCGGCGTCGATCTCGTCCTGATAGGTCGAAACCTGGCTCGACAGCACCTCGTCCATGCTCACGGCGCGGCCGGCAATGCCGCTCTCATAGGCAGCAAGCACCGAGGCGACGGCAGTGAGACCGCCCTCGCCGTCCACCTCCGGCGACCGGCCTTCCATGATGGCGGCGGCGAAATCGTGGATCTCGATGGCGAGGAGGCCGGAATCCGTCTCGGCCCAGTCCAACTCGTACGATACCCCGCCATAGAGCTTCTGGGTCAGCTCATCGAGTTTGAAACCGACCTTGTCGGCCAGCGCCTGCCCCGTGAGGTCGCCCTCGGCGGTATGAAGGATCGGCGCCTTGCCGGTACGGTCGTTGAAGATTTCGAGCGAGCCCTGCTGCCCGTGCACAGTGCGCTGGTTGTAACCCTTGCCCGGGCCCGAGGCGACGAAGGCCATCTGCACCATCAGGCCCGACTGCATGGTGAAGGTCGCGGCGAACGAGTCCTCGCCGGTCGCGGTAATCTGCTCCGGGATTTCGAGGAAGCGCTTCAGGTACGCCTCGGTCTGCATCTCCGGCTTTTCCTGCCGGCGGCGGATCGGCTCGGCGATGAAGCCCTTGCCGAATGCCGCCTGGAACGGCCCGAAATAGTATTGCACGATGTCGGTCAGATGCGCGCCCATGTCGAGCCCGATGGCGCCCTTGTCCTTGAAATGCCGCCACGGCGTGATGATGATCCGGTCATTGCCGCCGATCATCGTCTGCACCATCAGGTGGATCGGCCCCAAGACGCCGGAATCGATCACTGCCTTGGCGAGCCGATTGGTCGGGTCGCGCCGGTAGTTCTCGGCCGTCGCCAGCACCGCTCCGCCGGCCTTGGCCGCATCGATCAGCGCCTGGCAGGAGCGCACCGTGAGCGCCAGCGGCTTCTCGCACAGCACGTGCTTGCCGGCGCGCAGGGCCGGCAACACCACCGACAGGTGGCTGAATGCCTCGGTCACCACGTCGAAGGCCGCGATCTCCGGATCGGCGACCGCGTCGTCGATCGAAAGATGGATCTTCGGCCGGTAGCCGAGCAGCTTTTCGGCCTCGCCGGCCACCCGCTCGGCATTGTCCTGCCGCACGTCGCACACCGCGACGAGCCGGACATTGCTCAGGCCCGAGCGCTGCAGCCGGGCGAAGCCCTGCACATGCCGGCTCCCCATGCCGCCGCAGCCGACGAGGCAGACTGGTACTGTAGTCACGTTACGCTCCAGCTAGTTCGGTGACAGCTATTCCTTCAACGAGCCGCCGAGGCCGTTGATGAAGTAGCGTTGGCAGAGAATAAAGAAGATGATGATCGGCAGCGTCGAGAGGAGCACCGCCATCATGGCGATGTTGGGCGGCGTCTGCGAGAACGATTGGCCGAGCCCGGCCAGCGCCAGCGGCAGCACCCGCATGTCCTTTTCTGTCGTCGAGATCAGCGGCCAGGCATACATGTTCCAGGCGGTCAGCACCGTCACTGCGGTATAGGCGGCGATCGGCGGGCCGGAGAGCGGCAGCACGATCCTGACGAACACCTGGCCCCAGTTGGCGCCGTCGATCTTGGCCGCATCGAGAATCTCGTTCGGCATCGAGACGTAGAACTGCCGGAAGATGAACACGCCGAAACTGGTCTGCGCGATGATCGGGATGCACAGGCCCATGAAGGTATCGAGCCAGTTGAGGTTGCGCACCAGGATGAAGGTGGGAATGGTCGCCACCTGCCCCGGCACGAACAGCGTCAGGATGAACAGCCCGAGCAGCGCCCCGCGGCCGAGGAACTGCATCTTGGCCAGCGCGAAGCCGGTCATCACCACCAGGGTCAGCTGGCAGATGGTGATCACCGCGGTGAAGATCACCGAGTTCACGATCGCGGTGGTGTCGAGAAAGGCGAGCGCCGCGAAGACGTTCTCGAAATGCCACTCGGTCGGCCACCAGGTCGGTGGGTAGGCCACCACCTCGCGGCTCGATTTGAACGAGTTGATGATCATCCAGTAGAACGGCGCCGCCATTAAGAGGCCGAAAAAGATCACCGTCGAGATGTGGAAGCGGCGACGCCAGTGGTGTCCTGCACTCATACCGGATCTCCATTGGTGGGGCGCCGGCGCGGCGGGTTGAAGATCAGCGCGAGGATCGTGACGATGACGAACAGCACCGTCGAAAGCGCCGAGGCATAGCCGAGCCGCAACTGCGCGAACGCCAGGTCGTAGATGTAGACGGCAAGGATGTCGGTCGAGTTGAGCGGACCGCCCTTGGTCATCACGAAGGCGATATCGAAGCTGTCGAAGATGATGCCGCGCAGCGTCAGCACGAGGATCAGCAGCGTCACCGGCATGACGTTGGGCCAGATGATGTGCCGCAGCTTGGCCCACGGACCGGCGCCATCGATCTCGGCCGCTTCCAGCAGCTGCGGGTTAATCTGCTGCAGCGCCGCGAGGTAGAGGATGATGCCGAGCGGCAGTCGCAGCCAGACGATCACCAGCGACAAGGCCGGCATCGCCCAGGTGGTATCCTGCAGCCAGTTGGGCCCGGAAATGCCGAAGAAGCTCAGCAATTGCGCGATCGGGCCGACACGCGGATCGTACATGAACTTCCACAGCACCGCGGACGCCACCAGCGAGATGACGATCGGCAACAGGTACATCGTGCGGAACACGCTGTAGCCGGGGAAGTTGGTGTTGATCAGCACCGCGAGGACGAACGACAGGAACACTGTCGGCACCACGCCGAGGACCAGCAAATAGACGGTCTTCGACACCGAGTTGATGGCGCGTGCGTCGTTCAAGAGCGCGACGTAATTGTCGAAGCCGACGAAGCGCGGCTCGTAGATCAGGTTCCAGTCGAACAGGCTGAGCGCCAGGCCCCAGACGATGGGGATGACCATGAACACGGTGAACAGGATCACGTTGGGCCCGACGAACAGGGCGGCCCAGAACGGGGAATCGGCGCGGCGCGATCTGCGACGCGGCGCGGGCCGCGACACTGCGGATATGCCGGCCTCGTCGGCGGTGTCGGTCTTGCTCAAAGGGGTCGATCCCGTTGCAGAAAGGAGAACCGGCTGCGGGAGGGGGCAGCCGGTTCCGAAAGCGAGATCGGGAAAGCCGTGGGACTTTCCGTTTCGATCTCGCGGCAGAACACCAGCTGCCGCCGCTGAAGGAGCGCGGCGGCAGGCCTTGCTCTGATCAGCCGCCGGCCGCCATGACGCGGGCCATCGCCTCGTTGATCACCGCCTCGGCGGCCTTGAGTGCATCGGCCACCGGCACGTTGTTCAGCACCACGGCTTCTTCGGCCTTGGCGAGTTCGGTATCGACCACCACCTGCACGTCGGCGGGGATCGAGGTCGGGTTCATCGCGCCGTACTGGATCGACTCGGCGAACACGCGGTTGTCGTATGGAGGTCCGGGCAGCTCGGTCCAGATCGGGCTGTTGTAGAGCGCCTCGACCGGCGGCACCGTGCCGTAGCCGGCGGCCAGGATCTTCATGCCGCCATCCTCGGAGTAGAACCAGTTGAGATAGTCGTAGGCGAGCTCCTGGTTGTTCGCCATGCCCTGCGGGGTGATCGCTTGGGCGATCGACCCCATGCCGGTCTTGCGCACGCCGTTGATCTTGGGCTCGAGCGCCACGTCCCAGTCGTCGGTAGTGACGGAGCGGATGAGCGGGGTCAGCGCCCGCACCGACTGCAGCATCGACACGGTGCCGGCGCCGAACGCTTGGTAGCCGCCGCCGAGCTGGTTCTGCTGTGGGGTCGAGGCGAGGACGCCCGCCTTCACCTGGTCCCAGTACATGGTGAAGACCTTGATCGCCGCTTCGGTCTGCAGCTTGTACATGTTCTTGTCGTCGAGCAGCGTATCGCCGAAGGCTTCGATGCCCGGGACGTACGTCGCGTGCCACGGCACCGAGGCGGCAAGGCCGTAGCGGGTGGTGACGTTGCCGTTCTTCTGAGTCAGCTGGGTCGCGACCTCGATCTGCTTTTCGAACGTCCAGTCGTCGTTCGGATAGGGGATGCCGGCGTCGTCGAAGTGCTTCTTGTTGTAGTAGAGCACCACGGTATCGGCGCCGATCGGCAGGCCGAAAATGCCGTCCTTGTTCGGACCGGAAGTGACCAGGTACTGGTCGAGGAAGGGCTTGGCCAGCGAGGTCATGGTGACCGGGCCGCCCGAGGTCAGGAACGGCCGCATGTCGGCCGTGACCTGCGCATTGGCGAACTGCGTCGCGAAGATGTCGGCAAGGTAGGTGATATCGGGGAGCTTGTTGGCGAGGCGGCGCGACAGCAGCGTCTGGCGCAACCCGTTGCCATCGCCCGGCAGGATCGAATAGTCGATCTTGACGCCAGGACGGGCCGCTTCATAGGCAGCAAACACCGGCTTGATGCCGGTTTCGGCCCAGTCGAGGATGCCGATCGACAGCGTGCCGCTGGTCGGCTGCGCCAGGGCGAAATGGCTGCCTGCGGCCAGCGCGAACGGCGAGGCCGCAAGGCCTGCGAGAACGGCACGCCGGCTGGGCGAAAATTGCGTTAGGGTGGTCTTGGACACGTTGCTTTCCTCCCAAGGAACACGAGCGGCTCATCGCCTCCCGGGCATCGGGAGGCGTGATGATCGGTCGGGGACGGGCGAGGCTTCGTGCCGGCGATTGGCGCGCCTGTCGTTCACTATGCTGAACGCCTATCCATAGGTTGAACGATGACACGGGTAGCGATCCGTGGTCAAGCGGCTGCTGCACGCATCCGCTTGCTCAAAAAGTCGTAGGGAAATGGGAACCGACGGTCGGTCGGTTTGGTGGGGCTATGGGCTCGAGCCGGCGCGCTTGCGCCCCTCACCCCGCGGTGAGGGCTAGCCAAGCACCCCAGGGGCAGCAATCTTGCAGCACCAGTGACCTGCTGTTCGCCAACGCCGAACGTTACACCGACCGGAGCCCCGCCTATGAGTACCACGCCGTCCGCCATCCAGCGCTTCATCGAGACGACCAATGCCGGCGACACCGCTGGCTTCCTCGACGCCTTCACCGAGGACGCCTTCCTCAGCGACTGGGGCCGCGACTTCACCGGCCGCGCCGGCATCGCCAACTGGAACGAGACCGACAATATCGGGGTGCAGTCGAAGTTTCGGCTCATTGAGGTCGAGCCGAATGGCGCCGATGCCTACACGGCGCGGCTGGCGGTCAGCGGCAACGGCTATAATGGCGAGGGCACAATGGCGTTCACGCTGAGCGGCGGGCGGATTTCGCGGTTGGTGATCAGTTAGTTACCACCCGAGTCCTCAGTCCCTTCTCCCCTTGTATGTTCCGTTTGTGGGTGGATAGTGATCAGATCTGACCCTGCAGGTTCTGGTGTTTTTCCGGGGCCTGTGGTCGGGGGGCGTGTGTCTCCCCTGAGCGTTCGAGCTCGTCCTTGAGCGTACGCCTCCGGCCCTTCGTGACGATCTCGAACGGTTGGTTGGGCTTTGGGCCCGCATACAAGGCAGAGCATCATGATCGCTTCCCCCGACTATGTCAGCGTCGACGTATCCAAGCAGCACCTGGACCTGGCCATGGCCGAGACCCCGGTGCTTCGTATTCCCAATACCCAGGCAGGGGTTCGCCGCCTGATCGTGCGGCTCGGGACGCTGAGGCGGCCGCACGTGGTGTGTGAAGCCACTGGCAGCTATACCCGACTGATGGCTCGCGAACTGGCCGAACACGGCATTGCCCTGAGCAAGGTCAACCCACGCCGGGTGAGGGATCTGGCCCGTGCCGACGGGCAGATGGCCAAGACCGATGCGATTGACGCGCAGGCCATCCTGCGCTTCGCTCGCCTCATGCAGCCACAGCCCGATCCGCACGATCCCTATGCCCTGGAGCTGACCGACCTGGTACGTCGGCGTCGGCAGATGGTGGACATGCTGGCCATGGAGAAGCAGCGCAGCGAGCACCCCGAGGGCCAGACGATCAAGGCCAGCATCAAGGCCCATATCGACTTCCTGAGTACTCAGATCGCCGCCATCGACAAGCAGATCACCGAGCACATCGCGCAGCATGCCGGCCTGCACCGCCGGGCCGAACTGCTGGCCTCCATTCCCGGCATCGGCCGGGTCACGGCAGCCGTACTCATCGCCGAGATGCCCGAGTTGGGCAGCATCGGTAACAAGCAGGCAGCAGCTCTGGCGGGGGTGGCGCCCTTCGTGCACGACAGCAGCCAGATGCGAGGCCAAGCTCATATCGCGGGCGGGCGATTGTCGGTGCGCTGCGCCCTCTACATGGCCACAATCTCAGCCATCCGCGCCAACCCACCCATCAAAACCTTCTATCAAAGGCTCCGCAGCCAAGGCAAACCAGCAAAGCTTGCCATCGTCGCCGCCATGCGAAAGCTGCTCACGACCGCAAACGCCATCCTCGCAAACGACGCACCTTGGATCCCAAGCCCAGCTTGACTTCAAACACGGTTGCTCAGGGGAGAAGGTGGCCGAAGGCCGGTTGAGGGGTGAAGCGGCGCAACGAGCGCTCGCTGAGAAGCTGAACCCTCACCCGAGTTCCGCTACGGACCTCCGGTCCTAGCTGCACTACCCTCTCCTCTGAGGGGAGAGGGGCGATTGGGCGGTGCTGGCGCACCGCCCCTACCGCACAATCTCATACAACCGCTTCAGCACGTGCCGCGACCGCAAATCTTCCGGGTCGCCGCGCATCTGGTTCATCGTGTAGCTGAACCCCACCTGCTCGGTCGGCCAGCCGCCATGGATTGAGCCGCCGGCCCCCGAATGCCCGAAGGCGTCGGGCGCAGGGCCGAACCGGCCCTGTGGCGTCTGCAGCGCCCAGCCGACGCCGAACGCCATGGCTTCAGCAATGTAGGGGTCCATGAACCGGCTCTGCTCGGCTCGACCGAGCGCCACCGTCTCGGGCTTCAGGATCGTCACTCCGTCGATGCTGCCACCCAGCGCCATGCAGCCGTAATAGCGCGCCATCGACCGCGCCGTGGCGATACCGCCGGCCCCGCCGATTTCAGCCGCGTGGTAGGCGCGGGTGTTCCAGGCGAGGTCCTCTGGAAACAGCGGCGGGTTGCCCCATATCGAATGAAACACCGGGTCGGCGCGCTGCTCTTCGCTGAAGGCCTCGTCATAGGGCAACATGCCGGGCCCCAGTTCGAGCCGCCCCACCCTGGGCTCCAGCGCCTCCGGAAGCCCGATATAGGCATCGAGCCCCAGCGGCTCGGCGATCTCCTCGGCGAAGAACCGGCCGAGCGTCCGCCCGTCGATCCGCCGTACCAGCGCGCCCACCAGCCAGCCGATGGTGACTGCGTGGTAGCAGTGGAAGGCATTCGGGTCGGAGGCCAGCGGCTGCGCCGCGAGCAGCTCTTCCATCCGCTCGTAGTCGGTGTAGTCGGCGGCGCCGAGCGGCGTCACGATCCCCGGCAGGCCGGCCGAGTGCGAGGTGACGTGCCGCACCAGCACCCGGCCCTTGCCGTGCTGCGCAAACTCCGGCCAATACCGCGCCACCGGCGCATTGAGGTCGAGTTGCCCCCGCTCCACCAGTTTCAGGACGCACCCGGCGAACAGCCCCTTGGTGCCCGAATAGATCACTTGCAGCGTATCGGCCTGCCACGGCCGGCCCGGCGCCGCCATGCCGCCCCAGAGGTCGACGACGAGCGCGCCTTTGTGCACCGCCGCGAACGCCGCCCCGACATCGCCGCGCACCGTGAAGTTCCGCGCGAACTCCTCAGCCACCGCCTCGAAGCCCGGCGCGACGTGCCCCTGCACCGGCGCCGATTGGGATTGATAGTTCATTGCTCCGCCCATCGAATTTGCCTGCTCGAGACCAGCAGAGAGAGACGGCCCCCTCCCATCCTCCCCCATGAAGGGGGAGGTGCCCCGCTGGCGCATTTGGCACGATCGAAGACAGAGCCCCGACTCTTCACCTCCCCCATTATGGGGGAGGCCGGGAGGGGGCCGTCTCTATCAGTATGCATCAATCCCCATGCCCCATGGCATCGAACGCCTCGCCGCCCGCCATCAGGTTCAGCACTTCCTCGCGCGTCTTCTCGCCGCGCTTGAACTGGCTCGCCACCCGTCCCTGGATCAGCACCGTGAAGCGATCGCCGACCGAGAGCGCGTGGGTGGCGTTGTGAGTGATGAACACCAGCGCAATGCCCTGCTCGCGCGCCTGCTTGATCAGGTCGATGACGATCTTGCTTTCCTTCACCCCCAAGGCCGCGGTGGGCTCGTCGAGGATCAGGAGCTTCGCCCCGAAATACAGCGCCCGGGCGATGGCCAGCGCCTGCCGCTCGCCGCCCGACATGGTGCCCACCAGCTGCTCGGCATCGGCGATGCGGCGGATGCCCATCTGCCGGATCTGCTCGAGCGCGATGCGGTTGGCGGTCTGGTGGTCGAGCCGCCGGAACGGCCCCCAGCCCTTGGTAGGCTCGTTCCCGAGAAAGAAGTTGCGTGCCACCGAGATCAGCGGGATCGAGCCCACATCCTGGTGCACCGTGCCGATGCCGTGTGCCTGCGCATCTCTGGGCGAGCGGAAGCTCACCGGCTTGCCGTCGAAGGTGAGCGTGCCGATGGTCGGCGGCGTCACTCCCGACATGATCTTGATCAACGTCGACTTGCCGGCGCCGTTGTCGCCGAGCAGGCAATGCACCTCGCCTGGATGGGCTTCGAGGCTGACGTCATTGAGGGCGATATTGTTGCCGAAGGTCCGGGTGACGCCTTCGAGCGTCATGAGCGCAGCCATCAGAGTTTCTTCTTTCCCCGGTTCAGCGCCAGCTCGCGGATCAGGTTGTTGGTGAGCACGGCGATCACCAGCAGCCCGCCGATGAAGGTGGCGAGCCAGTCGGTCGGCCAGCCGGTGTAGAACAGGCCCAGGCTGACGATGCCGTAGATGAAGGTGCCGAGCACGATGCCGATCACCGAGCCGAAGCCGCCCGATAGCAGTACGCCGCCGATCACCGCCGCGATGGCGGTCTGGAACACGTAGCCCTGCCCCGAGGCAGCGTTGCCCTGGTTGTACATGACCGCCGACATGATGCCGACGAAGGCCGCCGACACCGCTGTCCAGATGAAGAGGATCAGCTTGACCCGCGCCACCGGCACGCCGGCCCGTCGCGCCGCATCGGGATTGCCTCCGGTGGCGAAGATCCAGTTGCCGAACCGGGTCTGCTTCAGCACCCAGGCGGCGAGGATGGCGGCGAGGAGGTACCAGAGCACGGAGACGTTGAACCCCATCCACTTGGAGCCGAGCACCGTTTCGGCCCAGCCGGCATCCTTCAGCGAGACGTTGGACGAACCCGAGATCAGTCGGCTCAGCCCCAGCGCCGTACCGGCAAGGATGAAGTTGGAGGCCAGCGTCACGATGAAGCTCGGCAGCTTCGTGGCATTGACCAGCAGCGCATTGAAGCAGCCGACCCCGACGCCCATCGCCAGCGCCATGGCGATGGTGAGCTCCACCGGCAGGCCGTAGAACCCGGTGCCCAGCGCCACGATGATCGAGGCGGCGCCGACCACCGAGCCGGTCGAGAGGTCGAACTCGCCAGAGATCATCAACAGCCCCACCGGCAGTGCGATGATCCCCAGCTCCGCCGCGGTATTGAGCCAGCCCGCCGTGCCGGCGATCGAGAAGAACCCCGAAGCGCCGCCGACGATGATGAAGAAGATGTAGATCACCAGCGCCGCAATCAGCGGCCCGATCCACACGACCCTGAGCAGGCGCTCGATGAAGCCGAAGCGGGTCGGTGGGTGAGGCGGATCGGCAATGGTGGTTTCCATGGCAGAGGTCATTTCATCAGGTCCGTCGGAGTTCGAAGGCTAGCGTGGAGAGTGAGGGACTGGCGAGGGGCGGGCACCGGGCTCTCCATATCCTCCCCCGCGGGGCGGGGGAGGGGGACCAGCGAAGCTGGTGGAGGGGGAAGCTGAGCTATCCGATAGACACCATCCCCCCACCACCGCCTTCGGCGGTCCCCCTCCCCCGCCACGCGGGGGAGGATCACCGAGAGTCTTGTGGGGGAGCTAAGGGTGAGGGCGCGTCCAACTCCCCCGCCCCTGCCCGTCAGTTCGCGCCACGCGAACCCGGGATCGATTTGTTGACCTCGAGCACGGCCGCTGCATTTTCCTGCGTCACCATATACGGCCCGACGCTGATCACGCCCGACGGGGCCATCTTGTACTTGTTGTACATCAGCGGGATCATCACCCCGTAATAGCCCTGCAGGAACGGCTGCTGGTCGGAAGCAAAGCTCATTTCGCCGGCGGCCACGGCCTCGAGCACGGCATTGCCGAGATCCATGGTGCCGAGGTCGACGGCCCGACCGGTGGCGCGCACCTGCTTGACCGATTCCAGCGCATCGACGCCCACCGCCACGCCCAGCGTCACGATGCCGTCGATGGTCTGGTCCTGCATCAGCATGGCGCTGACCGCGGCCTGCACCTTCTGGCTGTTGCCGATATCTTCGGAGGCGAGGATCACCATCTTGGCCTTGCCGCCGGCTTCGGTGACCGCGTCGATATAGCCCTGGCAGCGCTGCTCCAGCACCGGATTGGCGGCGATCTGGTTGATGCAGAGACCGTTCTTGACGCCCTTGCCGACGGCGATTTTGCCACCCTGGTAGCCCATCTGGTAGCTGTCTTCGCCGATGAAGCCGATGGCGCCGAGCTCCTTGTACTTGGCGCCGCCCGAATTGATGATGATGACAGGGATGCCTTCCGCGGCAGCCTGCTTGATCAGCGGCTCGGTCGGCTCGGGAAAGAAGTTGCCCACCGCGATGGCCGCGGGTTTGCGGGCGATCGCCGCCTCGAACATCTTGGTGTAGACGGGGACGATGTCGTTGAAATCGGCCGGCGCGGTCCACTGCGTCTTGACGCCGTAATCCTTGGTCGCCTGGTCGAAGCCCTGCTGCACGGCGCCCCAGAACGGATCCGAGCTCGGCCCGCCCAGCATGATGATCACGTCTTCCTGCGCCACGGCAGCGACCGGCGCCGCGGCAGCCAGGCCAATGCCAACTATGGCGGCGAGCGCCAGCGCGCCCAGTTTCTTCAACTTCATGATGTCCTCCCCAATGGCGGCGGCCCGCATCCTCCCGACGCGCGCCTGCCGCGAGGCGCTCATATGCGCCTTCGCCATCACGACTATTATGTATTATGTATTATGTAAAGTCGCTCAGCGCAGGTTTCGCATCGCGAGGATGGCGCGCACCTCGCCGGCCAGCGCCCTGCCGAGGATGTCGTGCGAGGCTTCATCCATATGAATGCCGTCTATGCCGGCGCGCACCACCTTGTTGGCGTCGAAATGGAAGCACCCGGTACGGTGGGCCACCTGCTCGAGATAGTGCGCATGGTCGCGGCAGCGCTGGTGGCCGATGCCCCACATTGCCGGCTCGGCATCTTCGGTGATCGCCGGGGGCGTCACCACCAGCACTTCGGGCGGATGCTCCACCATGGCGAAGTGCCCCTTGATCATCTGGATCAGCGTCAGCATGCCGCGCGCCGAGTTGTAGGCGGTGATCGACAACTGGTCCTTGAAGTCGTTGGTGCCCAGCATGACGATCAGCAGGTCCATCGGCGCGTGCGATTCGAGGATCGGGATCAGCGTGCGCGAGCCGTTCTTGTGCACCCCCTCGATCGGATCGTCGAACACCGTGGTGCGGCCGCTGAGCCCCTCCTCGACGATCCAGGCGTCCGGCCCGAGTTCCCGCCCCATCACGTTGGCCCAGCGCCGCGCCGGCACGATCCGGTCCGGCGTCTGCGCGATGTTGGCGAAGGGCGGGCAGCCCCAGGTATTGGAGTCGCCGAAGCAGACGATGGTAGGCATGAAAACACTTCCCCAGGTCGGCGACGCGGCGGCATTGCCTTGGCGACGCAGCCTGAGGTATAAATCCTACCTAATCAGAATGACAACCGGGTGGATTCGCCAAGTCGGGCGGGCCGGCCCGGCGAAACGCCGTTGGAAAGACCGCTCGCGTGACCGTCTATCGCCGCCCGGATCCGATCCCCTTGCGCCACTCGGCCGTCTCCCCGGCCGGTGGGCTGGCGGCGGTCAAGCATGAGCCGGACGATCTCAACCGGCTGGTGGCGCGCCAGATCTTCCAGGCTATCGCCTCCGGCCATTTCCCGGTCGGCAGCATCCTTCCCAACGAGCACCAGCTCAGCGCCGAACTCGGTGTCAGCCGCACCGCGCTGCGCGAAGCGATCAAGGGGCTGGCGTCCAGGGGCCTCGTCGAAACCCGTCGCAAGCGCGGCACCCTGGTGCTCCATCGCAGCCGCTGGGACATGCTGAACGCCGAGGTGATCGCCTGGTCGCGCAAGCTCGGCTCGGCGCGGGTCAGCGAAGAGCTCTGGACGGCTATCGCCAGTACCCAGCCGGCCATGGCCGCCGAAGCCGCTGGCCGCCGCCATGCCGGACGCGTCGGGGAAGCGGTGCGCAGCCTCGCCGCCGCCGGCACGCCGGAAGCGCGGCGCAGCGGGTTCGCGGCGCTGCTGCTCGAAATCGCCAATGCCAGCGGCAACCGCTTCCTCACCTCATTCACCGCCGCCTGCGTCGGCAGCCTCCTCACCGACGACGCCGCCTTCCTCGATCGCCTCGTCGCGACCGTCGACATGACGGCGCTCGAGCGGCTGGCGCCCCTGCTCACCGCCGGCAATGGCGAAGCTGCCGCCGACCTGCTGCGCCGCGCACTGCTCCGCGAAACGATCTCGGCTTAGAGCCACAGGTAATAGGATTGCGCCGCCGTTTTGGCTGAGCCCGGCCCCTGCCCACCCACCGGCTGTCATCCCAGCGAAAGCTGGGACCCAACTATCGGCTGGCGCGAGCGGTGAAATGGGTCCCGGCTTTCGCCGGGATGACATCGCGGTTGGTTCGACCATCGGCGAAGAAGCCCAGGGGCAGTGCGCTTCACTCGCAGATGTTCTACTCTCCCACGAAACCCTTCCGGAGGAGCGCATGCTGGCCAAAGCCGAGCAGGTCGACGATCTGGCGCCCGCCGCCTTTGCGGGTCTGGATCGCGAACTTGCGCCCTTCGTCTTCCTCGCTCGTGCGCAGGCCCTCGGCATTCCCGGTGCCCTCGTCACGTTGTCGGCGATCGATGGCGGCGCGCCCAAGGCGCTCGGCACCCATATGGCGGTGCTCGCCGATGGCCGGCATCTCGGCCATGTCTCGGGCGGCTGCGTCGAGCCGGCGATTGCCGCCGAGTTCGCGCCGCTGATTGCGAGCGGCGAGGACCAGACCTTCCGCTTCGGCCGCGGCTCGCGCTTCATCGATATCCGCTTTCCCTGCGGCGGCGGCGTCGACCTGATGCTGCACGCGCAACCGAAGGCCGCGTTGCTCGCCGAAGCCATCGCCCGCTTCGAGCGGCGCGCGGCCTTCGCCATCGCCTTCGACCCTGCACGCTCCACCGCCGCGATCACCGACAGCCCGGCCGCCACTGGCTGGGACGACGGCGTATTCGTCCGCCGCTACCAGCCTCGCACCCGACTGCTGCTGATCGGCCGTGGCCCCGAATTCGAGGTGATGGCCCGGGTCAGCGCCGCCGCCGAGTTCGACCTGCGGCTCGCCACCCCCGACGAGAGCTCTGCCCAGGCCCTCGCGGCGCTGAACGTGCCGATCGAAATCCTCACCACCCCAGCCCAACCGTTCGAGCTGCCGATCGACCCCTGGACGGCGACCGTGCTGCTGTTCCACGAACACGAGTGGGAAAACGCCATCCTCGCCCGCGCCGCGGTGGCGGATGGCTTTTACGTCGGGGCGCTCGGCAGCGTCAAAACCCACGGCCTGCGCCGCGCCCGCCTCGCCGCCATGGGCCTGCCGCAAGCCGCCATCGACCGCATCCACGGCCCGATCGGCTTGATCGACCGGGCTCGCGACCCCGGCATTCTGGCGCTCTCCGTCCTCGCCCAGATCTCGGCCAGCCGCGCCCAGCTCGACCGTGCCTGACCGCACCGCCGCCCTCGTCCTCGCGGCTGGCCTCTCGACCCGCTTCGGCGGCGACAAGCTGCTGCACCCCTATGCGGGCAAACCGCTGGCCGCGTATGTCGCCGATACGCTCGCGCCCATGCCGTTCGGCTGGCGCATCGCCATCGTGCCGCCGGCGCCGTCGCCACGAAGGGCGCTGTTCGCCGAACGCGGCTTCGAGCTGGTCACCAATTCCGAACCGCGGGAAGGCATGGGGTCGTCCCTGGCGCTCGGCGCGCAACATGCGATGGAGCTGGGTGCCACCGCGCTGCTGGTCTGCCTCGCCGACATGCCCAACGTTACCGGCGCGCACCTGACGGCGTTGCTTGCCGCCTGCGGTGATGGCGACGCGGTGGCCACCGGTTTCGAAGGTTCACGCGGACCGCCAGTGGTGTTCAGCAGTCGGCTGTTCCCCGAGCTCGCGGCAATCTCCGGCGACCGTGGCGCGAAGCACCTGCTCGCCGGCGCCACACTCATTGAGGCGCCACCTGGTCTGCCGCGGGATTTCGACACGCGCGGGGATTTCGACGAGCAATGAGGCACCGGTGCGCTTGGCGCCCCTCACCCCGCGGCAAGGCTTCCGGCCTTGCCGCCGCCCTTTCCCCAGAGGGGCGAGGGGACGCACCTTGCACCGGCAGTGCCACAACGCCCCTCGCCCCTTTGGGGAGAGGGCTGGGGTGAGGGGCGCCAAGCGCACAGACCCTTCGCTCCCCTCCCCCTTGAGGGGAGGGGTGGGGGGTGGGGGTGGTGAGGCGGGCATAGTGCTGACTGCACCACCCCCTCCCTCGGTCCCTCCCCTCAAGGGGGAGGGAAGCGATCGCATCGAGCATCGCGGCCCCTGCAAGTGCCGCCCCTACCCCGGCAACCCCGGCAACAGCTTCGCCAGCGTGATCGGAAAATCCCGTACCCGCACCCCTGTGGCATTGTACACCGCGTTGGCCACCGATCCCCCGGTGCCGCCGGCCCCCAGTTCGCCGATCCCCTTCACCCCAAGGTGGTTGGCCTTGTCGTCGAAATCCTCGAGCATGATGGCGTCGATCGCGGGGATATCGGCGTGGGTCGGGATCAGGTACTCGGCGAAGTCCCCATTCACCCAATGACCATGGCGGGGATCGAGCGCGCCCGCTTCCTGCAGCGCGGCGCTGACGCCCCAGATCATCCCGCCGATCAGCTGCGACCGCGCCGTCTTGGCGTTGAGGATCCGTCCGGCGGCGAACACCCCGAGCATGCGCCTCAATCGCACTTCGCCGGTATCGACATCCACCCCGACCTCGGCGAACGAGGCGCCATAGGTGTATTGCGCGTGGGTGCGGTAGTTCGGGTCCTCGGAATTATCCAGCGTCTTGCCGGTTTCCTCGATCCCCTCGGGGAAATGCCGGCGCACTTCGGCGAAGATGTCGTTGTATCCCGTCCCCGCCACGAGGGCGATTCGCGCCCGCAGTGCGGCGCAGGCCCGGTCGGCGGCGACGGTGGTGTTCGCCGCGCCCCACGAGCCACCGGCGCCGTTGCCCTTGGGGTGTTTGGTGTGGGCCAGCTCCACCTTGATCTGACTCATCGGCACGCCCAGCGCTTCGGCCACCACCTGCGCCACGATCGTGTAGGTGCCGGTGCCGATATCGGTCATGTCGGAGCGGACGATCACCAATCCATCCGGATCGATCCGCACCAGTACTTCGGCCGACGTCTGGTAGTGCCCGCGCATCGACGAGGCGACGCCATAGCCGACGAGCCAGCGGCCGTCCCGACGGCTTGCCGGTTTCGTCGGCCGGTCGCGCCAGCCGAACTGCTCGGCCCCTTCGCGCAGGCAATCGGCCAGCCGTCGCCCGCTCAGCGGCAGCCGCTTGTCCGGATCGATATAGGTGTCGTTGCGGAGCCGCAGCTCGACCGGGTCGATGCCGAGCTTGTCGGCCAGCTCGTCCATCGCCGATTCCAGCACCATCAGCCCGGGCAACTCGCCCGGACCGCGCACCGGCTCGCCCGGCTGCACATCGAGCGCCTGGTGCGCCTGCCGGGTCAGCCGGTTGGGGGCGGCATAGAGGGCTTTGCCCACCGCCGAGACGCCTTCGTCCCAGGCGTCGTCTGTGCGCACCTGGATCAGCGCATCATGGCCGAGGGCGGTCAGCCGCCCGTCCGGCGTCGCGGCGAGCCGCACCCGGCTGATCGAAGCCGGCCGGTGCCCGACGAGCGTGAAAACCTGCCGCCGGGTCAGCATCAGCTTCACCGGCTGCTTGAGCGCCATCGTCGCCATCGAGGCCAGCACCGCTTCGCAATGCAGCACGATCTTCGAGCCGAAGCCGCCGCCGACATAGGCGCTGTCGATGCTGATCAGGCTCGGATCGATGCGGAGCGTCTTGCCCAGCCCGGTGGCCAGCTGGTTGACCATCTGCGCCGTCAGGAAGAGATGCAGGCTCCCGTCCCGCCAGTCGGCGATACAGGCGTGCAACTCCATCGGCTGCGAGAAATGGTAAGGCGTGCTGTAGGTCTCCTCGACCGTCACCGGCCCCTCTCGCATCGCCGCGTCGATATCGCCTGCCCGCGAGGGCCGCCGCCAGTCGAGATCCGGTCCGAACCCGCCGAGCGCAAACGCCCCGGGTTCGACCTCGTACTCGACGTCGATCAGCCCGGCCGCCGCCCGCGCCTCTTCAAAGCTCTCCGCCACCACCAGGGCGATCGGCTTGCCGTAATAGTCGATGCGGTCGCTGGCGAGTTCGGGCCGGGTCCGGTCCATCATGTCGCCTTCGATGCCCTCGGCCGGCCCCTGCTCGGGCGCATTCTCATGCGTCCACACCAGTCGCACCCCCGGCGCCGCCTGTGCGGCGGCGATATCGATCCGCGCCACCCGACCCTTGCCGATGCCGGCGCCGAGGATGAAGCCATGGAGCGTCGGCCCGGCCTCCTGCCGTTCGGCCGAATAGGCGGCAAGTCCGGTGACCTTGATCGGCCCGTCGGTGCGGCTGATCGGTTGGCCGATAACCCCCTGCCCGATCATCGCGCCGCCTCCGTCGCCTGCGCCAGCGTCGCCTTCAGCGTCCGCCGCGCCAGCGGCAGCTTGTAGGCATTGTCTTGGGTTGGCGTCGCACCTGCCAGCGCCAGGTCCGCGGCATGGTCGGCGTCCGCTCCCCCTTCCGCCGCCGTGACCCGCCAGGGCTTTGGCGCCAGCCCGCCAAAGGCCAGCCGCACGATCTGCCCCTCACGCGCCACCAGCGCCACCGTGACATTGGCGAAGGCATAGGAGGCCCGCTCGCGCACCTTGCGGTAGAGCTGCACCCCGCCGACCGGCGCGGGCAGCGTTATCGCGGTGATCAATTCACCCGGTTCGAGCGCCGTCTCGACATCCGGCATGTCCCCCGGCAGCCGATGAAACTCGGCAATCGGAATCGACCGTGACCGCCCGCCCTTACCGACTGTCTCGACCGTTGCGTCGAGCGCCCGAAGCGCCACGCACATGTCCGAGGGGTGGCTGGCGATGCAGGCATTGCTCACCCCGAGCACCGCGAGGTTGTGCGAGAGGCCGCCAATGGCCGCGCAGCCCGAGCCCGGGCGCCGCTTATTGCAGGGCATGTCGGTATTGTAGAAATACGGGCACCGCGTGCGCTGCATCAGGTTGCCCGCCGTGGTCGCCTTGTTGCGCAGCTGCCCCGACGCGCCCGAGACCAGCGCCCGCGCCAGCACCGCGTAGTCGCGCCGCACCCGCCGGTCCGCCGCCAGGTCGGCATTGCGCACCAGGGCGCCGATCCGCAGGCCGCCCTCCGCCGTCGGCTCGATCGTATCGAGCCCGAGCCGGTTGACGTCGATCAGATGCTCAGGCGCTTCGATTCCGAGCTTCATCAGGTCGAGGAGATTGGTGCCGCCGGCAATGAACCGTGCTCCCGGCCTTGCTGCCGCGGCCTCCACCGCCTCGGCCGCGCTCGCCACCCGCTGGTAGCTGAACGGCTTCATGCGCCCTCTCCCAGATAGTCGCGGATCGCGGCGATGATGTTGGGATAGGCGGCGCAGCGGCAGAGATTGCCGCTCATCCGCTCGCGAATTTCTGCGTCGCTCAGCGGGATCGGCGCGTCGAGATCGCCGGTGACATGGCTCGGCACCCCGGCCCCGATTTCTTCGATCACCGCCAGCGACGAGAGGATCTGCCCCGGCGTGCAATAGCCGCACTGGAAGCCGTCATGTTCGACAAACGCCGCCTGCATCGGATGCAGCGCCTCGGGCGTCCCCAGCCCTTCGATGGTCGAAATGGCGTCGCCCTCATGCATCACCGCGAGGCTCAGGCAGCTGTTGATGCGCCGCCCGTTCACCAGCACCGTACAGGCCCCACACTGCCCCTGGTCGCAGCCCTTCTTGGTGCCGGTGAGCGTGAGGTGCTCGCGCAACGCATCGAGCAGGGTGACCCGCGGATCGAGCATAAGCGTATGGGTTTCGCCGTTGACGCTCAGCGTCACCGGCAAGCGAGGCGTTGCAGACATGGATTTCCCCCTCGAGAAAAGTGGGATGAAGGTAGAGCGGTTTTGGGAAAAAGCCAGTGGCAAGCACCGGCCTCTCAGTAATCCTCCCCCGCGTGGCGGGGGAGGGGGACCGCCGAAGGCGGTGGAGGGGGCGGCAAGACTCTCAGGCCTGGGCTCCCCCCTCCACCAGCTTCGCTGGTCCCCCTCCCCCGCCACGCGGGGGAGGATCACCGCACCGCCGGCGCACACGATGTAGTTTCACAAACATCGATGTTGCAAAACTACAGGCGCCGTGTACTTTCGCCGCGCTTGCACGACCGGGGAGGCGCCAATGACCAAGACCAAGATCACCAGAACGTGGCGCCATTTGCCGATGTCGCACCTGGGCGGGCCGAGCACCCTGCCGCGCTTCCGCTGGCAGCAGCCGACCATCGACAAGAACACCCCGCCAAATCGCGGCCTCACCGACGAGGAAAACGCCCACGGCTTCAACTGGGGCAAGGATTCGATCCTGCCCTATCGCGTCTACGACGATTACGACCGCTCGCAGGAGCCTGGCGAAATGCCGCTGGTGACGCTGGAAAACAGCCGGCTGCGCGTTGCCGTAGCGCCGCAATATGGCGGCCGCCTGATGGAGCTGCACGACAAGCGGCTCGGGCGCGATCTGGTGTTCACCAATCCGGTATTCCAGCCGGCCAATCTCGCGGCGCTCAACGCCTGGTTCTCCGGCGGTATCGAGTGGAACGGCCTGATCCCCGGCCACACCCCGTTCACCACCGCCCAGGTGTTTGCCGGCAGCATCGAGACCGAACGCGGCCCGGTGCTCAGGCTTTACGAGTTCGACCGCATCGTCGAAGCCACCTGGCAGATCGACCTGTTCCTCAACGATGACGACGACCGGCTCTATGTGCATGGCCGCATCGTCAACAGCACCGATGCGGTGAAACTCGCCTATTGGTGGACCAATGTCGCCGCGCCGATGAGCAAGGGGATGCGTGTCCTCGCTCCCGCCGATTACTCGATCGAGCACGTGCTGCCCAATAACGAGCTGGCGCGTTTCCCCTTCCCCGATCCCGACCGCTTCGACGGCTCCTATCCGGACAAATGGCGCGATTCCACCTCGGTGTTTTTCCGCAAGCCCGATGCGGAGCGGCTGTTCATTGCCGGGCTCGATGCCGATGGCGTCGGCCTCGCGCAGACCGCCACCTCGGCGCTCAAGGGCCGAAAGTTCTTCTATTTCGGCACCGGCGCCGGCGGCCAGCAGTGGATGGATTACCTGGCCCGGCCGGGTGAGGGCGACTACATAGAGATTCAGAGCGGCATCGCTCCGACGCAGAACCAGCGCTTCGAACTCGCGCCCAACAGCGAAGTGCACTGGACCGAGGTCTATGGTGCGTTGAGCGTCGACCCCAAGGATGTCCATGCCGACTACCAGCACGCCGTCGGCGCGGCCGGCAAAGCCATCGACGCCCGCTTCCCTGCCGCCGAACTCGCCGATATCGATGCCTTCCTTACGACGGTGTCACGCCAGCCGTTGACCGAGCGCCTTAGCGACGGTTCGCCCTGGGGTGCGCGCCAGGAAAAGCTCACCGGCAAGCCGCTCGCCCAGGGCCTCGATTTCGCCGTGCCGCACCCGACCGATTGCTGGGATGAGCTCGCGACCGCCGGCCGCTTCTCGGACGCCAGCCTCAAGCGCGTTCCGGCCGATTTCGCCGTCTCGCCCATCTGGGTGGCGGCGCTCGAACGGAGCCGCGACAAGCAGGGCGAGACCTGGCTTCATGCCCTGCTGCTCGGCATCGCCACGCTCGACAATGGAGATCGCGACGCGGCGCGCGCCCTGTTCGAACGCTCCATCGCGCAAAAACCCACCTGGCTCGGCCGTCGCCAGCGGGCGCTGGTCACCAGCGACCCCGATGCCGCCGACCGCGACTATCTCGCCGCCTGGGCCAGCGGCGACGCGCCGCCGGCGCTCGCCGCAGAGATCGTCAGCCTCCTGGTCAAGCACGGCCGGCTCGAGCGGCTCCGCGCCTTTGCCTCGGGCCTCCCCGCCTCGGCGCTCACCGACGAGCGCGTGCATCTCGGCCGCGCCATGGTGGCGGCATCGGAGGGGGATTTCGACCTGCTCGAACGGCTGCTCGATCGCCACTTCGCCACGGTGCGCGAAGGCGAGACCCTGCTCGATGAGCTGTGGGTGGCGCTGCAACGCGGCCGCCTGCATCAGGCGCTGAAGCGCGCCCCCTCGCCGGCCGAGCTGGCCGAGCGGCTCAAGCAGCACCCGGTGCCGGCGCATCTCAACTTCCGCATGCGGGCCGTCGACGAGGTGAAGTGATGGCGGCTGGCGAGACCGCCCCGACGCTGATCCAGTCGATTTCGCTGGGGCTCGGCGGCTACAACAAGGCGTTCCAGCTGGTGGGCACGTATCTGCTCGCCTCGCCCGAGGCCTTCATCCGCGAGCCGCTGCAGGAGATCGCCCGCGCCGCCGGGGTGAGCGAACCCACCGTGCTGCGTTTCTGCCGCCAGTTCGGCTTCAGGGGCCTGCCGGATTTCCGCATCGCCCTCGCCATGTCGCTGGCCCGCGAGGCGCAAGGCGCATTCATCGATCCCGGCGTCAGCGATAAGGCCGTGGTGAACCTTGCCGCCAAACGCGCCATTGCCCGCTTCGCCCTGTCGCTGGTCGGCGACGACCGCTCGATCATCATCGATTCCGGCTCGACCACCCAGCTCTTCGCCGAGAACCTGAGGGCTGCCAACCCGCTGGTGATCATGACCACCGGGCTGAACATCGCCGAGGCGTTTCGCGGCGCCAGCCAGCACACTGTCATGCTGCCGGGCGGCACGGTACGCTTCGAGTCCAACTCGCTTTCGGGCCGCATGGTCGAGAGCACGCTGGGCGGCATGCGCTTCGACACCATTTACCTCGGCGCCGACGCCATCGACCCGGTGCTGGGCCTCTCGACCTTCAACGAGGCCGAGGCGCACCAGAACGCCGCCATGGTGGCGGTGAGCCAGCGGGTGATCGTCCTCGCCGATTCCACCAAGTTCCGCGCGCCGGCCCTGCACCGGATCTGCGCCGCCGACCGTATCCACGCCGTGATCACTGACACTGGCCTTGCCGATGACACCGCCGCCCTGCTCGAGCAGCATGGCGTCGCCGTTCACCGGGTCGAGCCGGAAGGAAGCAACTGATGACCGACGCCCTGTTCCCCCCGACTGATCTCGACCGCTGGGCCACCACCCGCGAGATCCGGCGCCAGCCGGCGATCTGGCGCAACTTCGGCCCACGCCTTGCGGGCATCGCCGCCGAGATCAAGGCCTGGATCGCCGAGCGCCGGCCGGACGAGATCTGGTTCTGCGGCGCCGGCACCTCGGCCTTTATCGGTGAAACGCTGGCGAGCTATCTCAATACCGCGCCCGGCCCGATCCGCTTCCGCGCCATTCCCTCGACCGACCTCATCGCCGCGCCGCGCAACTACCTGCGCCCCGGCGTAAAGCTCCTCGTGGTGTCGTTCGGTCGCAGCGGCAACAGTTCCGAGACCATCGGCACGCTCGACCTGCTCGCCGCGCACGCGCCGGAAGCCGATCGCCTGCACATCACCTGCAATGCCCGGAGCGCGCTGGCCCGCACCGACAATGTCGGACCGGGGGAACTCCGCACCATCGTCCTGCCGCCCGAAACCGACGACAGCGGCTTTGCCATGACGTCGAGCTACACCACCATGCTGCTGACGGCGCTCGCCGTATTCGACCCCGCCCCGCCGGCGGCGGTTGCCGAGCTCATGGCCCGGCTGGCCGATGGCGCCGAGGCGCTGCTCGCAGGGCAGCTGGATCGGCTGATCGCCTTGCCCCGGCCGGAACGCGCCGTGTTCCTGGGCTCCGGCCCGCTCACCGGCTCGTCGCGCGAAAGCGCGCTGAAGGTGCTGGAACTGGCAGCCGGCCAGATCCCCACCTCGTGGGATTCGACCCTCGGGTTCCGCCATGGCCCCAAGGCCATCACCAACGCGAAGACCCGGGTCTTCGTGCTGCTCTCCTCCGATCCCCACACCCGTCGCTACGATACCGATCTCGCCACCGAGGTGGCGGCGCAGTTCGGCCCCGATGTGGTGTTGCGGCTCGGCGACCCAGCCGCCGGCGCCGATATTCCGGTGCCCTCGGTCGGCAATGACGCCTGGTCGTCGGCGCTCTACGTCATGGTGGCGCAGCTCTTGTCGGTGATCTGGTCGCACAAGCTCGGGCTGACCGTCGACAACCCCTTCGCCTCGGGCAACCTCACCCGCGTCGTCGCCGGGGTGAAGCTCTATCCGCTGCCGGAGAGCGGACCTCAGGTGTTCGGCGCCCTCGATGTCGGCGGCACCAAGATCGAGGCGCGGCTGTTCGACAGCCGGCTCGACGTGCTTCAGCGTCAGCGCTTCCCCACCGCCAAGGGCAGTTACGAAGAACTGCTGCAGGCGCTGCAGGGCGCCGTCGGCTGGCTCGACCAGGCGGCCGGCAGCAAGGTGGCGCTCGGCGTCGGCCTCCCCGGGCTGATCGATCCGGCCACCGGCATCTCGATGACCTCGAACGCGCCGGCCACCGGCCATACCCTCAGCACCGACCTCTCGGCCCGCATCGGCCGCACCATCCCGGTCGAGAACGACTGCAAGTGTTTCGCCCTCTCCGAAGCCAATGGCGGCGCCGGCGCCGGCTATCGCACGGTGTTCGGTCTGATCCTCGGCACCGGGGTCGGCGGCGGCGTCACCGTCGACGGCAAGCTGGTCGTCGGCCACAATGGCCTGCCGGGTGAAGTCGGCCATTTCGGCCTGCCGGCCGAGCTGGTGCAGCGGCACAACCTGCCGGTGCTGGCTTGCGGCTGCGGCCGCACCGGCTGCTACGAGACGCTGCTCTCCGGCCCCGGCATGGGCCGCATCGCCAGACACCTCGCCGGCGAAGACGCCGACTCCGCCGCCATCGTCGCCCGCGCCGCGTCCGGCGACACGGCGATGCGGCAGGTGCTCGAGGTCTGGTTCGATATTCTCGGCGAGCTGATCCACACCATCCAGCTCACCATCGACGCCGATTGCGTAGTGATCGGCGGCGGCCTCTCCAACATCGAAGGCCTCGCTACCGAGCTGTCGCGGGTCTTCGCCCCGAAGATGCTGCCGGGGGTGCGCCAGCCGGCCTTCGCCACCGCCCGCTTCGGCGATGCCAGCGGGGTCCGCGGCGCCGCCATGCTGGTGGCGGGAGCGCGCAAATGAGGGAGCTCCGCGATCTCATCGCCCGCAACCGCAAGGGCTCGGGCGAAGCCCTGCCCTCGGTCTGCTCCGCCCATCCGGATGTGCTCGCCGCCTCGCTGCTGCTCGCCGACGAGTGGGACGTGCCGCTCCTGATCGAGGCCACCAGTAACCAGGTGAACCAGTTCGGCGGCTATACCGGGATGACCCCGCCGGACTTCATCGCCTTCGTCCGCGACATCGCCGAGCGCAGCGGCGTCGATGCCGGCCGCGTGCTGTTCGGCGGCGATCACCTCGGGCCCCAGGCCTGGCGCGACCAGCCTGCCGAAATCGCCATGGCCAATGCCCGCGACCTCGTCGCCGCCTATGTCAAAGCCGGCTTCACCAAGATCCACCTCGATTGCTCCGAGGGCTGCGCCGGCGAGCCGGCCGCCGTCGGCGATGCGGTGAGCGCCGCACGCGCCGCCGACCTCGCCGCCGTTTGCGAAGCCGCGACCACCGATCCCTCGTCGCTGAGCTACATGTTCGGCACCGAAGTCCCGCCTCCCGGCGGCGCTCGGGCAGAAGAGGGCCCGGTCGGTATCGCCCCGACCGAGCCGGCCAATGCCCGCGCCACCATCAGGGCGCATCATGACGCCTTTGCCGCGCTCGGGCTGGAACAGTCCGCCTGGCAGCGCGCCGTCGGCCTCGTGGTACAACCGGGCCTCGAATTCGCCCCCGACCACATCCACCGCTTCGATATCGGCTCGCCGGACCTGCTGTCGCCGGTGCTCGATGGCCATGACGGGCTGAGCTTCGAGGCGCACTCCACCGACTACCAGTACCCGGACGTGTTCCCGGCCCTGGCGCAGCGCCACTTCGCCGTGCTGAAGGTCGGTCCCGCCCTCACCTTCGCCTATCGCCAGGCGATCTATGCGCTCGACGGCGTCGCAAGCTGGATGGCCCCCGATGCCGACCGCCAAGCCATCGCCCCGGTGATGGAAGCGCTGATGCAGGAGAACCCGAAGAACTGGGCCAAGCACTATGCCGGCGACGCCGCGACGCTGAAACTGCTCCGCCACTTCAGCTACGCCGACCGCATCCGCTACTACTGGGCCCAGCCGCAGGCGGTGGCGGCGGTCGAACAATTGCTGGCGGCGCTGGGCCCGAACAAGCCGGCGGCCCCGCTGCTGGAGCAATACTTCGCGCCGGAGGTGATTGCGCGAGCCGAGCGCCTCGAGCCCCGGTCGCCGGATTGGGCAAGGGCGCTGATCTACGCTGAGGTGCAGACGGCGCTGGTGCCGTATTTCGCGTGTGTCGGGGTGGCGACTTAGCCCAACGCTACGCCGGCGCGGGCTGCCCCCCACCCCTGTCCCCTCCCCACAAGGGGGAGGGAGACGCAGACTGAAATGCCGGTGTGAGGGTCTCCCTCCCCCCTGCGGGGAGGGGACAGGGGTGGGGGTCAGCCCGCACCGGCGTGCCAGTAGCACCCGCTAAGCCACCCCCTCCGGCCCAGCCCCGCACACCAGCGCGCCGACCGAGACCCCGGCCGCATAACTCACCCGCCCGGTCATCAGCGCCGCCACCGCCGCGGCGCCGCTCAGATCCGCCGCGATGCCCAGTTCGAACCACAGCCAGCGGCTGGCTTCCAGCATGTCGTCGTCGCTGAGCAGCACCACGTCATCGACCACCGAGCGCACCACGTCGAACACGGCTGGGTCGGTCTCGGCGCAGCTCATCGTCGCGATACGGCTCGTCACCTCCTTGAGCCGCACCACGTGCCCCGCATCGAGCGAGGCTTTGAGCGTCGGCGAGCCCTCGGGCTCGATACCGATGATCTTCACCGATGGCTTCAGCGCCTTGATGGCGACGCCCATGCCCGACACCAGCCCGCCGCCGCCGATGGCGACCAACACCACGTCGAGGTCGGGCACATCGGCAAGCAGTTCCAGCGCTGCGGTCCCCTGCCCGGCCACCACCGCCGCATCGGCGAAGGGATGGAAATAGGCTGCCCCATGCTTTTCGGCGAAAGCCAGGGCATGGAGGTTGGTCTCGTTCCAGACCTTGCCGACGATCTCGACTGTGGCGCCCCAGCGCTTCAGCTTTTCGACTTTCGCCGCCGTGATGTTCTCGGGCACGTAGATCGTCGCCCTGACCCCGGCGAGCTTTGCCGCCCGCGCCACGGCGAGCCCGTGATTGCCGCCCGAGGCGGTGACGATGCCGCGCTGCAGCGCCTCGGCCGGCAGCGACAGCAGCTTGTTGGTGGCGCCGCGCGCCTTGAACGAACCGGTGGCCTGCAGGTTCTCGAGCTTCAGCGACAGCTTCGCGTCGGTGATCGGTTGGGAAAGGGCCCGCACCTCGATGGTCGGGGTGCGCCGGACATGGGGAGCGATGCGGGTGGCAGCGGTGTTGATGTCGGAGAGGGTAATCATGCCGATACCCTATAGGGCGAAGCGACGACGAAACAGCAGTTGCCCGGCCGCACCCGGCCCGGCTGGCGCCGGCCATAAAGGATGCCGCTGGCCCGGTAGTGCAACTCCACCGGCGCCCGGCCCGGATTGGCAAGGAAGTGGATGCGGCCGGCCAGCTGCCCGGCTTCGACTGCCGTGCCGAGCTTGTGCAGCGGCTCATAGACCCCATCGTCCTCGGCGATCACATGCGCCCTGGGGCCCAGGTCATATAGCTTCGGATCGGCCGTGACCGGGCTCGCATAGCGCGCCGGCAGCACGCCCAGATGCACCAGCACGTTCCGCACGCCGCGCCGGCAGAGCGCCAGCGCATCCACCGACACCGTGCCGCCGCCGGCCATCTCGGTGCCGATCACCGTCATCCCCTGCAACGCCGCCGAAGCGGTGGCAGTGCGCGGGTCGCCGCGATTGTCGATCACCACGGCGATCTCGGTTCCGAACGCCTTGGCCGCCGCGACGTTCGCCGCATGCTGCTCCGGCGTGGCGCCGGGCTCGATCACCGAGCTCGGGATGATGTCGAGCGACGAGCCGCCCGAATGGAGGTCGATGAACACATCCCCCATCGGGAAGATCACGTCGTTTACATAGGCCGCGATCTGCCGCGTCGTGGTGCCCAGCGGATCGCCCGGGAAAGTCCGGTTCATGTTGATCTCGTCGATCGGCGAGGTGCGCCGCGCCGCGTTCACCGCCGGCAGGTTGATCGCCGGAATGAAGATCAGCCGCCCCGAGACATCCGCGGGGTCGAGGTCGCGGATCAGTTCCCCCAGCGTGATCGGCCCCTCATACTCATCGCCATGGTTGCCGCCTTCGAGGATCACCGTCGGGCCCTCCCCGTTCTTGATCACCGCCACCGGCACCGGGACCACGCCCCAGGCATCGTCATGCACCGACAGCGGGATGTGGAAGAATCCGACTTGCTTCCCCGGCTTCTCGAAGTCCACCGTGGCGGTGGCCAGCTTCTGTGAAATGTTGCGATCCATTTTCTGCTCTTGGTCGTGATTCCAGGGGTTCCCCACAGCCGCACCGGCCGCTGGGAAATTTTACAGGTGATAGTCTACATTCTCTTGTGATAGCTGATGCCCGACGCTGCGAGCCGCTCCGGCTCTTGCGCTGCAGCATCGGCTCTGCCACTCAGAATGCCGAGGGAGACTGATCGAATGGCCAAAACCGGACGCGCGGCCGCCACCGCGACGACGCCCGAAAAGCCCGCCAAGCCGGCGCGGAAGAAGAGCGCCGACGGCGAAGCCGGCGACAAGCTCGCCTACGGCGTGCCGGCGCTGGAAAAGGGGCTCGACGTGATCGAGCTCCTGGCCCAGCAGTCCAAGGGCATCACCCAGAGCGAGATCGCGCAGCTGCTCGGCCGGTCGCTGCAGGAGGTCTACCGCGTGGTGATGGCGCTCGAGCGCCGCGGCTATATCCAGCGGCGGCCGGGCGAGGATGGCTTCTTCCTTTCCAACCATCTGCACGTACTGGCCAACCAGTATCCGCCAATGCGCCGGCTGCTCGATGCGGCCCTGCCGATCATGTACTCGACCTCGATCGCCGCCTACCAGGCGCTGCACATCGCCATTCTCGATCGCCTCGCCATCCGCGTCGTGGCGCAGGTCGATAGCCCCGCCCCGCTCGGCTTTCGCCTCCGCGTCGGCACCCAGAACCCCGCCGCCTCCACCGCCTCCGGCCGCCTGCTGCTCGCCTTCCAGCCGCCGGCGATCAAGGATTGGGTGCTGGCGGAGATCGAGCGGACCGCGCCCGAAACCGACATGGTGGCGCTGAAGCGCCGGGTCGAAACGCTGCATCGCACCGGCTACGAGATCATCGCCGGCGAGGGCCTCCAGGGCATCACCGACGTGAGCTTTCCCATCCTCGACGCCAATGGCTACGCACTGGCCGTGCTGACCATGCCGTACCTGCCCTCGAGCAAGGAGCGCGTATCGCTGGAAGCGGCGAGCCGCGCCCAGTTCGAAGCCGCCAGGGCCATCACCCAGCTGTTCGACGGCACGCTGATCGAACCGAAATTCCCGCTGGCCCCGATCCGCGAAAAGCGCCCGCCGGCGCGACCGACCTGAGGTAAGCCACTGGCCTCTCCGTGATCCTCCCCCGCGTGGCGGGGGAGGGGGACCGCCGAAGGCGGTGGAGGGGGCGGCAAGACTCTCCGGCTTGGGCTCCCCCCTCCACCAGCTTCGCTGGTCCCCCTCCCCCGCCCCGCGGGGGAGGATCACTGAGAACTCGTTGCCCCTCACCGCGTCGACTCCCCGACCCGATGCGCGAACACCTCGTCGAGCCATAGCGGCTCGCCCTGGGCATCGCCAATCGAGAGGAAGATCTCCGCCATCGACGCGGTCCAGGCGCGCTGCACCTCCGACGCGGCCGTCGCTGCCGATGCAGCCCGAAATCCCGCCGTCGCCCGCATCCGGCAGACCACGATCTCCTCGTGCCGCCAGATCTGGTAGTCGTAGATCCCCGCCGCATCGATCAGCGCCAGGATTTCCGGCCACACCGCGCGGTGCTTTTCGTCATAGGCCGGGCCCATGCCGGGCTTCAGCCGGTAGATGTAGAGGAACGCCTCACCTGGCGCCGTATCGCGAGCCGTCATTTCACCGCCCCCGCCAGCGCACCTGAGAGGATCTGCCGCTGGAACAGCAAATAGACGATCATCACCGGCAACAGCGCAACGATCAAACCGGCGCTGATCAACGGAATCGACACGTCATACTGGCCCGAGAGCAGCGCCACCCCGACCATCAGGGTGGTCTTGTCCGAACCGCCCATGATCACCAGCGGCAAGAGCAGATCGTTCCACATCCAGACGAAGTTGAGGATCGAGAGCGCCGCGATCGCCGGGGTCGAGATCGGCAGCATCATCTGGAACAGGATGCGCAACTCCCCTGCCCCGTCGATGCGGGCGGCCTCGATCAACTCGTCGGGAATGGCGCGGAAAAACGCCGCCAGCATATAGGTGCTGATCGGCAGCCCGAACGCCGCATAGGAAAAGATCAGCCCCTGGTAGGTGCCGCCCAGCCCCAGGTCGAGAATGGTCTCATAGAGCGGGTAGATCACCACCTGGCTGGGGATCACCAGCATGGCGATGATGAACAAAAAGATCAGGTTGCCGCCCTTGATCCGGAGCTTGGTCACCGCATAGGCGATAAACAGCGCCGCCACCGTCGAGAGCAGCAGCCCGCCGCCGGTGGTGATGATGCTGTTGAGCAAGAGCCGCGGCACGTCCATGCGCACGAACGTCTCGACATAGTTCTCGAAGCTGATGTCGACCGGCAGCCCGAGCGGGTTCTGCGCGTAGCCGGTGCGGGTCTTCAGCGAATTGAGGACTGTGAACACCAGCGGGTAGAGCGCCACCACCGCCACCACCACGAGGACGAAGCTCACCAGCCATTTGACGATGGTACGGAGCAACGGGTTGCTGCCCGGCGCCACCTCGTCGGGCACGGTCTCGGAAACGCTGGCGAGGCTCATTTGCTGGCCTTTCCTTCGGCATACATGCGCCGGACCACGAAGGCCGAGACGATGGCGGCGAACACGAACAGCGCCATGCCGATGGCCGCGCCCTTGCCGCGATTGAGGAATTCGAAGGTGGTGGTGAACACCAGGTACTCGGGCAGCATGGTGGCGCTACCCGGCCCGCCGCGCGTCAGCGCATAGATCAGCGGGAACATCCAGATCAGCATCGACGAGGTGCAGAGCACCGTCCAGTAGCCGATCACCGGCTTCAGCAGCGGCGTGACGATCTCGATCAAGAGCCGCCAGAAGCCGGCACCATCGAGCCGCGCCGCCTCGATCACCTCGTCGGGCACCGTCGAAAGGCCCGAGAGATAGGTGAGGACGCCGAGCCCGAAAAAGCTCCACAGCGCCACCGAGGTCAGCGAGAACAGCGCGCTGGTCGCCCCGTTCAGCCATTCGATAGCCAAGGGCGCGAGGCCGATGAAGATCAGGAAGGCGTTGAGCGGCCCATCGGGCGCAAGGATCTGCCGGAACATGATGCCGACGACGATCGGCGCGATCATGTAGGGCAGGAAATAGATGGCACGGAACGCCTTCCAGCCGGGCGAACGCTGGAAGATCAGCAGCGCCAGCACCAGCGGCAGGAAAATCCATACCGGCAACGTCACGAACACCAGAGCGGCGTTCTTGAACGAGGTCGCGAACACCGGGTCCTTGAACATCGAAACATAGTTCGCGAACCAGGCGAACTTCGGCTCCTCGAAGCCGCGCGTCTGGTAGAGGCTGAGGATGAAAGCGCGGACCAGCGGCACCAGCTTGAAGACGATGGCCAGCGCGATGCCCGGCACCACCAGCGCGATGCCGAGGATCAGCTCAGGCCGCATCCGGCGTTTCCTGCGGCTCAGGCCACTGCTCGATGACTGGGCGATCTGGGTCATGCTTTTTCCGAAGGCCTGGAAGAACGGAGCCGGTGAGCCGGCTCCGGACGGTCGATGGCGACACCGCAGCTGACGAGCCGGTGCGGGAAGAGTACCCCCACCCCTGTCCCCTCCCCGCAAGGGGGAGGGAGACGCTCACACCGGCGTCAGTGTTTTGGTCTCCTCCCCCCTTGCGGGGGAGGGACAGGGTGGGGGGTGCTCTTTCCGAGCCGAACCGCCCCCTTTACTGCGCCTTGCTCGGGCTCTCTTCGAGCGCGGTCTGCATCTGCGCCGTCCAGTCGGCGACGGTGATCGTCCCCAGCGTCACTTCCTGCCAGCCGCGCGCCAGGGCGTCGGCTTCCTGGCCGGAGAGCAGCACGCCGACATGCAGGGTCGGCGTCTTGATGATCTCCTGGATCTGCGCCAGCGCCTGCGACTTGGGCAGCGCGTTCGGATCGACGTTCTTGTTGAGCGAGATGCCGCCGGCGACGCTGGCGAGGAGGTTGGCATTCTCGACCCCGGCGACGAACTTGACGAACTTGAACGCCGCTTCCTGCTTGGTGCTCCACGGCGTCACGCCGAACACCGAGCTCTCGGTGCCGCTGAAGCTGTGTGCCAGCGGCGCATCGGCCACCAGTACCGGCCAGCGCATCGCACCGACATTCTCATCGCCCAAGGCCGCACCGAACGCCGCCCAGTTCACCGCGTCGGCGATGATGGTAGAGGCGAAGGCAGCATTGCCGCTTTGGAAGATATCGGCGCCGTCGGGCAGCATCGAGATCGAGGGCGAGCTCGAGTTGATCCAGCCGCGCGTCGTGCCGATCGAGGCCATGGCTTCGAGGATCGACACCATCTTGGGGTCGGTCCACGGCAGCTTGCCCGCCATGATGGCGCGCATGTCGTCTTCGGTGAGGAAGTTGCGGGCGACTTCCGGGAAATTCCAGTAGGCCGGGAACACCCCGGTCATGCCATGCGCGAGGCAGGTCTTGCCGATGGCCTTCACCGCCGTGCAGGCGGCGTCCATTTCGTCCCAGGTCTTGGGCGGGTTGGCGGCATCGAGCCCGGCTTCGGTGAGCACTGCCTTGTTGTAGTACATCACGTTGCCCTGGTAGCCGAACGGCAACCCGTAGCAGGGCTGGGTGGTGTCGTAGTTGAGGCAACCACCCGAATAGGTGATGAGGTCGCTCGCCGCGGCCAGCACGTCCTCGGGCAGCTGCACATAGGCGCTGCGCCGGTCGAACAGCTCGAGGCCGGCATTGTTCTCCATCACGTCGGGGCCGCTCTTGGTCGCGATGTAAGGGCCCTGGACGCTCGGATAGCGATCGAACGGCACGGTCTCGAGCTCGACCTTCACATCCGGATTGGCCTTTTCGAACGCTGCCACCAGCTGCGTCCAGTACTCCGGCCCACCCGGCTGCCAGTTGAGCACGCGAATGGTGGTGACGTCCTGCGCCAATGCCGGCGCCAGCATCGCGGTGAGCGCCACGGCGCGGGCCGCAATACGCCGAGCCTGTCTCGAAACGATGGTCATCTGAAATATCCCTTCCTCTGATGCCGGCGCCGGCTGAAGCCCCTCGCGCCGTTGTCCCCTATGGGCGCCGGGAAAGCGCCCCGCTTCCCCGATCACCCCATCGACACACCCCTCGGACGCGCATCTTCACGCCCCGTGTCAGTGCCGTGACGCTAGCACGACAAGTTTCCAATATGAAAGTGTAATTTCTTATACAAAAGTCTGGCGGACTGCCGTTGGGCCGGTGCGGGCTGACCCCCACCCCTGTCCCCTCCCCCTAAGAATGGGGAGGGAGACCCTCGCAGGGAAATCGAGGCTATCGTCTCCCTCCCCCTGTTTAAGGGGGAGGGGACAGGGGTGGGGGTCAGCCCGCACCGGCGTCGCGTCAGATAACCTCCGGCACCACCCCACCCTGCCGGCTCGATTTCAGCGCCGCGTCGACCAGCGCCATGGTCCTGATGGAATCGCGCACATCGGTGTCGAGCACCGGGTCCTCCCCGGCAACGAAGCGCTGCAGGTTGGCCATGACGAAGCCGAAGGCGTCGGGCACGCGCTCGCCGCCGACCAGCGGCACTTTCGTCCACGGCACGCCCGCGATGGTCATTTCCAGCGTCTCGGGCACCGGCTTCACGTAGTCGATCAGGTAGCCGACCGTCAGGTGTGCGCAGCCTGCCGTGCCCTCGACGCGGATCGTCGCCTCGATATGCTCGGGGCCGTAATTGTAGGTGTGATTTAGCGACAATGCGCAGCGCACCCGGTCGCCATAGTCGAGAATGATCGAGGAGCGCGCATCGGCCAGGCTCGGGTAGCGCGGATGCTTCACCGCCTTGGCGTAGACGCTCTCGGGCTCGCCGAGCAGCGAGCGGATCCAGTCGAGATAGTGGATCGAGTGCAGCGGGATCTCCACTGCATCGAGATGCGGAATGAAGCTCCACAATTCCCACGGCATGTAGACCGCGAGCCGCACCTCGACCTCGACGATCTCGCCGAGCAGGCCCTTGCGCGCCGCATCGCGGATCGCCAGCATCGAGGGGGTGTAGCGCAGCTGGAAATTGGTGGCAGCCGTGATCGAACGCTGGTCGATCGCCGCCACGATCTTGCGGGCCGTGGCGAGGTCCGGGCCCACCGGCTTCTGCAGCAGCGCCGCGCTCTTGGCCGGCAGTCGTTCTACCGTCCCGAGCAACACCGCCGGCGGCAACGCCAGGTCGAAAATGCCATCGGTGCCGCAGGCAGCGATCGCGTCCTCGAGCGTCGGGTGCACCGCCTCGACGCCGAAATCCGCAGCCAGGGCCTTGGCGGTCTTCTGGTTCACGTCGAAAATCCCGGCCACCGGCAGGCCCATCTTGCGGTAGGCCGGCAGGTGCCCGTCGCGGACGATGCCACCGGCACCGATGATGGTGATCGGCCGTGGCCGGCTCGGCATCGGCCAGACCTGCTGCAGGTTGGCGAGGGGCGCGGGAAGGCTCGTCGAGGTCATGAGGTCTCCATCACGCGGTCGCTGCAGCGCCCCGACGGGGCAAGGTTCGAACGCGTCAATTATCACTGGCGATAGTTGATGTTGATATTTGATAGGAGCGCTGCTTAACTCTGTCAAGGATCGCCGGCGTGCCGACGCTCCGCAGCGACCACCAGAGGGAGGACATCCGGCAATGGCCATCGACGGCGACACCAATCACCCACATGCGGCGCGGCGCCTGCGCGAAAACTTCGGCGACCAGTTGCCGAAGCTGCGCCTGCAGCTCGATCCGGCGCTGGCCGAGGGGGAGTTCGCCATCGTGGCCGTGGGCGACACGCTCGAGGTGCGTGGCGGCCCGTTCTCCGGCGTCATCTATGGCGTCGAGGAGATCATCCAGCGCTCCGGCGGCAAGCTCGATCTGGCCGCCTGGACCAGCCCGGTCACCGGCAAGCCCGGCCTAGCCTATCGCACCTTCTGGACCTGGGACCACTCGACCAACTGGGAGCTGTCGCAGATCGGCCAGCAGGAGATCGGCGTCTTCAATCCGTTCCAGAAGCCGCCAGGCGGCTTTCTCGCCGACTACAAGCGGCTGGTGGATTTCTGCTCGATCAACCGCATCGGCGGCATCACCGTCTACGGGTTCCTCCGCGACAGCCATGGCGGCATCGAAGCGGCCAAGGAGCTCTGCCGCTACGGCAACGAGCGCGGCGTCCGCATCATCCCCGGCATCGCCATTGGCGCCTATGGCGGTGTCTATTGGGAGGGCAAGCACAAGTACAACCTCGCCACCTGGCTGAAAGCCAACCCGCAGCATGCGGCGAGGATGGAGAAGGATGTCGGCTTCCAGATCGCCGACCTCGCCTTCCCGCTCAACTTCCCGCATTCCGACTACACGGTCAGCGCCTGCCCGAGCGCCCCCGAGGTGATCGACTGGATGGAAGAGGCCGTTGCCTGGCTGGCCGAAACCTTCGAGATCGGCGGCATCAATATCGAGAGCGGCGACTATGGCGTCTGCGGCTGCGAGCGCTGCGTCGCCCGCCGCGCCAACGATGCCGAGGCGGCGCGCCGCAAGGATGATCACGGCGATTCCTGGTCGCATACCGACATGGCCGAAAACTTCCCGCGGCTCTATCGCGCCGCCAAGGCCAGGCGCCCCGACCTCTGGATCTATTGCGAAATGCAGTGGGACAACCTGCTCGATCCGGTGGCGACCGAAGCGCAGCACCGGCTGCCGAAAGGCGCCATCTACCAGCACACTGCCAATCGCAGCTTCTGGAAACGGCTCCGCACCGAGCTGGCGCCCGACTATGTGGCAAACCTGCCCACGCAGCCCAACGTGCTGCGCTGCCAGTTCGCCTGCCAGTGGAACGGCGACGAGCGCACCGAGCGCTATGCCTTCAACGCGAAGACCTTCGCCGACATGTCGGTGCGTGGTCGCGAGCTCGGCATGGAAGGGCTGACCGTCTGGGGCGAGCCGTCGGACTACACTGCCACGGTCGAGCTCAGCTACCTCGCCTTCTCGCGCTTCGGCTGGAATCCGAGGCTTAGCTGGGATGCCTTCGTCGCCGACGAGCTGGCGCCACGGCTCGGCGGCCAGCAGCGGGCCGAGCGCTTCATCGCCATTGCCGAGGAAGTCGATGCCAACCAGACCCTGCCGGTGGCGCGGCTGCAGGAATTGCAGGGCGAAGCGCTGAAGATCATGGCATTGCTGGAGGGTGAGCCGGCCCGCCGCTGGCTGACGCTGGGCGAGCAGATCAGCCGCCGCCGCTATATGGGACGCTGACGACCACGATGCGCGACGCCAACGGGCTTTACACCGGGCCGATCATCGACCCACACCACCATCTGTTCGACCGCTCGCTCGACAAGCACCCGTGGCTACGCGGCGCCACCGGCGTGCTGGCTGAAAGCTGCCTGCCGGCCGACTACCTCCGCGACACCGCCGGATACGACATCGTCGGCACCGTGCATGTCGAAGCCGGCTGGCAGCCGGGCGAGCCCTTTGCCGAACTGGCCTGGCTCGATGCGCTGGAAAAGCCCGATTGGATGGCGCGCCGCTATGTCGGCAACGCCGCCCTCGATGCGCCGGAGACCCCAGCGATCCTCGAGCGCTACTCCGCGCACGGCAAGGTCGTCGGCATCCGCGACATTCTCAGCTGGCACCCCGACCCGGCCCGCTCCTTCTCTCGCGAGCGTCACCGGATGAGCAGCCCGGCCTGGCAGGCGGGGCTCAGGCATCTCGATGCGCTCGGGCTGTCGTTCGATCTGATGATCTCGCCCTGGCAGGCGGCCGAGGCGCTGCAGCTGGCGCGCGCCTTCCCGAACCTCAGTTTCATCGTCAATCACTGCGGCTCGCCCTTCGATCGGACCGACGAGGGCATGGCGCATTGGCGGGCCGGGCTCACTGCCCTCGCCGCCGCGCCGAACGTCGCGATCAAGGTCTCCGACCTCGTCGCCTACGATCCGCACTGGACAATCGACAGCCTCCGCCCGGTGGTGCTCGACTGCCTCGCGGCCTTCGGCAGCGAGCGCACCATGCTGGCGAGCGATCATCCGGTGCTCGGCCTCGCCGCCACGTTCGAGCAGGCCTACGGCGCCTTCAAGCTCATCCTCAAGGGGCTTTCCGACGCCGAATCCGAGGCGGTGTTCTGGAAGAATGCCAACCGGCTCTATCGCCTTGGGATGTAACGATATATGTATGTAACGAGCATTTCGATGAGGTGAGTTCCAGCTATGAGCGGTGACGAGCGGCGGCCGCGGGCGACGATCAAGGATGTGGCGAAAGCCGCCGAGGTTTCGCCGATGACCGTCTCCAACGTCATCAATGGCCGCATGCAGTTCGTCAGCGCCGCCACCAAGAAGCGGGTGGAGCGCGAGATCGAACGGCTGGGCTACCGCCGCTCCTCCAACGCCCGCAACCTGCGCGTTTCCGAGCAGCGCTCGATCGGCATGGTGATCGTGGACGAATCTCCCGCCTTCCTCGCCGATTTCTTCACCTGCCAGGTGGTGGCCGGGCTCGCCAACGTGCTGAACCATGCCGACTATACCCTCACCATTCAGGGCATGCCCGGGGCCGAGCTGGCGCAGTCGATGATCATGCGCAATTTCGAGGTCGCCGGCTTCTGCGCCATGATCTCGGGCCCGAAACCCGAACGTCTTGCCGCCATCGCGCGGCTGGCCGATCTCAACCAGCCGGTGGTGGTGTTCCAGCAGGAGCTGCCGGGGGCCGGCCCCGAGATCTGCACGGTGCGCCAGGACGACCGCGGCGGCGGGCGGCTGATCGGCGATCACCTGCTCGCCCGCCGGGTCGCCGAGATCCTGGTGGTGATCCCGCACCAGCCCTGGCCGGCAGTGGAGAACCGCATTGCCGGCATCCGCGACAGCATCGCCGCAGCCGGCAGCACCGCCGAGGTGACGGTGATCGAAGCCATGAGCGAGTCCTTCGCCGATGTGCAGGCGGCCTTTGCCGCCTATCTCGACAGCCACCCCCTGCCCGGCGCCGTGGTCGGCGCCAACGACCCGGTGGCGACCGCCGCCATGCTGCTGCTCACCGATCGCGGCGTGCGCGTCCCCGAGGATGTGAGGGTCGTCGGCTTCAACGGCTTCGAAGCACACCGATATGCGCGCCCGCACATGACCACGGTCCTTTCTCCCGCCTACGCCGTCGGCGAACGTGCCGGCGAAGCCATGCTGGCCCGGCTCAAATCCGGCCGCTTCGAGCAGCCGGACCATGTGCTGCCGGTGGTATTCGACCCGGGGTTCACGACCTGAAGACTGGACCTCTCCCTATCCTCCCCCGCGGGGCGGGGGAGGGGGACCAGCGAAGCTGGTGGAGGGGGGAGCCCAGGCCTGCGACTCTTGCCGCCCCCCCACCGCCCCTGAAACCCCACACCTCATCCACCTTCAAAAACCGTCTTGACTCCGCAATTACATTTAACGTTACATGTCTCAACGCTGCACCAATGAGGGGGCCGCAGCGGTCAGCGAGACAAAACAGATGAGCCACGCCTCCGACGACAGCACGGGAAAGCCCGCAACCGCCTTCCGCAGTTCGGAATGGTTCGCCCGCGCCGGCAAATACGGCTTCATTCCGCGCAGTTGGATGAAGAGCCAGGGGTTCGTGCCGGAAATGCTCGATGGCCGGCCGGTGATCGGAATCTGCAACACCTGGTCGGAACTGACCAACTGCAACCGGCACCTGCGCGATCTCGCCGAGCATGTGAAGCGCGGCGTGCTGATGGCCGGCGGCTTCCCACTCGAATTCCCGGTAACGAGCCTCGGCGAGCCGCTGATGCGGCCGACCACCATGATGTTCCGCAACCTCGTCGCCATGGATGTCGAGGAGACCATTCGCGCCAACCCGATCGATGGAGTGGTGCTGCTTGCCGGCTGCGACAAGACCACCCCTGCCCTGCTGATGGGCGCCGCCAGTTGCGACATCCCCACTATCCTCGTCTCGGGCGGCCCGATGCTCAACGGTCGCTTCAAGGGGCGCACCCTCGGTTCGGGCACCGACATGTTCAAGCTCGACGAGGAATACCGCACCGGCAGGATCTCCAAGGCCGAGCTCGATGCGGCGGAAGCCGCGATGAGCCGCTCGGCCGGTTCCTGCATGACCATGGGCACCGCCTCGACCATGGCCTCGCTGGCCGAAGCCATGGGCATCGGCCTGCCGATGAACGGCTCGACCCCGGCCGTCGACAGCCGCCGCGCCGTGCTGTCGGAACAGGCCGGTATCCGCATCGTCGAGCTGGTGAAGCAGGGCATCACCATTTCCCAGATCCTGACGCGCGAGGCCTTCGAGAACGGCGTCAAGGTCAACGGCGCTATCGGCGGGTCCACCAATGCTGTGGTGCATCTGCTCGCTCTGGCCGGACGGCTCGGCGTGCCGTTCAATCTCGAGGATTGGGACCGGCTCGGTCGCGATATCCCCACCCTCGTCGATCTCAAGCCCTCCGGCCGCTTCCTGATGGAAGAGTTCTTCAACGCCGGCGGCCTGCCGGCGGTGATGGAGCGGCTGCGTGATCGCCTCAAGCTGGATGCCCCGGTGGTCGAGGGCGGCACCATCGGCGAACGCATCGCCGGGGCTGAGAGCTGGGACGACGAAGTGATCCGCCCGCTCGACAACCCGCTGACGCCGAAGGGGGGCATGATGGTGCTCAAGGGCAACCTCGCGCCCGATGGCGCCATCATCAAGCCGTCGGCCGCCTCGCCTCGCCTGATGCAGCATCGCGGCCGGGCGGTGGTGTTCGAAACGGCCGAGGATTTCCGCGCCCGCATCGACGATCCCGATCTCGATGTCGATGCCGACAGCGTGCTGGTGCTGAAGAATGCCGGGCCGCGCGGCTATCCCGGCATGCCCGAGGTCGGCAGCATGGCGCTGCCCAGAAAGCTGCTCGAACAGGGCGTCACCGACATGGTGCGCGTCTCCGATGCGCGCATGAGCGGCACCGCCTTCGGCACCGTGGTGCTGCATGTCGCGCCGGAATCGGCGATCGGCGGCCCTCTGGCGCTTGTCCGCACCGGCGACATCATCGTGCTCGACACGGCCGCGCGAAAACTCGAGCTCGAAGTGGACGAGGCCGAACTGGCCCGCCGCCGCGCCGCGTTCGTGCCGCCCCAGCCGGCCTTCGAGCGGGGCTACGGCAAGCTTTTCATCGATCACGTGCAGCAGGCCGACAAGGGCGTCGATTTCGATTTCCTCGTCGGCGCCAGCGGCACTCCTCCCTCCAAGGTTTCCTTCTAGAAAGGGCGTTACCCCCGTGACCTCCGTGTTTATCCCGCGCCAGAACCCGCCGCTGCCGGAGGGCTGGCAACAGCTCTACTCCGCCGTGCTGAGCGATGCGCTCGACGCGATCGGCATCTGGAACCAGGCGATGTCGCCGAAGATCCGCCCGCTCGACGAGAGCCTGAAGCTCTGCGGCCGGGCCCGCACGGGTCAGTACATGGAGGTGCCGTTCGTCGCCGAGGGCAGCAACCCCTATGAGCTCGAGATCGCCATCGTCGACGATCTGAAGCCGGGCGACGTCGCGGTGTTCTCCTGCGGCGGCTCTTCGCGCATTGCGCCCTGGGGGAGTCTCCTCTCCACCGCCACCCATGCCCGTGGCGCCGCCGGCTGTATCACCGACGGCTTCGTGCGCGACATCCTCGGCATCCGCGAGCTCGCGCTGCCGGTGTTCCATGCCGGCATTGCGCCGCTCGATTCCAAAGGTCGCGGCCAGATCCAGGCCGTCGATGTGCCGGTGATCGTCGATGGCGTCCGCATCGAGCCAGGCGACCTGGTGTTCGGTGATGCCGACGGCGTCGTCGTCGTGCCGCAGGCGGTCGAGGCCGAAGTGCTGCAGCGCGCCTTCGACAAGGTCAATGGCGAGCACCATTCGATGAACGAGCTGCGCGCCGGCGGTTTCCTGCGCGACGTTTACGCCAAGTACGGGGTGCTCTGATGTCGGCCGGGGGGAACGTCACGCAAGCACGCACCAACCCGGTGGCGAGCTTCTTCAAGATCGAAGGCACCGCCACCGCCCTCGTATTCCTGGTGCTGATCGTCGTGTTCATGATCACCGCACCGCGCGCCTTTCTCGGCTACCGCGTCTATATGAGCTTCATGGCATCGGTGCCGCCGCCGCTGATCATCGCGCTCGGCCTGACCCTGGTGGCGACCGCCGGCGAGATGGATTTGAGTTTCCCCTCCGTCGTCGCCTTCGCCAGCTACGTCTTCGCCTTCCTGTTCCAGCAATACGACATGACCTGGCTGGCGCTGATCGCGGCGCTCGCTACCGGCACGGTCATGGGCTTCGTCAACGGCCTCGTGGTCACCAAGCTCGGCATCCCCTCGATGATCGCCACCCTGGCCATGATGTTCCTGTGGGGCGGGCTGGTCACCGTGGTGTCGAACGGCGTCACTGTCGCCATTCCGCAGATCGATGGCACGCTGATCCAGGCCATCATGGTGGGCCGCATCGGCGGCATCGTGCCGGCGCAGATGCTGTGGGCGATCGCGCTCTCGATCTTCGTCTGGCATCTGCTCAACCGTCACCGGTTCGGTGAGAACATCCTGTTCATCGGCGACAGCATGAAGGTGGCCAAGGTCGTCGGCATCCAGATCGATCGCGAGAAGATCAAGCTGTTCACCCTGATGGGGCTGCTCTCGGCGCTGGCCGGCGTCTTCCTCACCGTCGAGACCACCACCTACTTCAACCAGCAAGGCCAGGGCTACCTGCTCACCGTGATCGCCGCCGTGTTCATCGGCGGAACCTCGATCTTCGGCGGCTCCGGCAAGATCGTCGGCACGGTCTTCGCCTCGCTCATCGTCGCCGTCATCGAAGCCGGCCTCGTCGCCAGCGGCGTGCAGGGCTTCTGGACGCGCGTCTTCATCGGTCTCGTCTTCATCATCTCCGTGGTGATGAACACCGCCATCGAGGACCCCGACAAGGTGCCTCTGATCAAGTCCGTGCGCTCGCGCCTGCGGCAGTGAAAACCGCCCGACCGGGGCGGGGGTTTTAGCTCCGGTCGGGACCACGAAATAGGGAAAGGAACAATCATGAAGTCAATTCTCAGGGGCCTCGCCGGCCTCGCCATGGGTGCCGCGATGGTGGCGGCCCCGCTCGTTGCCACCGCCCAGGAAGCGGTCGACAGCGGCATGACCATCTACTTCCAGCTCGGCGGCAATCCGGGCGACAGCGCCACCCTCGCCCGCGAGCTCGGCGCCCGCGATGCGGCTCGCATCCTCAAGGTCAACCTGATGGAGCAGCATGCCGGCTGGGACCCGCAGAAGATGCTGGTGCAGGCCAACGAAGCGCTGGCCGCCGCACCCGACGCCATCGTGGTGATGGGCCACCCCGGCACCGACGCAATGACCTCGTTCATCAACAAAGCGAAGGAAGCCGGCATTGTCGTGGTGGTGAACAACAATGCGCTCCCCGGCACCTCGCTGAGCTATTTCGGCCTCGACAATTTCGGCGCCGGCAAGAACCTCGCCAACCTCACCATCGAAAAGGGCGGGCTCAAGGAAGGCGACAAGGTCGTGGTCTATGGCGCCTTCATCGAAGGCGCTCCCGGCAATGACGTCGCCAAGGGCACCGTCGAGGTGCTGACCGAAAAGAAGATCGCCTTCGACGAGCTGCAGTGGTCGAACGAGGCGGTGGCCGATCCCTCGCTCTCGGTGCCGGTGCTGGTCGCCTATCTCGAAGCCAATCCGGACACCAAGGCGATCATCGTCCCCGGCCACAGCGGCATCACCGCCGTGCTCGGCAAGGTCCTCGCCGACGCCGGCAAGCAGCCCGGCGAAGTCGTCGCCTCGGGCTTCGACATCTCCGCGGGCGCCATCCAGGGGTTGAAGGACGGCTACATCACCGTGGTGCTCGACCAGCAGCCGTACCTCCAGGGCTTCATGCCGGTGGTCGCTGCCGTGCTCGAAAAGAAGTACGGCCTCGCCGGCCTCAACCTCAACACTGGCGGAGGTTCGGTGACCAAGGACAATGTCGAGGCGCTGGAAGCCCTGGTGAAAACCGGCATCCGGTAACCTCTCCACCTCTCCCCCTGGGGAAGAGGTCGGATCGCGCAGCGCTCCGGGTGAGGGGGCCTTCTGCCGTCGCGGGCGGCGGTCCCCTCGTCCGACAACTCTTCCTGAAACACAGGACCAACAAGATGACATCCACCCCGATCGTCCGGCTCGAGAACGTTCGCAAGCAATACGGCAAGGTCGTTAGCCTCAAGAACGTCACGCTCGAGATCGGCGCCAACGAGATCGTCGGTCTGATCGGCGACAACGGCGCCGGCAAATCGACCCTGATCAAGGTGCTGACCGGCGTGGAGCAGCCTTCGAGCGGCACCATCTATGTGCGCGGCCAGAAGATCGATGCGGCGAGCTACTCGGTGAAAGAGGCGCACAAGCTCAAGATCGAGACCGTCTACCAGGACTCCTCGCTGGGCGAGAAGCAGCCGCTGTGGCGCAACTTCTTCGTCGGCCGGCCGCTGACCAACCGCTTCGGCTTCATCGACGTGAAGGCCGAAAAGCGCATCGCCAACGAGATCATGCGCTCGACCATCGGCTTTCGCGGCGTCGGCATCGATGTCGATACCCCGGTGAGCCGGCTGTCGGGCGGCGAGCGCCAGGGCGTCGCCATTGGCCGCGCCATGCATTTCGACAGCGACCTGATCGTGCTCGACGAGCCGACCGTGGCGCTGGCTTTGAAGGAAGTGAACAAGGTGCTGGACTTCATCCGCTCGATCAAGGCGGGTGGCCGCAGCTGCATCTACATCGAACACAACATCCACCACGTGCACGAGGTGTGCGACCGGCTGGTGGTGCTCGACCGCGGCGAGATCGCGCTCGACGCACCGACCTCGTCGATGACCTACACCGAACTCACCGATTTCCTGATGTCGCTGCACAAGCCGCGCGTGGCGGGGGCCGTGCCATGAAGATGACCTCGTTGCTGCGCTTTGCAACCAACCGCGACTACTCGCTCGTCGGGCCCGAAGCCGCCAAAGCGATCGAGACGGGGCTCGCCAATGGCGAGTGGTACAAATCGCCCATACCGCGCAAGCGGCTGAAGGAGTTGATGGCGCGATCGGATGGGCCGGCGCTGCGCGATACGGCAATCTGGCTCGGGCTGATCCTCGCCTTTGGCGGCCTCGGCATCTGGCTCTGGGGAACCTGGTGGGCGGTGCCGGTCTTTGCCGTCTACGGCGTGCTCTATGCCTCGGCGGCCGATTCCCGCTGGCACGAATGCGGACACCGCACGGCGTTCCGCACCGTCTGGATCAACGATGCCGTCTATGCGCTGGCCTCGTTCCTGCTGTTGCGCAGCCCCACTGCTTGGCGGTGGAGCCACACGCGGCACCACACCGACACGATCATCGTCGGGCGTGACCCCGAGATCGCCGGTATGCGGCCGCCGCAGTTGATCATCATGGTGCTCAACATCTTCGGCTTGGTGAATGTGCCGCAGTCGCTGGCGACGCTGGCTCGCTACAGCGTGGGCCGGCTCAACGCCGAGGAGCTGGACTACGTCCCTCAGATGGAGCGCTGGCGGGTGCAGGTCGAGGCAATCGTCATCCTCGCAATACACCTCGGGGCGCTGGCCGTGGCCGTCGCGACCTCGAGCCTCTTGCCGGTGGTGCTGATCGGCGGGCCCAACATCTACGGCATCTGGTTCCTGTGGTGGGTGGGGAACACCCAGCACCTGGGGCTGGCGGAGGATGTACTGGATCACCGGCTCGATGCGCGCACGGTCTACATGAACCCGGTGTTCCGCTTCCTCTACTGGAACATGAACTACCATGTGGAGCACCATATGTACCCGATGGTCCCCTATCACGCCCTCAAGGCGCTGCATGAGGAGGTGAAGGCCGACTGTCCACCCGCGACGCCGAGCGTCATGGCGGCCTGGCGAGAGATCCTGCCAACCATTCTGAGGCAGTTGAACGACCCGACGCATTTTATCCGCAAGCAGTTGCCGGCGGGCGCGGGACAACTGGCCGAGCGCGCGGGGGCACACCATGGCTGAGTGGATCCGGGCCTGCGGCGTCGACGACATCGACACCGAGGATGTCGTTCGCTTTGACCACGCTGGGCGGACCTTCGCCATCTACCGCAGCCCTGACGACAGGTTCTACGCAACCGACGGGCTCTGCACGCATGAGCTGGCACATCTCGCCGATGGCTTCGTGATGGATTCGATCATCGAGTGCCCCAAGCACAATGGTCGGTTCGACTATCGCACCGGCGCGGCCAAGGGTGCGCCGGTCTGCGTCAACCTCAAGACCTATCCGGTCCGGGTCGACGGCGATCAGGTTCTGATCGAGGTCAGCCCCTGACCATGGCATCTCAGGCAGCGGTCATCATCGGTGCCGGATTCGCCGGCGTGTCGGCGGCCTTCGCGCTTCGCGAGACGGGCCATCTCGGCCCGATAACGATCGTCGGCGACGAGGGCCACCTGCCCTACGAGCGCCCACCGCTCTCCAAGGGCCTCCTGAATGGGAGCCAATCCGGCCTGGTGCCGATCCGGCCGGCACCGGACTATGCCGCCGCCGGCATCGAGCTCCTGACGGGCGCCGCCGCGCTCGGCATCGATCGGAAACGATGGCGGGTGGAACTTTCGACCGGGCCCGCCCTGCCCTATGACCAATTGCTGCTCGCGACCGGGGCCGCTCCGCGCCGCCTCGATCTGCCGGGCAGTGATGCGGTGGCCATCCACACGCTGCGCGACGCACGCGACCTCGAACGCCTGCAGCCGGCATTTGTCAGCGCGCGGCGGCTGGCAATTGTCGGCGGGGGATTGATCGGCCTGGAACTGGCCGCGGCCGCCCGCCAGCGAGGCATTGAGACGACGGTGATTGAAGCGGGCCCCCGTATCCTCGGCCGCGGCGTCCCGCACGCTTTGGCTGCGGTGCTGGCCGACAAGCATCGCAGCAACGGCGTGACGATTCTTACCGACGCGACCCCGGTCTCGGTATCGCCGGCCGGTGTGACGCTGAGCGACGGCCGGACCATCGAGGCCGACACCATCATCGTCGCCATCGGTGTCTCGCCCAGGACATCCCTGGCCGAAACGAGCGGGCTCGCTGTTGCCGGCGGCATCGTCACCGACAGCATACTCCAGGTGATCGATGGGATTTTCGCGGCCGGCGACTGCGCCGTCACCGCGCATCCGCTCTTCGGCAATGCTGCGGTGCGCCTCGAAAGCTGGCAGAGCGCCGGCGACCATGGCGCGGTGGCTGGACGCAACATGGCGGGGCGGGCCGAGCCGATCGGGATCGTGCCGTGGATGTGGAGCGATCAGTACGATCTGGGCCTCTACATGGCGGGGCTGCCGGCGATCGCCGCGACGATGGTGGACCGGGTCGAAGATGGCCTCATTACGCAGTTTCAGCTTGATCCATCGGGGCGGCTCGTCGGCGCCGCATCGCTGGGCGTCGGCACGTCGGCATCGCGCGGCATCAAGATCGCCAGCCGGCTGATCGCTGGTCGCGCCGTGATCGACACCAGCTATCTGGCCGATCCATCCCGTCCGTTGAAGGCCCTGCTGTCGTGAGGGCTGGCAAGCGAACTCGCCGATTTCCTGACGTCCTGCACAAGCCGCACGTCGCCGCAACAACCTGATCGGAGCCGCCATGACCGCCCGCGCCTATTGTGATTGCCACGTCAATATCTACAACGAAGAGCACATCCTGCCGCTCTACTGGACGCTGCACGGCCGGGTGCGGAAGGGCGAACTGGCGCATCAATCCGATGCGGATTCGCTCTACAAGGCGATGGCCGAGGTGGAAAAGGCCATCATCTTCACCCTGCGCTATGCCGACGCCATCGGCGTCGAGGGCGACGACGAAACCACCGCCGCGGCGGTCAGGAAATACCCCGACAAGTTCGTCGGCTTCGCTTATGTCGATCCCCGCCGTGCCGACTACATGGATATGCTGGTGCACGGCATCGAGGACCTGGGGCTCAAGGGCGTGAAGTTCGGGCCGATCTACAACGGCGTGCATCTCTCCGACCCGCGTCTCGAGCCGGTCTACGAGTACCTGCAGAAGCGCAACCTGCCGCTGACCATGCATATGGGCACCACCTATGCCCGCAACGCCCCGGTGGAGCTGGGGCGGGCCATCCATGTCGAGCCGGTGGCGATGAAATACCCCGACCTGACCATGGTCCTCGCCCATATGGGCCACCCCTGGTACGACGAGGCGATCGTCGTGGCGCGCAAGCAACCCAATGTCTGGCTGGAACAGTCGGCGCTCTTCTACCGGCCCTGGCAGTACTACAACATGCTGGTGCTGGCAGAGGAATACCGCACCGCCGACAAGATCTTCTTCGGCACCGACTTCCCCTTCGCCGGGGTGGCGGAATCGGCCGACGGGCTGATCAACATCAACAAGCAGCTCGAAGGCACCAACCTGCCACGCGTCAGCGAGGAGACCATCCAGTCGATCCTCTGGTCGAACCCGTTCAAGACCTGGTGGAAGGGCGACAACCCGCTGGGGTGAGGGGCGGCCCGCTGCGACCGACAGCACCTCGCTGGTGGGATGCGTTCCACATCGCCGAACGCGCCCCATCAGGCATCGCGAATAATACAATAAGAACATAATCTTAAGTCGCGACCCGACCTAAGTTGTAGCCTCAGGTCGATTGACTCATCTCAGACGAAGGCGTTCACTATTGGAACGTCGCATTCCACCTATGGAACAAGAAACCGGGGAATGCGGCTCTGAGGAGAGGGAGGCCGGTCAAGCGGCAAGCCGTGCGGTTGGACACGCACCTGCGCCCGCAGGAGCGTGAACGCCGAAGGTTTGCCCAGCAGCCGGTTAGTGTGAGCGTGAGCACGCTGCTGTTCGAGCAATGGATTGACGATGGCGCTGCAGGAGCGTGGGGGGATGCCCCATGTCCTCCACCCACTCGGTGTCATCCCCGCGGAAGCGGGGATCCATCTCGCAGCCCGAGCCGAACGGCGAGTTGGGTCCCAGCTTTCGCTGGGATGACACCCGGTGTGGAAGGCCGGCCCACGGGCCGTTCCGTTCAACATGCTGCGGCCAGCAAGCGCCGGAGCGGCGGGCAATAAATGTCCAGCATCCGGCGCGCCATTCAGGTTCTCGACCTGCTCGCCCGCAAGGGTGGGCTGGGCGCGCGCGCCGTGGCCCAGCAATTGAGCCTGCCCGTGGGCTCGGTGCACCGGCTGCTGATCGACCTCGCCGACGAGGGCGTGGTGGAGCGCGACGCCGACGGTGGCTGGCAGCTGTCGTACCGGCTGCTGGCGATCACCGACCTGCAGCTCGACGGCGTCGCCTTCCCCCGGCTGGCCCGGCCGTTCTGCGAAGCCATCGCCGAAAAGACCCGCGAGACGGTGAACGTCAACGTCCTGAGCGGCGAGGGGTGCGTGTGCATCGACAAGGTGCGCGGCAACCAGAACATGCAGCTCGACTGGCGCATCGGCGCGCGCGGGCCGCTCTATTGCGGCGGCAGCGCCAAGGCCATCCTCGCCTTTCTTGGCGAGGCCGAGCAGCAGCGCGTGTTCGACCAGCCGATGACCACCTTCACCCGCTACACCATCACCGACCCCACCGAGCTCCGCGCCGAGCTCGCGCGGATCCGGAAGCGCGGCTACGCCATCGACAACCAGGAAGTCGTGGTGGGTGTGTTCTGCGTCGGCGTGCCGATCGTCGACCGGCTCGGCCGGCCGGTCGGCGCCATTTCCATTTCCGGGCCCACTCCCAAGGCGCCCGGCGCGGCGATCCAGCCGCAGGTGGAGCTGCTCAACGAAGCCGCGAGCAGCGTGAGCCGGCGGCTTGGCTACAACGGCCAGTGGCCGCCGCCGCAGGCCGGCGAGCGGGCCCTCGCCACATCAACAACCTGATCGAGGATTTTGAGACGATGCGCTCTGCATGGGTAATGAAGCTGAAGCCCGGCCAGGAAGCCGAGTACAAGCGCAAGCACGACGAGATCTGGCCCGAGATGGTGGCGCTGCTGAAAAGCCAGGGCGTCTCCAACTACACCATCTACCGCTACGATCTGCTGCTCTTTGCCTACCTCGAAAAGCCCGACAACGCGCCCAGCCAGACCGAGGGCGTCGACCCGGTGGTGCTCAAGTGGTGGAAGTGGATGGAACCCCACATGGAAACGCACGAGGACGCCCGGCCCAAGGCCTGGCCGGTCGAAGAAATGTTCCGGCTGGATTGAGGGCATCATGCTGAAGGTCGTCGATCCGCATATCCACCTGTGGGACCTGTGGACCCGCATCTACCCGCATTTCGAAAAGCCGGGCAAAGGCGGCGCCAATGCCGCGATCTCGCGCAGCTACCTGCTCGAGGAATATCTCGAGGAAGCCGGCGACGAGATCGAGATCGTCGGCGCGGTGCATGTCGAGGCCTTCCCCACCGATCCGGTCAAGGAGTCCGAGACGCTACAGGCGGTGGCCGACCGCAGCCCGATACCGATCGTCCTGGTGGCGCATGGCGACCTCGCCGCGCCCGACTTCGGCGCCCTGCTCGACCGGCACGCGCAGTTCCCGATCATGCGCGGCATCCGCCAGGTGGTGAACCGCCACCCCGATCCCAAGCTCAACTACATCACTCGCGACCTGATGGATGAGCCTGGCTGGATCGGCGGGCTCAAGGAACTCGGCCGCCGCGGCCTGAGCTTCGACCTCCAGCTCTACCCGCACCAGATGGCCCAGGCGGCGAAGCTCGCAGGCGCGGCGTCGCAGACGCAGATCATCCTCAACCATGCCGGCATGTGGGCCGACCGCGATCTCGCGGGCTGGAAGGCCTGGAAATCGGGCATGCGCGAACTCGCGGCGCGTCCGAACATCGCGGTCAAGATCAGCGGCCTCGGCATGCTCGACCGGACCTGGACCACCGAAAGCTTCCGCCCGCTGGTGCTGGAAACGCTCGAAATCTTCGGGCCGGAGCGGGCGATGTTCGCCTCGAACTTCCCGGTCGACAAACTGACCAGCACCTTCCCGACGCTGTGGCAGGCCTTCGCCAAAATCACCGAAGGCGCCTCGGAAGCGGAGAAGGCCGCCTTGTTCCAGGGCAACGCGCGAAAATTCTACCGCATCCCAAGCTGACCTGCCGCCTTCGGCGCCCAACCGACATACGACTACCTGGAGATTTCTAGTGAAGATCAAGAACATCGAAGCCTTTGCCATCACCAACCCGATTGCCGGCGGCATTTACGACGAGGGCAAGGACAAGGTGACGGCGCGCCGCCCCCCCTGGACCAAGGATGCCGAAGTCGCCAACCCGATGTCGCGCTACCCGCGCTACAAGGCGCTGCGCTCGAGCTGGAATAACGCCTTTCCTGCGGTCGGCGTCATCGTCACCGCCGACGACGGCTCCTGGGGTTTTGGCGTCACTGGCTACGGCCAGCCCACCATCAGCCTGATCAACGACCATATCGGTCCGCTGCTGCACGAGGAGAACGCTCTCGCCACCGAGAAGCTGTGGGACATGATGATGCGCATCACGTCGCCCTACTCTTCCTCGGGCCTCGCCTCCTACGCCATCAGCGGCATCGATCTGGCGCTGTGGGACCTCAAGGGCAAGGTGCTGAAGCTGCCGGTCTATGAACTCGCCGGCGGCGCTGCCCGCGACAAGCAGTTCTGCTACGCCACCGGCAACGACACGGACTGGCACATGGAGCTGGGCTTCAAGGCCACCAAGCTCGCCTGCCCCTACGGCACCGCCGATGGGCTCGAGGCGCTCGACAAGAACGAAGCCTTCGTCGGCAAGGCGCGCGAGCTGATCGGCCCGCATGTCGAGCTGATGCTCGATTGCTGGATGGCCTTCGACGTCGAATTCGCCGTGCGCCTCGCTCACCGGCTGAAGCCGTTCAACCTGAAATGGATGGAAGACTGCCTGATCCCGGAGGATCACACCTCGCACAAGGCGCTGCGCGAACGCCTGCCCTGGCAGACGCTGGCCACCGGCGAGCACTGGTACACCCCTTACACCTTCTTCGAGGCGGCCAAGGATCGAGTCGTCGATATCTTCCAACCCGACATCAACTGGGTCGGCGGCTTCACCGCGGTGCAGAAGATCACTGCCATCGCCGACGCCTCGGGCCTCGAAGTGATCTGCCATGCCGGCATGAACACGCCCTATGGCCAGCACTTCAACTACTCGGCGCCCGACTCGCGCTGGGGTGAGTATTTCGTCGGCGGCGCCCCCGGCATCCCGTTGAAGCACACCAACAACTACCCCGGCATGGCGGTCCCCCAGGACGGCTACGTCGTGGTCAGCGACGAGCCCGGCTTCGGCCATGGGCTGTCGAAAGACGCCATCGAGAAGATGGCGCTCTGAACATGAGCCCGGTGGGCGGGATCTCTCCCACTCACCGGGTCCGGCGAAAGCGGGAACCCCTGTTTTCTCGCGAGACGGCACCATCGCAAACGGAGGTCCCCGCTTTCGCGGGGATGACGCCGAGCGAGGGGCAAAGAATTCAACGAGTGGCCGAAACCGGCCGGAGGAGGACCATCATGAACCACAGATCCCTGAGGCAGCATCTGCTCGGCGGCGCCATCGCGCTGCTGGCGGCGCCGCTGCTGGCATCGACTGCCTTTGCCCAGGTGGCCGACATGCCGCGCAACGAAACCCTGGTGCTGACCCCGTGGGGCGACCAGCCGGCGCAGTTCGCCAACACCGAGAACTGGCACCCCTACCTGACCTCGGTCACCCACCAGCGCGATGTGATGCAGATCACCGTCAACGAGGCGCTGTTCTACACCAACCTCAACGACGGCAAGCTGATCCCGTGGCAGGCCGAAAGCTTCGAATATGCGCCCGACTTCATGAGCGCCTCGATCAAGCTGCGTGACGGGGTCGAGTGGTCGGACGGGCAGAAGTTCACTGCCGACGACGTGAAATTCACCCTCGAGGCCGTGCGCGATGCGCCGCCGGAAGTCGGCGGTTCGGCAGCGTTCAAGGAGTGGATCAAGGACGTTACCGTCGTCGACCCGCTGAACGTCACCATCAACTTCAACAAGGCGGCGCCGCGCTTCGTCCGCGACTTCCTGGCGCTCGGACACGAGAACCACTACCCGATCCTGCCCAAGCACATCTGGGAAGGTCAGGACATCGCGACCTTCACCAACTACGACCCGGCCAAGGGCTGGCCGGTCGGCACCGGCGCCTACAAGCTGGTCTCGAGCACCAACCAGCAGGAGATCTTCGATCGCCGCGACGACTGGTGGGGCGCCAAGGTCGGCTTCCAGGATCTGCCGGCGCCCAAGCGCATCACGCTGGTGCCGGTGTCGAGCGATGACGCCATGGGCCAGCTCCATATCGCCAACCAGATCGATGGCGGCCGGCAGCTGCTGATCGGCACCTTCGAAGCCGCCCGCGCGCAGAACGACAAGCTGAGCTCGTGGAATGCCGAAGGCCCGAACTGGGGCGCTCCGGATGGCTGCGACTACTCCCTGGTCTTCAACATGATGAAGGAGCCATGGAACGATGTGAACCTGCGCTACGCCATCAACTATGCCATCGATCGGGAAGCCATTAACGACATCGGCTACGAAGGCGGCCAGAAGCCGGTGACCTTCGCCTTCTCCAACTACATGGCCGGCACCTGGCTCACCGAAGGCAGCCCGCTCAAGGCGGTGCTCGACAAGTACGACCTCGACAATCCCGACCCGGCCAAGGTCGAGGAATACATGGCCAAGTCCGGCTACACCAAGGACGCGAACGGGCTATGGGGCAAGGACGGCAAGCCGCTGACCGTCACGGTGCGCACCCCGGCCTTCATCCAGCCGACGCTGGCCCCGCTGACCCAGCAGCTCAAGAATGCCGGCTTCGACGCGGTGCAGGCCCCGGTGGACGACACCTGGCTGCCCGACATCCAGTCGGGCAACTTCGACACCATGGTTTTCGTCCATTGCGGTTCGCTCTCCGAACCGCTGGAGACCCTGCAGCACTACCATTCGAAGTTCGCCCGGCCGCTCGGCGAGAACATCCCGAACGCCGTCGCCGCCTCGCGTTACATGAACCCGGAATACGACAAGCTGATCGATGCCATGGATGCCGTCCCGGCCAGCACCGATCCCAATTCCGACTACATGAAGAATGCCGTGGCGGCCCTCGACATCGCGCTGCGCGACCTGCCGCAGATCGACATGCTCGAGGAATACCACGTGGTGACCTTCAACAACACCTACTGGACCGGCTGGCCGTCGGCGACCGATCCCTACGTGGCCCCCTACACCCCGTGGGAAGCGTTCAACGTGGTGATCCACAACCTGAAGCCCACCGGCGCGCAGTAAGCGCCGGGCAGTGATCGCGCGGATGGCGGCGTGTGCTGCCATCCGCAATTGACTGGCCGCAACGGCTCTTATGGAGACTCAATAGTGCAACCCCCACCGGTGTCATCCCTGCGAAAGCAGGGACCCAACTCCCCGCCCACGCCAGCTGATGGTTGGGTCCCTGCTTTCGCAGGGATGACATCGCAAATGTACAGCCACCAGTGGTGCAGTGCTCCTCCACCGCATAGCGGGGGAGGGGGACCAGCGAAGCTGGTGGAGGGGGCGGCCCCAAACACCGGCGCATCCTGCCGCCCCCTCCACCGCCTTCGGCGGTCCCCCCGCGGTGAGGGCCTCTGGCCCTCATCCGCCTCCCCCGTTTCACGGTGGAGGAGCACGGAGAGTCCCGTGCGTGTGCCACCCTGGGGAACCCCGCGATGAGCCGCGAACTCGCCCGTTACCTCCTCACCCGCTTCGGCCAGCTGCTGCTGATCGTCTTCGTCGCGGTGAGCATCAACTTCATCATTCCGCGCCTGCTGCCCGGCGATCCGGTGCAGACGGCTTTGGCCCGGCTGCAGGCCACCGGCGGCGCGCAGAATGTCGATATCCAGGCGGTGTCGGCCGCCTATCGCGCCAAATACGGGCTCGATGCGCCGATCCTCGAGCAATACCTCAACTACTGGCTCGACCTGTTCCGGCTTGACCTCGGCGTATCGTTCGCCAACTTCCCCGAGAAGGTCTCGACCATGATCGGCAACGCGCTGCCCTGGTCGGTAAGCCTGTTGGCAGTGGCGACGCTCATCGCCTTCGCCACCGGCTCGCTGCTCGGCGCGCGGCTTGCTTGGCCGACGGCCGGGCGCGGCATCAAGGCCTTCGTGCCGCTGATGATGATCCTGACCTCGATCCCGTTTTACCTCCTCGCCATCATCCTCATCTATTTCTTCGCCGTGGTGCTGAAGTGGTTCCCGCCCGCCGGCGGCGTCGACACCACCCGCATCATGCGCTTCGACTGGGCGACCACCGAGGATATCCTGAAGCACGCATTCCTGCCCTGCCTCGCGATCATCCTGGGCAATATCGGCTTCTGGGCGCTGGGCATGCGCAGCCAGATGGTCTCGGTATTGGGCGAGGACTACATCACCTTCGCCGAGGCCAAGGGCCTGCACCCCCGCCGCATCTTCGTCTGGTACGGCATGCGCAACGCGCTGCTCGCCCAGGTCACCGCGCTCGCCCTGTCGCTCGGCTCGGTGGTCTCCGGCGCCGTGCTGGTCGAGGTGATCTTCAACTATCCGGGGCTCGGTTCGCTGCTTTACGTCGCCATCCGCGGCCAGGATTACTTCGTCATCCAGGGCGTGGTGCTGATGCTGATCGTCTCGCTCGCAGTGCTGCTGTTCCTCGTCGACCTCATCTATCCACTGCTTGACCCGAGGATCCGGCGATGAGCTTCGTGACTTCCTTTCGCCGCAACTACCAGCAGGGCCGGATCAGCGGCGTGCTGCTGCTCGGGCTCGGCATCCTCTTCGCCATCGTGCTGTTCAGCGCCATCGGGCCGATGTTCGTCGATGCCGTCAACGCCCAGGTGGGCGCCGTCCGGCCGCGCAAGCCCCCGGGGCCCGAATACTTCCTCGGCACGGATTCGCAGGGCCGCGACATGTGGACCCTGCTGATCTACGCCACCCCCAACACGCTGAAGATGGGGCTGATCGCCGGTTTTATCGGCGTCGGCGTCGGCACCGCGCTGGGGCTGATCGCCGGCCATTTCGGCGGCATCATCGACGCCATCATCCGGGTGATCTCCGACGCGCTGCTGACCGTGCCGGCCATCGCCATCCTCGTCATCATCGCCGGCAATATCGACCGCATGAACACTGTGATCATGGCGCTGGTGGTGGCTTCGCTCGGCTGGATGTTCACCACCCGCACGGTGCGCGCCCAGGTCCTCACCATCCGCGAGAAGTCCTATGTCGAGGTGGCCCGGGTGAACGGCGAGAGCCAGTGGGAGATCCTCTTCACCGAGATCATGCCCAACCTGATGCCCTATATCGTCGCGAGCTTCGTCGGCACCGTCTCGGGCTCAATCCTCGCGGTGATCGGCCTCGAGGCACTCGGCCTCGGCGCGCTCGACGAAATGACGCTCGGCAATACCATCTACTGGAGCCAGCAATCCTCGGCGGTGCTGCGCGGCTACTGGTGGTGGTGGGGTCCGCCCATCGTGGTGATCGCCCTGATCTTCATCGGTCTGTTCCTGACCTCGGTCGGCTTCGACCGCTTTGCCAACCCCAAGCTGGCGAGGCGCTGATGTCTGCGATTGAGCACACCAAACCCATCCTCGTGGTCGAGGATCTGAACGTCCACTACGATACCGGCAAGGGCCCGGCCAAGGCGGTGAACGACGTGTCGTTCTCCCTCCGGCCGGGCGAGCGGCTGGGCCTGATCGGCGAAAGCGGTTCGGGCAAGACCACCATGGCGACGGCGCTGATGCGTCTGACCCGGGCACCCGGCCGTATTGCCGGCGGCTCGGTGAAGCTCGATGGCCGCGACATCCTCAAGATGTCGCAGAAGGAGCTGCGCGAAACGCGGCTGCGCGATATCGCGCTGATCCCCCAAGGGGCGATGAGCTCGCTCAACCCGGTGATGCGGCTCGAGGAGCAGATGATCGATGCGATCGTCGCCCACAAGCCCGGGATGAAGCGCGCCGAGCTCGACGCGCGGGTGCAGGAGCTATTGAAGAATGTCGGCCTCGCTCCCGAAGTGGCGCGGCGCTACCCGCATGAGCTGTCGGGCGGCATGAAGCAGCGGGCCGCTATGGCCATCGCCACCTCGCTCGCGCCCAAGGTGATCGTCGCGGACGAACCCACCAGCGCGCTCGACGTGGTGGTGCAGCGCCAGGTGATGCAGACGCTGGGTCGCCTGCAGGATGGGCTCGGCGCCGCCGTCGTCCTCATCGGCCACGATATGGGGCTGATCGCCCAGTTCGCCGACACGGTGGGCGTGATGTATGCGGGGAGGCTGGTCGAGATCGGGCCGGTCCGCCAGATGATCGAGAGCCCCCGGCACCCCTACACGCGGCTCCTCGTCGACAGCCTCCCCGGGATCGAGGTGAAGCGCGAGCTGACCGGTATCCCCGGCCTGCCGCCGCCATTGGTCGACCTGCCGCCCGGCTGCAGCTTCAACCCGCGCTGCCCGCTCGCCTTCGAGCGCTGCCGGCGCGAGACACCGCTGCTGCAACAGGTGGCGCCGGGCCAGAACGCTGCCTGCCACCTCTATCCCGAGCACGCGGTGCTGCCGCCGCTGCCGCCGATGACCCGTGCCCACCAGGAGCTCCGCCCGTGACCGCACTGATTGAAATGCGCGGTGTCACCAAGACCTACGGCGCCTTTACCGCGCTCAACGACGTCACCCTGTCGCTGTCGGACACCAGCCCGTCGATGACCGCGGTCGCCGGCGAAAGCGGCAGCGGCAAGACCACCCTGGCGCGGATGATGCTGGGCTTCATCAACCCCTCGCAGGGCGAGGTGCTGTACCAGGGCAAGGACGTGGCCAAGATGTCCGGCGCCGAGCAGCGGCAGTTCCGCCGCGAAGTGCAACCGGTGTTCCAGGATCCGTTCGACGTGTTCAACCCGTTCTACCGGATCGACCACGTACTCGAGACCCCGGTCAGGCGCTACAAGCTGGCCGACAGCGAGGCCAAGGCCCGCGCCATGATCGAGGACGCGCTGAAGCGCGTCGGGCTCCGTCCGCAGGATACGCTCGGCCGCTTTCCGCACGAGCTGTCGGGCGGCCAGCGCCAGCGCATCATGGTGGCGCGCGCCGTGCTGCTGAGGCCAAGGCTCATCGTCGCCGACGAGCCGGTATCGATGGTCGATGCGTCGCTGCGCGCCACCATCCTCGACGAGCTGAAAACGCTCAACCGCGAGCTCGGCATCTCGATCGTCTACATTACGCACGACCTGACCACCGCCTTCCAGATCTGCGACAACATCCTGATCCTCTATCGCGGCAACGTCTCGGAGGCCGGCGCGGTGGAGCGGGTGATCGGGGCGCCCAAGCATCCCTACTCGCAACTGCTGGTCTCCTCGATCCCGCTGCCGGACCTGTCGAAGGCCTGGGGCGGCGAGGAGATTCCCGTTTCGGAGGCCTCGGCCGCCCGGGCCAATCCCGGCTGCAAATTCGCGCCGCGCTGTCCGCATGTCATGGAGATGTGCTGGGACAACCTGCCGCCCAAATACGTCCCCGACAGCCAGCGGCTCGCCACCTGTTTCCTCTACCGCGACGCCCCGGTCTCGGCGAGCGACGACGTCGCCTCGGCGTTCCGGCCGCCCAACCACGGAGTGCTTTCAGGAAAAGTTGCAGACTTTTCCGGTTCGAAAGCGTGACCATCAAAGACACCTCACCGCCACGGCCCCCTAATTTTCGTCCCCAACCGATTGCCCATGACCATGACCATCAAGCTCACCGACCGGCATCGCGTCGGCGCCACCAGCCTCGAACTGCCGCCCATGGGGTTCGGCGCCGCCCATCTGGGCGGCATGTACCACCGCGTTTCCGGCGAGACCGCGCACGCAACGCTCAAGGCCGCCTGGGATGGCGGCGTGCGCTATTTCGACACCGCGCCGTTCTACGGTCGCGGCCTCAGCGAGCACCGGGTCGGCGACTTCCTCATCGACCAGCCGCGCGACCAGTTCCTGCTCACCACCAAGGTCGGCCGCTACTTCCGCCGACCGGTCGACCCTAAAACTTTCGACCGCACGCCGTGGGGCGGCGGGCTCAACATGGAGATCGTCTGGGACTATTCCTATGATGGGGTGATGCGCGCCTATGAGCAGAGCCTGTTGCGGCTCGGCCTCGACAGCGTCGATGCGCTGCTGATCCATGACCCCGAGGCCTCGCTGGCCAGCAACCCCGATGGCCCCCGCATGGAGGACATGGTGCGCAGCGGCATCAAGGCGCTCGAGGAACTGAAGGCCTCCGGCCAGATCAAGGCCATCGGCATGGGGCTCAACGCCGCTCCCTCGCTGATGACCTTCGCGCCGCAGGTGCCGCTCGATTTCTGCATCGTCGCCATGCCCTACACCCTGCTAGACCAGTCGGCGCTCGGCACCGGGCTGAAGCGCTGCCTCGACAACAACATCTCGGTGATCATCGGCGCGCCCTATGCCTCGGGCATCCTCGCCACCGGCCCCGGCCCCAACGCCCGCTACGGCTATGGCATCGCCTCGGAGGAGGTGCAGGACAAGGTCCGCCGCATCCAGCAGATCTGCGCCAACCACGGCGTGTCGCTGCAGGCGGCCGCACTGCAGTTCCCGCTGGCGCATCCGACGGTGGTCTCGGTGATCCCCGGCGGCGCGAGGCCGGAGGAAGTCACCAGCAATATCGCCTATCTGCAGGAGGCGATCCCGACCGCGTTCTGGGCCGAACTCCAGGCCGCGGGACTGATCGACGCGGCCGCGCCGGTGCCTGTGTGATTGACGCCGAACTCTCAGTCGTCCCTGTCCAGGAAGGGGCCGGTCGGCACTGTGCTGACTGCACGACCCCTCCCCCAGCCCCTCCCCTCAAGGGGGAGGGGAGCAGGGGAGAGAGCCTGCGCTGGTGTGATGAAGCACGATCTCTCGCCTCCCTCCCCCTTGAGGGGAGGGATTGAGGGAGGGGGTGGTGCAGTCAGCACAATGCTGCGTCACCACCGTCCAGGCGAACCTCGATCGGGGCGAGGCTGGAAGTCACAGACGCCTCACCGCGGCGTCAGCACCGCCTTCATGATGTAGGTATTGTACGGGCCGAACTGGCTCATGACGAACCAGAACGTCAGTCCATCCGCCGAAATCCAGGACGGGGTCATGTAGGCGCCATAGGCCTGCGCATAGTCCGAACCGCGTGCCAGCACCTGCGGCGCCGACCACGGCCCTTCCGGGCGTTCGGCGAAGCGCAGCTCGATCGCCTGCGACAGCTCGTTGAGCGTCGAATACATCCAGAGCCTGATGCCGGGATTCCACACCAGCGAACCTTCGCCGACGCCGGGCTTGATCACCTCTGTCGCCTGGGCCCGGTCGCTCACCCAGCCGCTGCCGTCGAAATACTCCCAGGCTTTGGTGTCGAGCACCTTGTCGGCGGCGACACGGCCGACCCGCGCGCCCGAGAACCGCCCGCAGGGCGTGCCGATGGCATAGACATACTTGCCGCCCTCGTTGCCCAGTCCTGGCTGGGCCGAGAGCGCCAGCATGTTGAAGCTCGACTTGAAGCTGCCGAACTCGTCGGGGCCGGGGCTCCAGGTCTTGCCGCCATCCGTCGACGAGATGAAGCGCGACCAGTTGCACAGCCACACGCCACCCATCGAGGAGAAGCCGTTCACCGACATGTAGTGCAGGTAAAGCGTATCGCCGACCGTCACCAGGGCGGTCGGGATCTTGGTCTGCTCACCCTTGAACGCCTCCTGGTGCGCGCCCCTGGCGATCTCCACTGCCTTGCCGTCTTCGCCCCTAACCCAGTCGTCGATGACGATGCCATCCGAGGCATCGTGGTCCGCCGTGAAGGCGAGAACATTGGAGCGCCAGTTCGGCCCGAAGCGGATGCAGGCATTGTCGTTCCAGCCGAAGGTGTCGCCGAAGGCGAGAACGATCTTGCCGTCGATCTCGGCCATGGTGCCAAGATCGGTGCCGCAGATGTCGGGGCCTTTCATCGGCGCCGGTGCGTTGGGTCCGGTGAGGGCTTTCACCTTTTCGGAAGTGACGCTGTAGTCGGTGGCGAGGGCTGGGGTGATGGCGGAGAGCAGGGTCAGAGCCGCCATCAGGCTCCGTGCGGAAAGAGCACCCCCCACCCTGTCCCTCCCCCGCAAGGGGGGAGGAGACGCCAACACTGACGCCGGTGAGGGCGTCTCCCTCCCCCTTGCGGGGAGGGGACAGGGGTGGGGGTATTCTTCCCGCGCCGGCCCGTCAGTCACATCGCTCCAACGCATCAGCATCAACCAATCTTCCTCATGTAGTCATCCGTCCACGGCCGGGTCGGCTGCAGCGTCAGCCCGTTGGCGTCGAACACATGGGTGAAGGCATCGGCGATCTCGAAGCGCAGCGTGTCGCCGCGTTGCGTTGCGAGGATGCCGCGCATGGTCGCCGTCACCGCCTCGCCGCCGGCGGTCTTGCCATGCAGCACGGTCTCGGCGCCGAGCACTTCTGTGGAACCCACTTCGACGGCGAGTGCGCCATTGGCAGAGGGGATCAGGTGCTCGGGGCGCACCCCGACGGTGACCGCATCGCCGAGTTTCACCGCCCCCGCGCGACGCGCCAGGCTCAGCACCGGCCCGCCATTGCCCAGCGCCACGCCGAGCCGTTCCCCTGCTTCCGTCACCTTGCCGGCGAAGAAGTTCATCTGCGGCGCCCCGAGGAAACCGGCGACGAACTGATTGCGCGGCCGGGCGTAGAGCTCGATCGGCGCGCCGGCCTGCTCGATCACCCCCTCGCGCAGCACCACGATGCGGTCAGCCATGGTCATCGCCTCGACCTGGTCGTGCGTGACGTAAATCATGGTGGTGCCGAGCCGGCGGTGCAGCGCCGAAATCTCCGAGCGCATCTTCACCCTGAGTTCGGCATCGAGGTTGGATAGCGGCTCGTCGAACAGGAACACCTTCGGTTCCTTGACGATGGCCCGGCCGATGGCGACGCGCTGGCTCTGCCCGCCCGAGAGCTGGTTCGGTCGGCGCTTCAGCAGGTGCTTGATCTGCAGGATCTCCGCTGCCTTGTCGACGCGGGCGGCGATCTCGGGCCTCGCGAGTTTCTGGTTCTCGAGCCCGAAGCGCAGGTTCTCCTCGACGCTCATATGCGGGTAGAGCGCATAGGACTGGAACACCATGGCCATGCCGCGGGCCGACGGCAACAGGTGGTCGCAGCGCACCCCGTCGAGCCAGATCTCGCCGTCCGAGGTTTCCTCGAGCCCGGAGATCATCCGCAGCAAGGTGGATTTGCCGCAGCCTGAGGGACCCACGAACACGGTGAAGCTGCCATCCTCGACGGTGAGGTCGATGCCGTGGATGACTTCGAGGCTCTGAAAACTCTTCCGAACCTGTCTCAGCTCGAGTTGCGCCATCGTCAGCCTCCCAGCGTCAGGTCTGCGGTGTCACCCGCGCCAAGCCTGCGGTCGATACGGGCGGTGCTGCCGGCAAAGCTCAGCGTCGCGAGGTCGAGCTTGCCATAGCGCACTTCGAGACGGACCCGGTTGCCGCTGCGGCTCACCACCCCCCAGCCCTCGCCCACCGACCAGAACCAGCTGCCATCGCCGCTGTCCTTCGGCGCAAAGCCGATTTCGCCCTTGGTGAGGTCGTAGCTGAAGCCGGACCAGGCATTGACCAGCGCGAAGCTCGACATCGAGCGGGCATAGTAGCTGCCGCACTCGATCTCGTTCCACGGGTTGCGCCGATGCCCGTCATGACGGGCCCGCGCCGTGCGGACAATGCTGAGCCCTTCCTCGGTGAGGCCGCGATAGATCAGGTGCGAAGCGAGCATGTATTCGAGCCCGGTCCACACCTCTTCCGAATAGGGCGCCGGCACCGCCGGCTTGGTGGTGCCCTCGGGCCAGGTGGCGATCAGCACGCCGCCTTCGTCCTCATAGGCATAGACCCGGCAGGGGTTGAAGTGCCCCTTGAGGTCGGGCCGGTAGTTGTGGCGATAGGCCGAGGCGAGCGCCGTCTTCACCTTGTCCGGGTCGAGGAAGCTGCCGAGCCCGGCGAGGTCGGCATGCCACTGCCCGAGGATCTGGTCGGTCGCGCAGCCGTCGTTGAACTGGTACTTCATTTCGCCGTACTCGTCCGACCAGTACGTTTCCATGAAGCCGTCGGCGATCACCCCGACCTTACCCACGGCATGGTCGAACTTCTCGATCAGCGCCTTGTCGCCGAGATCGGTCTTCTGGATGAAGTAGTCGCCGTTGAAAAGCTCGCGATTGAGGTAGTCGGCGCCCGCCTGCCCCATCCGGTCGAGCTCGGCGGCAAACTTCGAATCCCCCGCCGCACGGCCCATTTCGGCGCCGGCCTTCAGCGCCGCCACATACATGGTCGAGAGCCAGGAGTTGGGCCCGAACAGCTCCATGTCGAGCGTGTGGTGCTGCCGGCCCCAGAGGATGCCGGTCCGCTCCGGATCCCACTGGTCCGGATTGTCGGCCGACCAGGCATATTCGAGCGCGGCGCGCACCTTGGGCCAGTAACGCTTCAGCCAGTCGGTATCGCCTGAAATCTTCCAGTCCCGATAGGTCTTGATGATCGAGCCGAACTGGCCGTCGGCACAGGGGTTCAAGGGAAAGAAGGCCGAACCGAGCGGGATGATTTGCCGGAAGGTCAGCCCGCCATTGGGCAGCTGGTTATAGGTGTAGTCGGTCTCCCGCAGCGTCCGCTCGAGCCCCGGGAACAGGTAGGGCAGCGTCTGCTGGTAGTTCCACACATGCGTGCACGAACCCTCGCAGCTGCCCTCGTTGGTGAACTGGCCTTCCCAGGCCCAGAGCTCGCCATTCTCGAGCCGCAGCACCGTCGCGGTGCGGAGGATGCTCATCGTGCCCTGCACAGCATCGATGATGTCGACCGGCAGCGAAGTGCCGAACAGCGTGTCGCGGAAAGCGAAGGTCGGAGCGCGGAGCTCATCCCAGCGCGCGAAGGCTTCGGCCAGCACGGCAGCGGAGTTCTGCCACTGACTGGCATAGTAGTTGCGCCAGGTGCCGGTCTCGCCATCGACGGCGTTGGGCCGCCAGTAGACCTGCCCGACCGGAAAGTGCCAGCTGATGGCAAAGCGGATGGTCCTGCTCTCCCCCGGCGCCACCGTGACACGGGCGGCGAGCGTGCCGTGCTCGGGTTGGTCGAACATGTTGCGGTTGAGCCGCGGCTTGTCGTAGTGCCGCTCGGGCAACCGGCCCGCCCGCGCGAACTCGCGCCAGAACAGGTTGAGATCGTCGAACCACTGGCCACGAAAGTGATAGTCGAGATGGTCGACATCTTCGGCATCGGTGGCGATCGAGACGTCGCCCGTCTGCCAGTCGGGCAGCTCGTCCGCAGCCGTCAGCAGCAGCGTCTTCACCCCGCCCGCCTCGGCATAGCTGTGCCGGCCGTTCTGGCAGCCATGGTTCCCGAGCGTGCCGCCGATGGTGTAGTCGACAGGCACGGTGCCGGTATTGGTCACCTCGATTTCGAACATCGCCGCCGGCAGCGAGGAATCGCGCTCATTGGTCGGAATGAACGGGCTCCAGGCGGTGAGCTTCACCGTACCGGGGAACGTCGCGTCATGGAACGCCACCTCGGCCACCGGGAAGGTGCCGGTGAAGGTCGTCGCCTCGAAATGCGGTACGCCCGCCAGCGTATTGCGGTTGGCGCCCCAGCCGAAGCCGTCGAAGAATTTCCGCGTCGTCGGCGATCCCGTCGGCAACCCTTCATAGGGCCCGTTGAGCACCCGCGCATCGAGCAGCTCGCCCCCGGCCTCGGCCTTGATGGCGAAGTGGCTGTAGCCGTTGAAGCTCTGCAGCCCGGGCCGGTTGCGGATCGACCAGTCGACCAGCCGGCCGCTGCCCGAGAGCGCGAGGCCACCGGCACCGATGCCGCCGAGCGGGAAAGCGATGTGGCGCGCGCGGTCGCCTTCGTAGGTGAAACGCTTGTCGGTGTTGGTCATCTGAAAATCCATGGGTCAGGCCCGGATGCCTGAGAAGGTGACGCCCTCGATCACCATCTTCTGGGCGACGAGGAAGAGGAGAACGACGGGGAGGATGGCCATGCTCATGGCGGCCATCACCACCGAGAGGTTGCCCTGGCTCATGTAGCCGCGCAGCAGGTCCATCGCGATCGGCAGGGTCATCGAATCCTGCGAGGTGATCAGCGCCCGCGGCTGGAAATAGGCGTTCCACGCCCCGGTGAAGGTGATGATGGCAAGCGCCCCGAGGGCCGGCATCAGCTGCGGCAGCGAGATGCGCCAGAAGATCTTGAAGTAGCCGGCGCCATCCATCAGCGCCGCTTCCTCCAGCTCCTTGGGTTGCGAGCGCAGGAACTGGCGCAGCATGAACACCCCGAAGCTCGAGGTCAGCCCCATCAGCACCAGGCCCAGCGGGTTGTTGAGCAGCCCGAGCTTGGCATAGCCCAGGTAGATCGGCAGGATCGTCACCTGCGCCGGGAACATCAGCCCGATCAGCATGACGAAGAACAGGCTGTCGCGGCCGGGGAACCTGAGCCGTGCATAGGCAAAGGCGGCGAGCGTGCAGGTGACGAGCTGGCCGATGGTTACCAGCACCGCCACATAGAGGCTGTTCCAGTAGATTTTCAGGAACGGCACCGACGAGGCCAGCACGGTCTGATAGTTGCTGACATCGAAGCTGGGCGGAAAGAAGCTCGGCGGCATCTTGTAGGCCTCGGCCGCCGGCCGGAACGACATCGAGAACAGCCAGAAGAACGGCATCAGCATCAGGATGCCCATCAGCAGCAGCACCGCGATGATGGCGCGATCGACCCATTTCTTGGCTTCGCGGGTCTGCATGGATCTGGTCTGCATGGCCCTACTCCCGCACCCAACGGCGCGAGCCGATGATCTGGATGATGGTGATGATGAGCACGAGGATCATCATGATGACGCTGACCGCGGCGGCATAGCCGAGCTCGAAGCTGCCGAACGCCTCGTCGACCAGGTAGATCGACAGCGAGCGGGTGGAATCGCCCGGGCCGCCGCCGGTGAGGATCATGATCGACTCGAACACCTGCAGCGCCCCGATCGAGGCGAACACGATGCAGAAGAACAGCACCGGCGAAATGAACGGCAGCGTGATGCGGCTGAACCGCCGCCAGGGCGAGGCGCCGTCCATCGATGCCGCATCCATGATCGGCTTGGGCACGCCCTGCAGCGCCGCAATCAGGATGATCATGAAGAAGCCGGTGTTCTTCCACACATCCATGATGACGATCGAGGTCATCGCGAATTTCGATGAGCTGAGCCACGGCACCTGCCCGATGCCGAGCTGGGCCAGGTAGTAATTGATGACGCCGAAATCGACGCTGTAGAAATAGCTCCACACCACCGCCACAAACGCCGCCGAGATGATCACCGGCAGGAAGAAGGCAAGGCGGAAGAAGTAGAGCAGCACCGTCGGCATCGCCCGGTTCAGCGCCAGCGCCAGGATCAGCCCGACCGCCACGTTGAAGCTCACCGCGAGGAAGGCGAAACGCAGCGTGTTCCAGAAGATCTCGAGCGAGCGCGGCTCGGTGAGGAAGCGCACATAGTTCTCGAACCCCACCCAGTCGGCGCCGAAGCTGATGTCGTAATAGGTGAAGCTGAGGATGATGGTGATGGCGACCGGCGCCAGGACGAACGCCGCATAGAGCACGATCGAGGGCAGGACGAAGACGTAGCCCGCCTGCATCTGCGCCTTGCGGAGGTCGGAAATCCTGCGCTTGCGGCCACCCCCACCCTTGATCCCTCCCCACAAGGGGGAGGGAGACGCAGGAACCGAAGCAGTGGTGCCGTCGCCTCCCTCCCCCTTGTGGGGAGGGACTGAGGGTGGGGGTGGCCCCAAGCGCGATGGTTCAGATTGATGCATCCGCGAACTTCTCGGTTTGATACCAGGAGAAATGCCCGCGCCGCACCCGAAGGTTACGGCGCGGGCAGTCCGGGGGAGGACTACTGGGTGACGCGCTTGATGCGCTCGAACGAGCGGGTCAGTTCCTGGTCCGCCTTGGCGACGGCATCGGGAATGGTCATCTCGTCGGTCATGATGGCGTTGAAATAGCGCATGAAGATCTGGTCGACTTCCTGGAAGTTGGCCGGCGACGGCACCGCATGCGTGGTCGGCAGCGTCTCGTAGTAGAGCGGTGCCGAGGGCGGGAACTTGAGGAAATTCTCGGTCTCCGCCGCCGACTTGCGGCCCGGCACGGCGCCGCCCAGGTCACCTTCGGCGACCTGCGTCTCGTAGCTCAGGAGTTCGGTGACCAGGGCTTCGGCGAGCTTGACGTTCTTGGCCTTGGAGGAAATGCCATAGGCGCCGAAACCGATGACCGTATCGTTGTTCACCTTGCCCGGCTGCACCGCGATATCCATGTCGAGCTTCGACGCAATGGCGTTCTGCACGATCCAGTGGCCGCGCGAGATCATGGCGATCTGGCCGGCGAAAAACTGGTTCTCGACGCCCTCCTGCCCCGGCACCGGCGAGACCTTCTTGACGTGCACCAGGTCGTAGAGGAACTGCAGCGTCTCGGCGACCTTGGGGTCCTTCATGTTGGAAGCCGACCAGTCGGCCGTGACCGGCGAGGTGCCGTTCGAGAGGAACCACGGCATCAGCCCGAAGAAGAAGGCCGGCACTTCATAGCCGAACTGGGTGACGTTGCCGTTGGCATCGCGCTTGGTCAGCTTCTCGGCAATGGCGGCGAACTCGTCCCACGTCCAGGTCTTGCTGGGCGTTTCGATACCGGCCTCGGCGAAGAGCGCGCGGTTGTAGTTCGTCATGATGTTGTTCCAGGTCGAGGGGATGAAATAGGTCTTCCCCTTGTACTTGGTCAGGTCGAACAGCTTGGCGTCGAAGTCGGAGAAATCGCCCGAGGCGATGAAGTCGTCGAGGGGCAGGAACAGGTCGCGCGCCGCAAAGCTCTGCAGCGTCTCGACCGCCGTGTGATAGACGTCATACTGCTCGCCGGCATTGTACTGCTGCAGCACGCGCGAGACGAAATCGCCCCAGCCGCCGCCCACCGCATCGACGCCGATCTCGACCTCGACATTGGGGTATTTCTGGTTGAAGCGGGCCACCGCGTCCTGCGTCGACTTGAGCTGCGCCTCGCCGCCGAAGGTCATCAGCCTCAGCTTCCCGGCTTCGTCGGACTGGGCCAGCGCCGGTGACACCAGCCCGGCCGTGAGCAGCAGAGCCGCCAGCAATTTCTTCATCTCGTCCCTCCTCTGTCCGGCGTTTCGACAAAGCTTCGCCGGCGCTGGATCACGGCATTTTCGCCGCGTCCCGTGTTGAAAAGCCGCCCGCACTCGGAAAGCCGCCCAAATCCGGCGTCCGATCTCAGAGTGCTGTGATTACACCTTTGTTTTTGTTCAGGTATTTCTCCCGCCGCGGGGTGATCCCCGTCTTCTGGCGGATGCGACCGTAACAGTTGTGAATGGATTTGCAAATGCATTCACAAATCCATTTGCATGCATCTTTCGTTTGGTGCTAGCCGTTGCCGCCATGAGCACGATCTCCAAGGTTGCCGAACGGGCGGGGGTGTCGCGGACCACGGTCTCGCACGTCATCAACCACGCCAATCGGGTGTCCAAGCCGCTGCGCGAAAAGGTGCAGGCGGCAATCGACGAGCTCGGCTATTCGCCCAACCCGCAGGCCAAGAGCCTGAGGACCGGGCGCACCAACCTCATCGCCATGCTGATCCCCGATATCGGCAACCCGTTCTACACCGAGATGGTGAAGGCGGCGCAGGCGGCGCTCGAGGAAGCCGGGCTCGATGCGCTGATCTACAATACCGACGTGCCGGGCGGAAACTGGCAGACGCATGGCCGCGATTACCTGCGCCAGCTCAACCGCAAACGCGTCGATGGGCTGCTCGTCGGCGATTTCGCGCTGCACGGCATCACCGAGGAACTGCTCAAGCTCGATACGCCCACGGTGTTCATCGGCCACCTCGCCAACCAGGCCGTCGACAGCGTCAAGATCGACGATTTCGGCGGCGGCTACATGGTGGGCGAGCACCTGGCACGGCAGGGCCACAAGCACGTGGTGCAGGTGACCGGCCCGGAATTCTTCGACTCCGCCATGGCGCGCGCCGATGGCTTCGAGCAGGCGCTCAAGGACAACAAGGTCCGCTTCACCCGGAAGCAGCGCTACCACGGCAGCTACCTGCCGCCTTCCGGCCGCGAGGCGGCGCAGTGGATTGCGAGCCTCACCGGCTCCGACAAGCCCAGCGCCGTGTTCGTCGGCAATTACCTGATGGCGATGGGCCTTCTGGCCGAGTTCCACGACCAGGGGGTTCGCGTCCCCCAGGACATCGCCGTCGCCATTTTCGGCGACCTGCCGCAGCTCGAATATGTGAGGCCCAACCTCACCCGGGCTGGCGAGAATCCCGGCGCGCTGGCGAGGCGTGCCGTGGAAATGCTGCTCGAACGCCTCAACGGCAAGTTCGACGGGCCGCCGCGCACCGAGGTCATTCCCTGTGCGCTGCGCATCTTCGAGTCGGCCTAGCCGACCAGGACAAACTTGACGCGGCCGTTTCGGGGGAGGTGGCCGGTCCGGACGACAACACCAAAACTCCAGGGAGGAGTGAGATGACCACTACGTCCAACATGCCGTCGGGATGGTCCCGCCGGTCGATCCTCAAGGGCGGCGCCGCACTCGGCGCAGCCGGCCTCACCATGCCCTTCATGGGCCAGGCGTTCGCCCAGGACAACACCCTCAGCTTCTGGCAGTTCTATGCGCCGGGCGGCGACGTGAAGCCGCAGGTCGACTGGTTCGTCAAGATGGTGGCCGACTGGAACGCCACCCAGTCCGAACAGGTGGCGCTCGAATATGTGGTGGGCTCCGAATATATCGGCGGCACCAAGCTCGCGACCTCCTTCGCCTCGGGCCAGGGCCCGGACATCTTCATCATCTCGCCCGGCGATTTCCTGCGTTACTACAATGGCGGCGTGCTGCAGGACCTGACTCCGGCGATCGAGGAAGCGGCGCGCGCCGATTTCCCCGAGAGCGTCATCGCCAACCGGATGGTCGACGGCAAGATCTACGGCGTGCCGATGGAAGTCGAGCCGATGGCCTTCTACTACTCGGTCAAGGCCTTCGAGGAGGCCGGGCTCAACGAGAACGACGTGCCCCAGTCCTGGGACCAGTTGCTCGAAATCGGCAAGAAGCTGACCACCGCCGAACGCTATGGCGTGCTGTTCGAGACCAACCCCGGCTACTACCAGAACTTCACCTGGTACCCCTTCATGTGGCAGGGCGGCGGCGAGTTCCAGTCGGCAGAGGGCAAGTCGGCCTTCGACTCCCCCGCGACGGTCCAGGCGCTGAAGCTCTGGCAGGATGCGGTCAACTCCGGCGCCGCACCGCGCCAGATGCTCGGCGGCGGCGGCGGCGACATCGTCGCCAACCTGGGCTCGGGCTACTGCGCCATGCAGAATGTCGGCATCTGGGGCATCTCGGCGATGGACAACAACGCCCCCGACGTTCCCTACGGCATCTTCAAGCTGCCGGTGCCGACCGGCGGCAAATACGTCACCGTCGGTGGCGGCTGGGCCTTCGTCGCCAATTCCAAGGGCAAGAACCCGGAAGCGGCGGCCAAGTTCATCGCCTGGGCGCTCGCCTCGATGGCGCCGGATTCGGTTCAGCGCGTCGTCGACTGGTGTACGGTGGCCAAGTCCGACATGCCGCCGCGCAACTCGGCGCTGACGGCCGGCGGCGATGCCTTCAACAAGGGCAATATGGGGATCTTCGGCACCCAGATCCATCCCGGCACCCGGGCCGAACCGCGGGTGCCGCCGGAGGTCTACAAGATCATCTCCGACGCCATCCAGCAGACCCAGCTCGGCGGCGCCGACCCGCAGGCGACGGCTACCGCCGCCAGCCAGCAGCTCGACGCCTTCCTCGCCTCCTATAGCGGCGCGCCGATCCTGTGACGGCATCGATGACGGCTATGCGCACCTCTTGCCTTCTCCCCTTGTGGGAGAAGGTGGCGCGCAGCGCCGGATGAGGGGGCCGCGTAACGAAGTGTAGCGCGCTCGGAGCATAGCGACGAGCGACCGAGTGCGCGGAGAGAACCCCTCATCCGCCCTTCGGGCACCTTCTCCCACAAGGGGGAGAAGGCGTCCGGCTCAAATGCCAGTGCCTCATCAAATGCGATTGACTCTCCTCCGTGGAGGGGAGCCAACCAAGGATAGACCAGTGACCGAAATCACCACCACGGCGGCGGGCGGCAGGCCGGCTGCCATCCGGCTCACCACGAAGCAGCGCGAGGCCATTGCCGGCGTGCTGTTCGTCGCACCCGACGCCATCGGCCTGATGCTGTTCATCGGCCTGCCGATGCTGCTGGCGCTCGGCATTTCGGTGTTCGAGGTCGACGGCTTCGGCGGCTTCAAGTTCGTCGGGCTCGCCAACTATTCGAAGATGTGGGTCGACCCGCTGTTCTGGTCGTCGCTGCGCGTCACCGCGCAGTTCACCGTCATGCTGGTGCCCCTGCTCTACGTCACCGGCCTCGGTCTCGCGCTGCTGGTGCAGCGGACCAGCAAGTTCAACACCATCATGCGTTCGATGTTCTTCGCCCCGCAGATGGTCAGCCTCGTCGTCGTGGCGCTGGTCTGGCAGCTGATGGTGGTCGACAAGCTCGGCGTGCTCACCCGCTTTGCCGCTTCGATCGGGCTGGGCGGCATCTCGTTCCTCGGCGATCCGAACCTGGCGCTGTTCACCGTAACGCTCGCCGCGGTGTGGTTCCTGATGGGCTTTTACATGCTGATCTTCCTCGGCGGCCTGCAGGACATCCCCAAGGAATATTACGAGGCGGCGCGCATCGATGGCGCCAGCGCCACCCAGAGCTTCTGGTTCATCACCCTGCCGCTGCTGCGGCCCACCAGCTTCTTCGTGCTGCTGGTCTCGGCCGTCGCCGCCATCACCGGCGCGCAGGCCTTCGACCTGATCTACGTGATGACCCGCGGCGGGCCGGCGAACTCGACGGCGCTTCTCATCAGCTACATCTACCAGCAGGCCTTCCAGTATTCCGCCTTCGGCTATGCCGCGGCGCTGGCGACGCTGCTCGTCGTGCTGCTGATGGCGGTCACGGTGTTCTTCTTCCTCCTCACCCGCGGCGGACGGTTCGACTATGAGTGATTTCGCGACGACGCTTCGGTTGATGGCACACGGCCGCAACGCCGCTGACAGGCCGGTGCGGGAAACGTACCCCCTCCCCTGTCCCCTCCCCGCAAGGGGGAGGGAGACGCAAACTCCGACGCCAGTGTTTTGGTCTCCTCCCCCCTTGCGGGGGAGGGACAGGGTGGGGGGTCCTCTGTGCGTGCCGAACCATCCCCACGCCCCGCACCTGAGAGCAACCCCATGAGCAACCTCTCCCGTTCGCAGGCGAACGTCGTCCGGCTGGTCTGGATGCTGGTGACAGTGGTGCTTGCGGTGATGGCGATCTTCCCGCTGCTCTACATGCTGTCGATCGCCTTCAAGGGCCCGACCGAGGTGTTCAAGTCGAACCTGATTCCTACGAAGCCCGTGCTCGACAACTTCGTCTACGTACTGACCGAGGTGCCGTTCTGGCGCTACCTGATCAACACCTTCGTCATCTCGGCGGTGGTGACGGTGGTCGCCTTGTTCTTCCACACCATGGCCGGCTACGCCCTGGCGCGGCTGAAGTTCCCGGGGCGCGAGGTGGTGTTCCTCGCCATGTTCTCGACGTTCCTGGTGTCGCTGCCGGTGATCATCGTTCCGCTGTTCATCCTGGTGCGCTCGATGGGCATGCTGAACTCCTATGCCGGGCTGATCATCCCGGCGATCTTCAACGCCTTCGGCATCTTCCTCCTCCGCCAGTACTACCTGTCGCTGCCCAAGGAACTGGAGGAGGCCGCGGTGATCGACGGCGCCGGCTACTGGCGCATCTACACCAGCGTCATCCTGCCGCTCAGCCGGCCGATCATCGCGGCGCTGGCCATCCTGTTCTTCCTCGCCAACTGGAATTCGTTCCTGTGGCCCCTCACCGTCGCCTCCGACCCGAACCTCTGGGTCGTGCAGGTGGCCATCGCCAACTTCAAGAGCCAGTACGCCGCCAGCTGGAACTACACCATGGCCGCCTCGACCATCGTCGCGGTGCCGATGCTGGTGCTGTTCGTGATCTTCCAGCGCCAGATCATGGACTCGATCAAGACCTCCGGCCTCAAGGGCTGAACCACCCCCTCCTCACCAACGGATTTCGACATGACTGCTTTCAACGGCTTAGGCGTCAACCTCTCGAACCTCTATCGGCTGTCCCCGGCCAAGACCCGCTCGATCTCGCCCGAGAACTTCACCGGCGAGAAGGGCAGGGGCGGCATGGCCATCGAAGGCACCGGCGCGGTGCACGCCAAGGGGCTCGGCCCCAATGGCAACGGCCAGGGCTGGAAGGTTTCGCCCTCGATCCGGATCGAGCCGGGCGAGACCCGCGTCCTCGCCGACATCAAGGGCATGGGCGCCATCCAGCAGATCTGGCTGACCACGGCGAACCTGCGCTGGCGCAGCCTGATCATCCGCATGTGGTGGGACGACCAGGAGAACCCCTCGGTCGAGGCGCCGCTCGGCGACTTCTTCTGCATGGGCTGGGGCCAGTTCGCCCAGATCAACTCGCTCGCCGTCTGCGTGAACCCCGGCCGCGCCTTCAACTGCTACTGGGAAATGCCGTTCCGCAAGGCGGCCCGCATCGAGATCGAGAACACCGATCCCGACGATTTCGGCATCATCTACTACCAGGTCAACTACACCCTGACCGAGGTGCCCGAGGACGCCGCCTATTTCCACGCCAAGTTCCGCCGCACCAACCCCCTGCCCTACGGCACCGACTACACCATTCTCGACGGCATCAAGGGTCGAGGCCACTATGTCGGAACCTACATGGCCTGGGGCGTGAACAATTCCGGCTGGTGGGGCGAAGGCGAGATCAAGTTCTTCATGGATGGGGACAAGGAGTTCCCCACCATCTGCGGCACCGGTACGGAGGACTATTTCTGCGGCGCCTATAACTTCGACGGCGGCGTGGTCGATGCCACCATGGACAGCCGCTATCGCGAGTTCTCCACCCCCTATGCCGGCCTGCCGCAGGTGCTTCGGCCCGACGGCACCTATCGCAGCCAGACCCGCTTCGGCATGTATCGCTGGCACCTCAATGACCCGATCCGCTTCGAGAGCGACCTCAAGGTCACCATCCAGGCACTGGGCTGGCGCACCGAGAACCGCAACACCCGCCGCTACCTGCCGCTGCAGGACGACATCGCGTCCGTCGCCTTCTGGTACCAGACCCTGCCGACCGCCCCGTTCGAGGCGCTGCCCGGTCGGGATTATCTCGAGGTGATCTGAGGGATTGGCCGCAAGGCCGGAGCGGGCTGCCCCCACCCTCAATCCCTCCCCGCAAGGGGGAGGGAGACGCGAACTGAGATGCTAGTGCGAGGGTCTCCCTCCCCCTTGCGGGGAGGAGGGGACAGGGGTGGGGGTCAGCCCGCTCCGGCCGTCGAGCTTAGCACCGCCGCTCAGCTCAACGCCTTCAGCAGATTCCCCGACACGTGCCCGTCCGGCAGCAGCCCGGCGCGGGTCTGCCAGTCGATCACCGCGGCGCGGGTCTTCGGGCCGATCTCGCCATCGGGCTTGCCGATGTCGTAGCCCTTCTTGAGCAGCCGCGCCTGCACCTGCTTGCGTCCATCGGCGTTGAGCGCGGTGTCGTTCGGCCAGGGCGTCATGAAGCCCTTGCCGCCGATGATGCGGTCGGCGAGGTGGCCCACCGCCAGCGCATAGCTGTCGGAGTTGTTGTAGCGCTTGATCACCCCGAAATTCGGCAGCACGGCGAATACCGGGCCGTTGCCGCCCATCGGCATGTAGAGCCGCGCCGTGTCGCTGTCGCGCGGGAACGGCTTGCCGTTGGCGCGGCTGACGCCGACCCCGCGCCAGTCGCCCAGGCTCGCCGTCACCCCCTGCCAGACGTTCTGGTAGTTGAAGTCGCGTGCGAGCTTTACCTCGTAACCCCAGGTTTCTCCTGGCCGCCACCCGAACGACTTCAAGTAGTTTGCGATCGAGGCCTGCGCGTCGGGCACCGAACCCCAGATATCCTTGTGGCCATCGCCCTTGAAGTCGACGGCGTACTTCATGAAGCTCGACGGCATGAACTGCGGCAGCCCCATGGCCCCGGCCCACGAGCCGACCATGTCCTTGGCGCGTACGTGCCCGCCTTCAAGGATCTCGAGCGAGGTGACCAGTTCGCTGCCGAAGAAATCGGCGCGATAGCCGCTATAGGCGAGCGTCGCCAGCGCATGCACCGTGTTGGTGCCGCCCAGGAACCCGCCGAAATTGGTTTCGATACCCCAGATGGCGAGAATGATCTCGCCCTGCACGCCATAGCGCTCGCTCACGGCCTTGAGCGTCTTGGCCCACTCGCCGCGCATCTCGTGGCCGGTGCCGATGCGCGTGTCGCTGACCCGCTTGTTGACGTAGTCGGCGGCCGTGGAGACGAATTCGGGCTGCTTCTTGCTGAGTTCGATCACCGAGCCGATCGGCTTGAAGTCGCCCATCGCGATATCGAAGACCCGCTTCGATACGCCCCGCGCCTTGGCCCGCTGCCAGGTCTGGTCGACGAAGCCACCGACGCTGGCGAAAGCCGGCGTGAACGCCGCCGAAGCGATCAGCGCCGCGGCGCCGATACCAAAACTACGACGGGAAATAGAGAATTCGACGGACTTGTTTACGCGGTACATGAACACGCCTCTGCACTAGAGGTGGGGCCCGGATGGAACGCTGGGCCAATCTGCCGGCACACGGAGCCGACGGTTTATCTCCATTCTCCGCAACGAAATTAAGATCGCGTTACCTACGTCTTCGCAATCTCGTGATCGAGCTCGAGCGAGGGTCGCGACGAGGCAGCGACGACCGGCTATCCGGCCGCGCGCACCGGCCCGATCGAGCCGCGGCTGATCAGCGGGCACTCGATTTTCACCCGGCGCGGCGACGCGGCGGGCAGTTGCTCGTCGAGCAGCGTACCCACGGCCCAGCGCGCCATCTCCTCGTGCGGCAGCACCATGGTCGACAGCGGCGGGTCCATGTACTTGCTGGTCTCTTCGTCGTCGAAGCCGACCACCGACATGTCGTCAGGCACCCGCAACCCTCGCGTCCGGAGCGCCGCATAGGCCCCCATCGCCATACGGTCGTTGAAGGCGAAGATCGCCGTCGGCGGCTCCGGCAGGTCCAGCAGCCTTGCCGTCAGCTCGCGCCCACCATGGATGGTCCAGCCGCCGCGCATGATCAGCTCTTCGTCGATCGGCACATCCCACGAGGCCAGCGCCTGCCGATAGCCGCGTTCGCGGTCGTCGGCGGCCTCGATCCAGCTTTCCCCCGCCAGGTGCGCGATGCGGCGGTGGCCGGCTCGCAGCAGCGCCTCGGTGGCCGCGTAGCCGCCGGTGATGTCCGCCGGCACCACCGAAGGGTAGTCGCGTTTGGTATCGTAGCAGTTGAGCAGCACGGTCGGCACGTCGCGCAGCCGTTCCGGCACCTCGACGGGCCGGGTAATGAGACTGGCATAGAGCACGCCGATGATCCGGTTGCTCAGCAGCAGGTCGAGCGCGAGGCTTTCGAGCTTGGGGTCGGAGCGCGTCGAGAAGGTGGCGACCACCACATCCTGCAGCGCGGCTTCCTCGCGGGCCCCTTCGATGAACGGGGTGGCGAACGGCGTGGTGCTGATCTCATCGAGCAGCAGCCCGATGACCCGCGTCCGGTTCTCCGGCACATGATGCTGCGGCCCCTTGCGATAGCCCAGCGCATCGGCCGCTTCGAGCACCCTGAGCCGCGTCGCCTCGGCAATCCGTGCGTTCGGGACCCGGTTGAGGACGAGCGACACAGTGGCCTGCGAGACCCCCGCACGCTCTCCGATTTCGATCATGGTCGGCCGCTTTGCCATGACGTCTCCGGCAGGTTCGGCAGAGCATTAGCAGCCCCGATGCCCCGGCGGCAACACGGCTGCTAAACTCATTAGCATTCCGAACATCTTGCCAGGCTGAAACAAAGCCGCTAGCCATGACGGCCTGCTAATAATTATTAGCGTGAGGGAGAAAGAGATGATCGGCGAAACTGGAGCCAGGGTCGGCGCGGACGCACGCGAGGAAATTTCGCTCGACGGCGCGTGGCGCTTCCGCCTCGACGGCCACGGCGACTGGCGCAACGCGACGGTCCCCGGCCCCTGGCAGGCTGAATTCGCCGACCTGCGTCACGCGATCGGCAAGGCCATCTATGCCCGGCAGCTGTCGATCCCGGCGGCCTGGCAGGGGCGCGAGATCGCCCTCCGCTTCGGCGCGGTGAACTATTTCTCCGAAGTCCGCCTCAATGGTCGCGTGCTCGGGACGCATGAGGGCGGCTACCTGCCCTTCGAGTTGGTGATCCCCGAGGATACCCCGACCGAAAGCGCGCTTGAAGTCCACGTCACCCTGCCCAGCGGCGACGCCGACGCCTACCCCGACTATCCGTTCGGCGAGATCCCGCACGGCAAGCAGAGCTGGTACGGGCCGCTGGGCGGCATCTGGCAGTCAGTGAAGCTGATCGCGCGCGACCGACGGCACGTTGCCCACGTGGCGATCGACGCCAACCCCGACAGCGGTGAAGTCGCGCTGGGGCTGACGCTTTCGGCCGCCGCGGCGGGAGCCACGGTGCGCGCCACGGTGGGCAGCGTCACCGCCGAGACCACCGGCACCTCGCTGACCCTGCAGTTGAGCTCCCCAGCCCTGTGGTCGCCAGAGGCACCGAACCTCCATGCACTGAAGCTCGAACTGCTTGCCGGCGGTGAAGTCGTCGACACCACGACGCACCGCTTCGGCTTCCGCAAGATCGAGACCCGCGACGGCAAGTTCTTCCTCAACGGTGAACCGCTCTACCTGCGGGGGGCGCTCGACCAGGACTACTATCCCGACGGCATCTGCACCCCGCCGTCGCTCGGCTTCATCGAGGATCAGCTGAAAAAGGCCAAGCATCTGGGCCTCAACCTGCTGCGCGTCCACATCAAGGTGCCCGACCCGCGTTACTACGAAGCCGCCGACCGGCTGGGCGTGCTGATCTGGACCGAGATTCCCAACGTGCAGTATTTCAGCGCCGCCGCCGCGCAGCGCCTGCGCGACACCATGGCCGGCATCATCGCCCGCGACGGCAACCATCCCTCGATCATCGCCTGGACCATCATCAACGAAGACTGGGGCACGCGGCTGGTCGAAAACGCCGACCATCGCCAGTGGCTCAAGGACACCTATGACTGGCTGAAACAAAGGGATCCGCGCCGCCTCGTCGTCGACAACTCGGCCTGCATTCCCAACTTCCACGTCAAGACAGACATCAACGACTATCACTATTACCGCTCGGTCCCGGAGCGCCGCGCCGAGTGGGAGAAGCTGACCGAGGAATTCGCCAGCGCCGCCGACTGGACCTGGTCACCCCATGGCGACGGCGAGCGGCGCGGCGACGAGCCGCTGGTGGTCTCCGAGTTCGGCGTCTGGGGCCTGCCGCATCCCGACCAGGTGAAAACCGCGGCCGGCGAAGAGCCCTGGTGGGCCGAGACCGGCGGCAACTGGGGCGATGGCGCGGCCTACCCGCACGGCATCCAGAACCGCTTCCAGACCTACCACCTCGACCGGGTGTTCGAGAGCTTCGGCGACTTCATCACCGCTGTGCAGTGGTACCAGTTCGCCAACCTCAAATACGAGATCGAGTCGATGCGCGCCCATGCGCCGATCCAAGGCTATGTCATCACCGAGATGACGGATGTGCACTGGGAGGCCAACGGCCTGCTCGACATCAACCGCAACCCGCGCGCCTTCCACGATCGCTTCGCCGAGATCAACACCGACACGGTGATCGTGCCGCAGCTCGAGCATCATGCGGTGACCTCGGGCCAGAGCATCGCGTTGCGCCTCAAGGTTGCGACGGGTGGCAAGGCGATACCATCAGGTGCGACGCTCAGCTGGTCGGTCGATGGCGCAAGCGGCAGGCTAGATGTGCCCGCCACCGAGGGCCTCGCGGTCGCCGACCTCGGCACCACCACGATCACGCTGGGCGGCGATGCCCGTGTCGCTTCGATCGCACTACGGCTCGAAGCAGGCGGCAAGCTCCTCGCGAGGAACGAAATCCAGGTCTCGGTCTACGGCAAGCGCACGGCCGCCTCGGTCAAGATCGCCGCGGCCAGCGCCGAACTCGCGGCCTACGCCAAGGGACTTGGCTATGCGATGACCTCGGATGCGGCAGCCGCCGACCTGATCCTCGCTCATGCGCTCGACGCCACCGACATCGAGGCGATGCGCCGCGGCGCGCGCTACCTGGTGCTCGCCGACGGCTCGGTGGAGACGCATCGGAACCTCAGGACCGATCCGCCGCGCGCCGAGCCGCCGACCATGCCGGCCGGCAAGGAACGGGCACGCCACCTCGGCGCCGAAACGCAGCTGCCCAATATCGGCCTGGTGCTGCGCGACGGCACGCTGTGGCGTGGCGACTGGATCGCCAACTTTTCCTGGATCAGGCGCAACGGCGCCTTTGCCGCCCTGCCCGGCGGCCCGTTGCTCGACCTCTCGTTCGACCGCGTCGTACCGCACCACGTGCTGACCGGCTTCCGGTCCTGGGAATACGAGGGGTTGATCGATGCCGGAGTGGTCATCGGCTGGATCAACAAGCCGGCCGCCACCATCGCCCGCCGCCGCGTCGGCAGGGGCGGCCTGGTGGTCACCACCTTCCGTCTGCTGGGCGATGCACCGGGCGCCGATCCCGTGGCCGCTGCGCTGTTCGACGGCCTCGTCGCCACCGTAGCAAAGCTTGCGGTCGATTGAATGTCCCCGCAGCGGAACGCTCCCGGCGAACGGCCGCATAACGGCGCCGTCGGCATAGCCGGCGCGCTCGTCGTCTGACAATGTGATCGCGCCCGCGCGGCCAGGGTTAAGGAGTGCTTAACCCGCTTCGACAACGATATCACTGGCAACGGGGATCGCTGCGCGATGGGTCTGGCACTTCTCACCGACGAGGCGTTCGAGCCTGCCGCGGACCACCAGCGGCTGGCGGCGCTCGAGCGCTACGACGTGCTCGATACCGGCCGCGAAGAGGCCTTCGATCGGATCGCGCGGTTGATCAAGCTGGCCCTCGGCGTCGAAGTGGGCATCGTCTCGCTCATGGACGCGCACCGGCAATGGTACAAGGCAGTCGATGGCTTCTCGACCGATGAAGTGCCGTTGCAGAGCGCCTTCTGCAAGCACCTGCTGGTCGACCCCACCCCGATCGTCGTGCCCGACGCGACGCTCGACGAGCGCTTTCGCGACAACCCCTATGTCAAGGGCGACCCGCATGTGCGCTTCTATGCCGGGGCGCCGCTGACCACCAGCGACGGCTTCCATATCGGCTCGGTCTGCGCCATCGACTCCGCCGTTCGCAGTTTCGGCCCGCGCGAAAAGGCCATCCTTACCGAACTGGCGCATGTCGCCATGAACGAACTGGAGTTGCGGCGCCTCGCCGCGACCGATGCCCTGACCGGGGTTTCGAGTCGGCGCGCCTTCAAGGACGAAGCCGGCAAATTCGTCGCCCTCGCCCGCCGCCATCGCAGCGCGCTCAGTTGCATTGCGCTCGATCTCGACCACTTCAAGTCGGTCAACGATACCTATGGCCACGCCGCCGGCGACCAGGTGCTTGCCGCCGTATCGCGGCTGGTCGGCGAGCAGTTGCGCCGCACCGACCTGTTCGGCCGCCTCGGCGGCGAGGAGTTCGCGGTGCTGCTGCCGCATACCGACCAGCACCGCGCCTGGGAAGCGGCCGAGAAGTTGCGCGCCGCGATCCGGACGCTGAAGATCCCCGGCAGCCACCCGCCGATCGCGGTGAGCGCCAGCCTGGGCATCGCCAGCCTCGATCCGGTGGGCGACGATGTCGACAGCCTGCTGCAAAAGGCCGACGAGGCGCTCTATGCCGCCAAGCGGGGCGGCCGCAACCGCAGCGCCGTCTGGCAGCCTGCCGGCACCACGGTGCAGGCCGAACGCCGTCGCGTGCTCAAGGCCGGCCGCCTCATCTTCATGAACCGCCACGCGGTAGCCGACTGCACCGTGCGCGCGTTGTGGGAGAACGGCGCCGAACTGCTGCTGAGTTCGACGCGCGATATCCCCGACGCCTTCACCTTGCAGATCCGCTCCGACGCTGTCGAATGGGCCTGTGAAGTCACCGGCCGAACCGAGCAGCGGCTCATCGTCCGCTTCGTCTGACACGCCGGCTGTCGCACGTGCCGCGAGGGACGAGAATCCCGGCCTCATGCACGCCGATGTTACCGATCGCACATTATTTTTGCGCGTTGATACACAGACTTGGTAAAACCAAAAAAAGTCCCGCACATTCAAAGCGCTTCGAGATGTCGAGCGAATTTCCTGCGCGAGGGGCGCTTCGAACTACCATTCCAGCTGTTGACTCAACCCCCACGCGCGTCTAACGCTTGAGAATATTGGGAGAAAAGCCGGGCGCTCTGGAGGGAGTTGCCGGTTCCATGGGGGAGACGCCAAGCCAATGCCGCAGGGCAAGATCTGACTGTCCGATGGACGGGAAAAGCGAGACGCCAGGCATAGCGTAGCGGTGGCCCGACCATAGGCCGCCGTCGGACTATGCTGCGCCGTAACCGCCCAATCGGGCGCGGCGCGACAGCGAAGGCTCGCAGGACCCGGTCCGATCTTCCAGCAGGAGATCGGCGGACAGAGCAGACCACCCGAGGCAATGATGGGACGACCGGTGCGCATAGCGCGTCCGCGTTGTCCCGGCCAGGCCGAACGCCCGCTCCCAGGACATGATCGCAGGATAACAAGATTATCTTGAGGAGGTGTGGGGCGTAACCGGGTCCATGGGACCCACAATTCAAACATCGGTCGCCGACAAGGCGACGCTTTGCTTTCGTCGACAGTCAAGGGAGACTCTGTCACATGGTCAAACGTAGAACAATCACAGCGGCACTGCTGGCGCTCGGCGTCATGGCATCGCCGCTGGCAGCGCTGGCGCAAAGCCCGCTCGCTGCCACAGCGCCAAAGGAAATCGCTCCGGCGACTCCGCTTCCGGATGTGCCGCGCAACCAGACCGTGGTTCTGGGCTGGGGCGTCGCGCTGTCGTCGCCGATCGGCGTCACCAATCCGTGGGCGCTCCCCGGCTATACCCACCAGGAAGGCAATGCCTTCATGTGGGAGCCGCTGATGTACTTCGCCATCTTCAAGGGCGAGTACGTTCCGTGGCTGGCCGACAGCATGGAATATACCGACGACACCTTCACCGCGCTCGAGATCAAGCTGAACAAGGACGCCAAGTGGTCTGACGGCACCCCCGTCACCGCCAAGGACGTCAAGTTCACCTTCGATGGCCAGCTGAACAATAACAAGCTGCCCTACAACGCGCACTTCACCCAGTTCGTCTCGTCCACCGACATCGTCGACGACCTGACCGTGAAGGTGAACTTCAAGGCCCCGGCCCCGCGCTTCAAGTTCGAGGTGCTGACCGAGAAGTTCGATACCGGTATCCCGATCGTGCCGGCCGACTGGCTGTCCAAGCAGCCCGACGTCAACATGGCGCCCGGCAGCATCGATATCCCGCACTCGGGCCCGTATGACCTGAAGGCGTGGAACGCTAACCAGAAGATCTTCGACTACCGTCCGGACTGGTGGGCGGTCAAAGCCGGCCGCATCGCCGAGCCGGCCGTCAAGCGCGTCATCATCGCCAACATCACCGGCGTCTCGATGGACACCGTCGCCCAGCGCGTCGTGAACAACGAGTTCGACTCCGCCCTCGACATGCGCTCCTCGGTTATCGGCAACATCCTTGCCCAGAACCCGGAGATCACCACGCATACCGGTTCGGAATCGCCGTTCGGCTATCTCGACTGGTGGCCGAACTCGCTGTGGATGAACACCCAGCTGGAGCCGTACAACGACCCCAACATCCGTCGTGCCATGAGCCTCGTCATCAACCGCGATGTCATCAACGACATCCTGTATGAAGGCGCTCCGATCGCGACCATCTATCCGTTCCCGCTCTACCCGAACCTGCAGGCCTTTGCCGACTCGCCCGCCGTCAAGGCGCTCGAGGAGCAGTACCAGCCGCGCCTGTTCGACCCCGAGCAGAGCGGCAAGCTGATGACCGAAGCCGGTTACACCATGAACGGCGACGGCCTATGGGAGAAGGATGGCAAGACCATCGACGCCACCATCCAGGGCTTCGAAGGCATCCACTCCGACATCGTGCCGATCCTGGTCGAAATGCTTCGCCAGGGCGGCTTCGACGCCGCGATCAACTTCGGCCCCGATGCCTACCAGAACATGGCGGACGGCAAGGCCGGCCTCTACATGTTCGGCCACGGCGCATCGCTCTACGACCCGTTCGAGGCTCTGAACCTCTTCCACGGCAAGTACAGCGAAGCCATCGGCACATCGGCCGGCAACAACCGGTTCTCGCGCTACAAGAACCCCGAGTACGACGAAATCCTCGACTCGATCGCCCCGCTCTCGTCGGACGATCCGAAGTTCCAGGAAGGCGCCGCCAAGGCTCTGGGCATCTACTGGCGCGATACGATCGATATTCCGATCATCCAGTGGCTGCACCGCATCGCCTACAACCAGCACTACTGGAAGAACTGGCCGACCGCCGCCAACCCCGCAATGGGCACCAACGGCGCGTTCTGGGCTCACACTGGCCTCCTGGTCATCACCTCGCTGCAGCCGACCGGCGCGCAGTAAAGTCGACCAACGACATCGGGGTGCGCGTCCGCGCGCACTCCTCCCCAAGCGGGATCAGGACGTCGGAGACCTCTCCGGCTCGATCTCGCCAAACACCAAGACGTAGAGCCGGCCGCGATGCGCCAAGCGTCGTCCCGCTCTGATCCACCGCGCCGGAGTTGACCGAGTGAACTTCAAGCTGATTGCCAAGCGCCTCTCTTTCCTGGTTCTGGTCATCTGGGCCGCATCCACGATCGTTTTCTTCATCCCCCGCCTCAGTCCCCGCAACGCCATCCGTGAGCGCTTCGCCGAACTGGCGCGTTCCGGCGGCTTCGCTCCGGGCGACATCGAAAAGCTCATCGCCAACATGAACGAGCAGTTCGGTCTCGATAAGCCGCTGCTCGAGCAGTACTGGAACTATCTGGGCAACATCGTCCGCATGGATTTCGGCTATTCGCTGAACCGCTATCCGGCGACCGTCACCGACATCATCGCGCAGGCCCTGCCCTGGACCTTCTTCCTGCTGCTGGTGACCACCATTCTCAGCTTCGTCATCGGCAACCTGCTGGGCGCCATCTCGGCCTGGCCCAAGGCGCCGCGCTGGCTGCGCGGCATCGCTACCCCGTTCGTGCTGCTGACCGGCGTGCCGCCGGTGATCATGGGCGTGCTGCTGCTGTTCTTCATCGGCTTCCGGCTGAAGCTCCTGCCGCTGGGCGGCGCCTACTCGATCGGCGTGGTGCCCAACTGGTCGTTCGACTTCGCCCTCGACCTGCTGCGCCACCAGTTGCTGCCGGGCCTGGCGCTGATCCTAGGTTCGGTCGGCGGCTGGGTGCTGTCGATGCGCGGCATGGGCGTCACCATCCAGGGCGAGGACTATGTGAACTTCGCCGAGCACAAGGGCCTGACCGGAGGTCGCATCTTCCGCGACTATTACCTGAGGAACACCTTGCTGCCGCAGGTGACCGGCCTCGCGCTGGCGCTCGGCACGGTGGTGACCTCGGCCATCATCGTCGAGGGCCTTTTCGGCCTGCCGGGTCTCGGCACGGTGCTCAACAACGCCATCCGCGCCAACGATTTCCCCGTCATCTACGGCATCGTGCTGTTCATCACCATCGCCATCGCCGTGCTGATGGCGGTGCTGGAGTTCATCTACCCGCTGCTCGACCCGCGCGTGCGTAACCAGTAGGAACCGGACAATTGACCACAATCGTTGCAACTTCGGCGCCCGAAGCGGCGGTCCAGCAGCCCGGAAGATTGACCCTCCTGCTGCGCTATTTCAACCGCAACCGGGGCCTCGCCGTCGGCCTGATCATCCTCATCGCGCTGGTGCTGTTCACCGTCATCGGCCTGATGACCATCAATCCCAAGCAGGCCTACCCGCTGTCGGTGGCGACCAAGCAGCCGCCGAGCCTCAAATATCCGTTCGGCACCGACTTCTTCGGCCGCAACCTCCTCGCCGCGATGGTGGTGGGCATGTGGCAGACCGCCGTCATCGGCGTCATCGCCGGGGGCCTCGGCACCCTGATCGGCGTCGTCCTTGGCTTCACCTCCGCCTATTTCGGCGGCTGGATCGACTCCACCATCCGCACCATCTGCCAGATCCTGACGCCGATCCCGGTGCTGCTGATCCAGGTCGTGGTCGCCGGTTCCCTCGACAAGCGCGACGTCACCATCGTCACCATGGCGCTGATCGTGGTGATGCTCGCCTGGATGGGCCCCACCCTGGTGATCCGCGCCCAGGTGCTGACCATGAAGGAACGACAGTTCGTGGCGGTCGCCAAGCTCTCCGGCGTCAGCGACATCGCCATCATCTTCAAGGAGATCCTGCCCAACCTCTTGCCGTTCATTGCCGCGGCCTTCGTTGGCCAGGTGTTCTCGGCGGTGTTCGCCTCGTTCTACCTCGCGGTGCTCGGCCTCGGCCCGCTGCGTGAGCCGCTCTTGGGCAACATCATCTGGGCGGCGCAGCTGCAGGGCGCCTTCTTCAACGGCTGGTGGTGGTGGCCGATCGGCCCCTCGATCGCGATGATCCTGATCCTGGGCTCGCTCGCCCTCATCAATATGGGCCTCGACGAACTGGCCAACCCGCGCGTGCGGCGGACGGAGTAATGACTATGAATCTCGCAAGCACCGACACCGCATCGGGCCGCAACGCCGGCCCGGCAGCGGGCGGCCCGGTCCTCCGCGTCAACGACCTGGTCGTGACCTACTATACCGACCTCGGCCGCGCCCGCGCCCTCGACAATGTCAGCTTCACCCTCCAAGCCGGCACCAAGATGGGCATGGTGGGCGAGTCCGGCTCGGGCAAATCCACCCTGGCGCTGGCCATGATGCGCATGATCAAGCCGCCGGGGCGGATCGAAGGCGGCAGCGTCTGGGTCGGCGGCACGGACCTCCAGGCGCTGAACGAAGAGGAGATGCGCAAGGCGCGGTTGAGCAAGATCGCCTATATCCCGCAGGGCGCCATGAACTCGCTCAACCCGGTGATGCGGGTCGGCGCGCAGATGGTCGACGCCATCAAGTCGCACCTGCGCGGCGAGAGCGCCAGCGCCATCAACGATCGCTGTGTCTGGGCGCTGAAATCGGTCGATCTCGATCCGAGCGTCTTCCACATGTACCCGCACGAATTGTCGGGCGGCATGAAGCAGCGCGTCTGTATTGCTATCGGCATCCTGCTCCGCCCCGAGGTGATCATCGCCGACGAGCCGACCAGCGCGCTCGACGTGGTTACCCAGCGCCAGGTGATGGAAACCATCGACAAGGTGCAGGACGAGATCAACTCAGCCGTCATCCTGATCGGCCACGACATGGGCCTGATGGCCCAGACCATGGACCATGTGGCGGTGATGTATGCCGGCCGGCTGGTCGAGCTCGCGACGGTGCGCGAGATGTTCACCAGCCCCAAGCACCCCTACTCGCAGGCGCTGATCTCGAGCCTGCCGACGCTCGACAACAAGGGCCAGTTCAAGGGCATCCCGGGCCTCGCGCCCTCGCTGCTGAGGCTGCCCTCGGGTTGCGCCTTCCATCCGCGCTGCCCCTTCGCTTCGGACCGCTCGCGCACCGAAAAGCCCAAGGTGAACGTGCTGCCCGGCGGCCAGCTCGTTGCCTGCCACCTCTACGACCAGGGGAATTGAACCCATGTCCAATCTTCTGGAAATCCGCAACGTCACCAAGGTCTACCAGCGCGGCCTGTTGTCCTCGCACGCCAAGATCGCGCTCAAGGAGTTCAACCTGACGCTGAAGGAGGATGATCCGACCATCCTCACCGTCGCCGGCGAGTCCGGTTCGGGCAAGACCACGCTCGCCATGCTGGTGCTGGGCTTCATCACCCCCACCACCGGCGAGATCCTCTATCGCGGCAAGAACATCACGACGCTGCGCGGCGCTGATCGCATGGCCTATCGCCGCGAGGTGCAGGCAGTGTTTCAGGACCCGTTCGCGGTGTTCAACCCGTTCTACACCGTCGACCACCTGCTGACCGTGCCGATCAGGCAGTTCAAGCTGGCCAAATCCGGTAAGGACGCGCGCAACAGGATGGACGAAGCGCTGACCGCGGTGGGCCTGCGCCCCGAGGATGTGCTCGGCCGTTTCCCGCACCAGCTGTCGGGCGGCCAGCGCCAGCGCATCAATGTCGCCCGCGCCCTGCTGCTGAAGCCCAAACTGCTGATCGCCGACGAGCCGGTCTCGATGGTCGATGCGTCGCTGCGCGCCAACATCCTCGAATCGCTGAAGAACCTGCATCGCGACCATGGCGTGACCATCATCTACATCACGCACGACCTCACTACCGCCTACCACGTGGCCGACACCATCACGGTGCTCTATCGCGGCGACGTGGTGGAGAAGGGCGATGTGGAGACGGTGATCCGCAACCCGCAGCACGCCTATACGAGGCTGCTGGTCGACTCGATTCCGTGGCCCAACCTCGATCAGAAATGGGGCCAGCATTCGGTCCGCTCCAAGGAGTCGCAGGCCGAGTTCAGCGCCAACGCGTCGACGCCCTAGCGTGCCTCTACAGGGCCTGCCCCGCAGGGGCGGGCTGCAACTCATAACGCCGGCCGTTTGCAGCGGCCGGCACAGTTACGTCCACCGCGGCCCGATATTTGCCGCACCAACTTTCGAGATCGTATCGACATGCTAGAGATCGCCGAGGTCATCCCTCCGAAATATTCTCCCGTCTGGAAGCTCGCCAAGCAGTGCGGGGTCGATCTGGCGGTCGCCGGCCTGCCCTTCGACAGCCTCCAGGCCAATGAGCGGGTGTCTTCGCTCTCGGCGCTGTCGCGCATGAAGGATGAGTACGAGAAGGGCGGCTACGAGATCCGCGTCATCGAGGCGCGCCCGCCGCTGAACCTCGCCAAGCGCGGCCTCGAGGGCCGCGACGCCGAGATCGACGTGGTCTGCGAGCTGATCACCAACATGGGCAAGCTCGGCATCCCGGTCTGGTGTTACGAGTGGATGACCGATTTCAACTGGGTGCGCACCAACATGGCGTATCCCAGCCGCGGCGGCTCTGTGGTGACGGCGTTCGATGCCAACGACGTGCCCGACAGCATCACCTCGAACCCGCCGGTCTCGGAAGAAAAGCTCTGGGAGACGCTGGAATATTTCCTGCGCCGCGTGCTGCCGGTGGCCGAGAAGGCCGGCGTCAAGCTCTCCATGCACCCCGACGACCCGCCGATCACCCCGATCAAGGGCGTCAGCCGCATCATGCGCACGGTGCCGAACTTCCAGCGCCTCGTCGACATGCTGCCGTCCGACTACAACACCATCACGCTCTGCCAGGGCAACTTCACCCTGATGACCGACGACCTGCCCAAGGTGATCCGCGGCTTCGGCAAGAAGAAGATCAGCTTCGTGCACTTCCGCGACGTCGAGGGCGTGCCGACCAGCTTCCACGAAACCTGGCACGACGCCGGCAAGACCGACATGCTCGCCACCATGCGCGCCTACAAGGACATCGATTTCGACGGCGTGCTGCGCCCCGACCATGTCCCCACGGTCGAGGGCGACAGCAACGAGAACGCCGGCTACTCCGCCTTCGGCCGCCTCTATGCCATCGGCTATATCCGCGGCCTCCACGAAGCCGTCTATTCGAGTTGAGACTGACGCCATGAAGATCGCACTTACCGGTTCATCCGGCGGCATCGGCCGCGCCATCATCACCGAGGCGCGCAAACAGGGTCACGACCTGGTCTGCATCGACCGCGTCGCGGCGCCCGAGACCGAAGAGACCAAGGACCTGCATTTCATCCAGGCCGACATGGATGAGTATGAAAAGCTCGTTGCCGCCTTTGCCGGCTGCGACGCGCTGATCCACATGGCCGCCATCCCCTCGCCGGGCCGGCACCCTGACCATGTCGTCCACAACAACAACGTGGTGGGCAGCTACAATGCGCTGCAGGCCGCAGTCGACAACGGCATCATGCGCATCTGCCAGGCCAGTAGCGTAAACGCCATCGGCCATTCCTACAGCCGCGATCCGCATTACGACTACCTGCCGATCGACGAGGAGCACGCCAACTATTCCGAGGAGCCTTACAGCCTTTCGAAATGGATCTGCGAACAGCAGGCCGATGCCTTCGCCCGCCGCTGGGACGATATCTCGATCGCCTCGATGCGCTTCCACTGGGTGGTGCCGGAGCGCGAACTGGCGGCCCGCAACTTCACCCCCAACGCGCCTTCGCCGAAAAAGCACCTCTTCGCCTATACCCGGTTCGACGCGGCGGCGCGGGCGTGCCTCTTGAGCATCGAAGGCAAGTTCAGGGGGCACGAAGTGTTCTACATCGTGGCCCCCGACACCACGCTCGACATGCCAAGCCTCGAGGCGGCGGAGAAGTTCTTCCCCGGCATCCCGATCAAGGGCGATCTCAGCGGCCGCAAGGCCTTCTTCAATTCGTCCAAAGCCGAGCGCATTCTCGGCTGGAAGCACGACCAGTCGTAACCTCTGCGGCGGGCTAACGCCCGCACGACGGTGAGTTCATTAGGATCGGTCCACCCGGACCCAATCCGCTCGGCTGCGGGTTGGGTCGCCGATTCATTTCCTCGGAGGAACGCCATGAGACTTTTCGCAACGTTCGCCCTTGCCGCGCTGATCGCCGGCACCGTTGGTCCCGCCCTGGCGCAAGGCGCGCCGGACACGGCGGTCACCGGCACCAAGCAGTTCGAGATGAAGGAGCTGACCAACGGTCTCGAGGGGCCATGGGAGATCACCTGGGGGCCGGATGACTGGCTGTGGGTGACCGAACGCGTCGGTGGCAGGATCACGCGCGTCAACCCGACCGATGGCACCAAGCAGGTGGCGATCGATATCGAGGAGGTCTCGCCCCCCGGCGGCCAGGACGGCCTGCTCGGCATGGCGCTCGACCCCGGCCTGCTCAAGGATACCGGCAATGATTACGTCTACGCGGCCTATACCTACGTGGACAAATCGCTGCCCAAGCATGACTGGGTCAAGGACCCGTTCAGCCCTTATGCCAACCTCTTCGCCAAGATCGTTCGGCTTAGCTACGACAAGGCTGCCGGGACGCTGAGCGACCCGCAGGTGATCATTGCCGGCATGCCCGGCCAGAACGACCACAATTCCGGCCGGCTGAAGTTCGGCCCCGACGGCAAGCTCTACTACACCATTGGCGATGGCGGTAAGGGCCAGCTCGGCAACTGGTGCATTCCGATCGAGGCGCAGCGCCTGCCGACCGCCGACGAAGTCTCGGCCAAGAACTGGGTCGCCTACCAGGGCAAGTCGCTGCGGCTCAATCTCGACGGTTCGATCCCCGAGGACAACCCCGAGATCGAGGGCGTCAAGAGCCATGTCTTCACCTATGGCCACCGCAACATGCAGGGCATCGACTTCGGGCCTGACGGCACGCTCTATGCGTCCGAGCAGGGGCCCAAGACCGATGACGAAGTCAATGTGCTGGTCGGCGGCGACAATTACGGCTGGCCGCATGTCGTCGGCTTCAAGGACGACAAGGCCTACCAGATGGCCCGCTGGGACCTCGCGACCACGCCCTGCGCCCAGCTGACCTTCTCCGACATCACCATCGATCCTTCGGTGCCGGTCGAGGACGAAACCGCCTGGCCCGGCCAGCAGCATGACCCGCTGGCGACGCTCTTCACCGTCCCCAGCGACTGGGATTTCACCGACCCGGCCTGCGGCGGCATCGACTTCATCTGCTGGCCGACCGTCGCCACCTCGTCGATGCAGGCTTACTTCCCCAAGCCGGGCGAAGGCATTCCCGGCTGGGAGAACTCGCTGCTCGTCACCACACTGAAGCGCGGCTCGATCTATCGCATCCCGCTCAGCGCCGACGGCAAATCCGCCGCCGGGCCGATCGAGCGCTACTTCCAGTCCGAGAACCGGCTGCGCGACATGGCGCTGAGCCCCGACATGAAGACCATGTACGTGGCGACCGATGTCAGCGGCCTCGTCGGCACCATGAGCGGTGGCGCCGGCACGACCCTGCAGAACCCCGGCGCCATCCTCGTCTACACCTATAAGGGCGAGGGCGACGGCAGCGCTGCGGCAGCGCCGAGCGAGGCAGCCCCGGCTGCCGAGGCGGCGACGAGCACCGCCGCGGCCGGCGCGCCGGCGAGCTTCACGGCGGAGCAGGCGGCGCGCGGCAAGACCGCCTACGATGCCAACTGCGTCTCCTGCCACGGCCCCGATCTGATCAGCGCCAATTATGGCCCGCCGCTCGCCGGGCCGTATTTCGAAGGCAAATGGGTCGGCCAGAGTGTCGCTGCGCTCTACACCCACGTGCATGACCGCATGCCGCCGTCGCGGCCGGGCCAGTTGGGCGATGAGACCTACGCCGATCTCGTCGCCTACATCCTCTCGGTCAACGGCCTCGCAGCCGGCGACACGGAACTGCCGGCCGATGTCAGCAAGCTCAAGGCGATGACAATCGTCAAGTAGCGGTCAAATGAATGGAGCCGTCCGGCAGATGGTCCGCCGGACGGCTCAAGTGAGGCCCGGACACCATCGCAACGGCGCCTTCCCGTTTGATGAAGCGGTTGCCGCCGAGTCTCATCTAATTTGACGACGATCAGAGGTTGTTCGGGGCCTGCAGCGCCACGGCATACTCGGTCGCCTGTTGCCCCACCCCCTCCCATCCTCCCCCATCAAGGGGGAGGTGCTGGGCTGGTGGATGCGGTTGGATGGTGCCTGACGCACCAGACGACACCTCCCCCCTTGTGGGGGAGGATGGGAGGGGGGTGGGCCGCAGGCGCAGCCTTCCGGGCGAGCCCCTGGCGGCCCCGCCCCCTAATCCAGGAACACCTTCACCGAGTCCGAGCGTCCTTCGGCATCCACCACCGACAGCGTCACGAAGCCCGGCCCATCCGGCCGCCAGCTGTTCTGCCTTGCGAACGCCGAGCGCCCGAACGGCGCGCCGTTGGCGAAGAAGGTGAAGGGCGGCACGCCGTTGCGCACCTTGACGATCAGCGGCGCCTCGTTGCCCGAGGCGAGCCCCAGGTCGACATCGACGCCGTCGGCCGGATAGGCGATCTGCGGCGCCGCATCGCGTTTCACCTTCTGCTCGTCAGGATGGCGGAAGCGGCGCAGCGGCAGGGGCAGTTCGGAGTTGGAGGCAAAGATCGTGCCCGGCGGCGCATCGCGCAGCGGCACGGTCTTCTCGGCCAGCCGGTCGAAGGCCTCGAACAGGATCGGCGCCGCCGCACGGATGCCGGTAATGCCGGGGATCTGCGAGTTGTCGGGCCGGCCGACCCACACCCCGATCACGGTCTTGCCGTCAAAGCCGATGGCCCAGGCGTCGCGATAGCCGTAGGAGGTGCCGGTCTTGTAGGCGATGCGTCCAGCCGAACCGTTGAGCGGCGGCGGCACGTCGGCGAGGATATTGGCGACATACCAGGCAGCGATCGGGTCGAGCACCGGCGCCGGCGTCTCGGTTTCCTCGACCACCGGCTTCACCCCGTCGCGCAGCACCACGGGCGTGCCGCCCCGGCCGATCGCGGCGTAGATCGACACCAGGTCGCGCAGCGTCAAGCCGACGCCACCGAGCCCCACCGCGAGGCTTGGCGCCGTGTCGGCGGGCAGCCGCGCCGCCGCATGCGCCCGCTTGATCCGCGCCACCAGCCGCGCCGGGCCGACCGCATCGAGCACCACCACGGCGGGGATATTCAGCGACTCGGTCAGAGCCTGCCGGATCGACACCGTGCCGCGGTTGAAGCCGTCGAAATTGACCGGTACATAGCCGTTGAACGCCGTCGGCCGATCTTCGATCAGGCTCTCGGGATGGGCGAGGCCGAGCTCGAACGCCAGTCCGTAGATCAGCGGCTTGAGGGTCGAGCCGGGTGAGCGCACGGCCTCGGTCATATCGACATAGCCGGCGCTCTCGGTGTTGAACAAGCCGGCCGAGCCGACCGACGCGAGGATATTGCCGGTCTGCTGGTCGGCGACGACGATCGCCACCGAGAGTTTCGAGCCCAGCTGCGCCGCCCGATCGGCGCCCAGCCGCTCGAGCTTGCCTTGGAGCGTCCTGTCGATGGTGAGTTCGATCCGCCGTGCATTGGGGTGCGCCTTGACCGCCGCCTCGGCGAGATGCGCCGCGAACATCGGGAACTCGCGTCGCGCCTTGGGCATCGGCTCGAGCTTGGCCGCCTCGGCCTCCTCGGCGCTGATCACCCGGGCGCCGACCATGCGGTCGAGCACCAGGTTGCGTGCCGCCCGCGCGACCTCGACGTCGCGGTCCGGCCGACGGGCTTCCGGCGATTGCGGCAGCGCCACCAGCAGCGCGCATTCCGCCGTGGTGAGCCGCCCCGGCTCCTTGCCGAAATAGGCGAGGCTCGCCGCACGGATCCCCTCGATATTGCCGCCATAGGGCGCCAGCGTCAGGTAGAGCGTGAGGATGTCGTCCTTGCTGAGGGAGCGCTCCAGCATGTCGGCATGCACCATCTGGCGCAGCTTGCCGGCAATGTTGCGGGTCGGCTCGCCGCCGATCAGCCGCGCCACCTGCATGGTGAGGGTGGAGCCACCCGAGACGATCCGCCCTGCCCCGGCATATTGCACCGCGGCGCGCAGCATCGAGGGCCAATCGATGCCCTGGTGTTCGTTGAAATGCTGGTCCTCGTAGGCCAGCAGCATGTCGATGAAGCGCCGGTCGACCTCGGCAATGGTCACGGGCAGGCGCCAGCGGCCATTGGCCGTGGTGAAGGGCCTGAGCAACAGGCCGGCGTTGTCGACCACCGCGGTCGACACGGGCACCGCCGACACCACCGGAGTGGGCGGCAGCGTGGCGCGGATATCGCGCAGCACGGCCAGCCCATATTGGCTACCGACCAGCGCCACGCCGGCCAGCACGATCAGCGTCGCAGTAAAGAGCCCCGGCGCGCGGAAGCGCCGAGGCTCAGGTTTCTGTGCGGCCCTGCTCATGGCCCGGTCGTGCCGACCTCGATCTGGCCCGCGTCGGTATTGGCGCGCAGCTCCGGCCGGTACATGTCCTCGACCGTGGCGCCCGGCATCACGAAGCTGCCCGGCGATACGGCACGCACCATATAGGCGGTGGTGACGCTGCTGGCCGCCGAGGTGAAGCGGAAGGCGGCGACGAACTGGTCGGTGCGCGATTCCACATGCGCCGGCGTATCGACGGTGAGCCAGCTGAGATCGGCGACGCCCGAGCCCTGCAGCAGGTCGGGGTTCTCGATCTCGAACCCGGCCGGCAGCGGATCGGCCACCACATACTGGCCCGAGCCCAGTTGCGTCGGCTGCGTCGTCAGCACCACCACGAAGCGATCGTTCTGGTGGATGTTGCTGAGGTCGGCCACTTCGCCATTGGGCAGGTAGTAGTCGCGCTGGATGGTGAAGCCGTTGGAGCTCGCCGCCGGCGGGGTCGCCGGGATGGCGGTGACGGTCACCTTCATCTCGGTCGGACGGTTGCCGTTATTGACGATCTCCACCGGCTGGCTGTCGAACGCCTCCTGGTCGTAGCGGCGATAGACGGTGCCCTTGAGCGGGTCGCCATCGATCGTCACCGAACCATCGCCGGCCTCACGGGCCAGCGCCGAGGCCGCCACCAGGGTCCACGCATCCTCCTGGGTGGAGGTCCAGCGGGCCTGGTCGCGCAGCGTCGCGAGCTTGCTCGTCAGTTCGCCGATATCGACACCCGACGGCGTGAACTCGGCGGCGAGTGCGAGCACTCCGGCCGTATCGCGCAGCTGGCTGCCATAGTCGTTGCGGTACTTGGCCCGATCCTCGCGTGCCCTAAGGTCCTCGACCGCCGCCTGGAAGGCGGTGGCCGCCCGGGTCCGGTCGCCATAGAGGGCGAGCGCGGCGCCGAGCTGGGCCTTGGCGAGGGGCGAGCCGAAGGCGCTGAGGCGCGCCTCGAGGTAGTAGCGCAGGTCGCCGATGGCGGCCCGGCCGGCGCGCGCCAGATCGTAGAGCGCGAAGGCCACGTCCTCGCCGCCGACCGTGAAGTCGGTGGCATAGGACACCTGGTTGCCGAGGTTGTCGAGCGCCCGGGTCATCGCCAGATCCGGCACGTCGTAGCCTTCCGCCTTGGCGCGGAGCAGGAACTCGGTGACGTAGGAGTCGAGCCACAGGTCGGTGCCGTCATAGGGCCCCCAGAGGCCGAAACCGCCGCTGGAGGTCTGCTTGGCGAGCAGGTTCTTGATCGCGTCCTTGACCCGCTGGGTGATCGCTTCGTCGTCGCCCAGACCGATCATCGAGGCGACTTCGTTGAGATAGAGCAGCGGCAGGGCCCGGCTCGAGGTCTGCTCGGCACAGCCATAGGGGTAGCGGTCGAGCTGCATCAGCAGCCCCGGCACGTCGAGGCGGGCAATCGGGCCCACCGCGAGCGTCAGCTCCCCGGTATGCGGCACCATGTCGGCGAAGAAGCTCTTGTCGAGCGTCTGCCTGGCGCCCACGTCCAGCGGGATCAGCTGGCTGGTGGTCACCGGTGCGCTGGCGGCGCGGACCCCGAGCGTCAGCTCCTTGGTCTGCGTCGTGCCATCGGGCGCAGTGACGATCACCCTGAGCGTCTGGTCGCCGATCGCCGTGCCGGTAAGGCTGAGGTTGAGCGCGGTGCGCTCGCCGGTCGGCAGGTCGACCGACGTCTCGGCCGCATCGGTCGAGAGCCCGGTGCCCGTGTCGAGCGCCACCTTGTAGGTGCCCGGCGTTCCGGCGACGTTGTTGACCTCGACCAGCAGCCGCGATGTATCGTCGAGACGGAGGAACCGCGGCGGGCTCAGGTTCACCACCACTGGATCCCGCACGATCACGTCGGCGGAACCGTGGCCCACGGCGCCGGCGCTCCACGCCATCGCCATCAGCCGCACCGTGCCGTTGAAATCCGGCATGTCGAAGCTGATCGTCGCGGTGCCGTCGGCCCCCACTTCGACGATGCCCGAGTGCAGCGCCACCAGCACGGTGGTCGCCGGCGGCGTGCCGAGGCGCGAGGCGCCCTCGTCACCGCCGGTGCGGAACGCGCCGGGCGTGCCCTGCATCGGGTCGATCAGCTGGCCATAGAGGTCGCGCACCTCGACGCCGAGCTGGCGCTGGCCGAAGAACCAGCCATCCGGATCCGGCACCTGGAACTTGGTGAGGTTGAGGATGCCGAGGTCCACTGCCGCAACCGCCACGTAGGCCTTGTCGCCCGGCTTGACGTTGCCGAGTTTCACCGTGGTGGTGAACGCTTGGCGCGGCAGCGCTTCCTTGGGCGCATCGAGGCTCAGGTCGAGCTTCAGGTCGCCCGGCTCGACATCGGCGAAAGCGAGGCCGAGCGCGCGCGCCGGCATCCGCTTGGCTTCGGCGCTGGCCGGACGATAGAGCATCGCCGTCACATAGGCGCCAGGACCCCAGTCATCGGTGACTTCGAGCGGCACGGTAGTACCGCCTTCCGGCACCTCGACCGCCTTCATGTCGATGATGCGATCGTCGACCACCATCACCAGCGCAGTGCCGGCGAACTGCGGATCGAGCTTCAGGTTGGCCGTCTCGCCCTTGCGATAGGCCGGCTTGTCGAGCGCGACGGACAGGGTGTCCGGCGTGTCGGAACCGGCTTCCGGATAATAGTAGCCGGCATAGAACTCGTAGCTGGTCGAGGTCGCGCCTTCGCCGGTGCTCGAGATTTCGAGCCGGTACTGGCCCCAGCTGACCGGGGCGCCGATGGCGACCGGGCCGGAGGCCTGGGCGTCGACCGTGCCGTTGGCCACCTGACGGGTGGTGGTGACGGCTTCCCATTTCCAGGTGCCGCTGTTGCGGTACCACTGGTAGGTCGTCTCCACCCGCGACAGCGACCATTCGAGGCCGGCCTCGTCGGCGGTTGCGCCGTCGGGCGCCACCGCGATCACGTCGAACGACGCTTCGCTGCCTTCGGCCAGGCCGCTGGCATCGCCGAAGCGCGGCTTCACACCGATGCGGGTGACGTCGGCCAGCACCGGGCGGGTGAGGCTGCGCTCGATCGCCCGGCCATTGCTGTCGACGAGACGCAGGATCAGTTGCGCCTCGAGCGGCCGCGTCGTCGCCTGCGGCGCGCTGACCGTGACCTCGGCCGTGACATTGCCGGATTCGTCGGTGGTGCCGACGACCCCCAGCGGCTCGCGCGAGGTTTCGAACGTGTCATCGAGCCGGCCGAACGTGTAACCCGGATAGGCCGGCAGCGAGGCCACCGGCCGCAGCACCGCATCGGCCTCGACCGCGAGGTCGGGCGCCGTTGCGCCATAGAGGTACTTGGCGGTCACCTCGACCGGCGTCACTGCATCGGTGGCGATCGGCCCATCGGCCGCGCTGATCTCGAAGGCGAGCCGCTCGGGCTCGAAATCCTCGACGAGGAACCCGACCGTGCTCAGCGCCTCGGCCTTGGGATCGGCATAGAGCCGCATCGTCCAGGAGCCGCGCATGGCTTCGGGGTCGAGCGTCACGGCGCTGAAATAGCCACCGGCGCCGGCGTCGTTGACGAGTTCGGTGCTCGAGATCACTCCGTCCGGACGCTGCACTTCCAGCGTCAGCGGCAGGTCGGTCACCGCCTTGGCGTGCACGTCGCGGAGGATGGCGGTGAGGAACACCGTCTCGCCCGGGCGATAGACCCCGCGCTCGGTGGTGGCGAAAAGGTCGAGCGGGCCCGGCGACGGCCGGCCCTCGACGCCGCGATCGGTGAGATCGAACGCCGCCTTGGAGACGTCGAGGAACGCGTAGTCCCCGCCATCGGTCTCGGTGGTGATGAGCTGCGGCGCCCGGCCGCCTTCACCGCGCGACAGGCCCGGGGCGAAATCGGCCCGACCCTGCGCGTCGGTCACCGCTTCGCCGAGGATCTCGTTGTTGACCGCGACCAGCTTTACCTTGGCGTTGGCCACCGGCTGCGCACTGGTGAGCGAGCGCACGAAGGCGTGGACGCCGTCATCGCCCGAGACCGTGGTCAGCCCCAGGTCGGTGACGATGAACCACTGCGTCGCGACTTCCTTCCAGTATTCCTGCTCGACGCCATCGACCTTGGCGGTCACCACATAGGCGCCCGGCTGCAGGTCCTTGATCACCTCGGCGACCGGGATGGCGGTCACCGTCATGGCGTTGGGCGCGCCCTGCGCCAGGTCGACCTGGCCTTCCCAGGTCTTCTCGCCGGTCGAGTTGGCGATATCTTCGGCCGAATAGCCGTCCAGCGTGCGCTGGAAGATGCCCTGGCGCACCGCGGTGGCAATCGAGCGATCGCCGATCCGGTAGATCACCACATCGGCGGTCTTGGCGTTCACCGAGGTGATCGGCAGGCCGCCGCCGAGCCCGGCGGGCATCACATAGGCATTGTTGGCAAAGCCGACGAACGGCGCGCGATCGGGCACATAGAGGTCGAGCTCGACATCGGAGCGGAGCTCTTCGCCATTGGCCGAAGGCAGCCCGGCGCGCAGCTTGATGTGATAGCGCCGGCCATGCTCGACGCCGGTGATGCAGATCTGGCTCTGTTCGGTTTCGACCGCCACGGTGGGCGCATTATCGACCACCACATAGCTCGAAAGATCCGTGTTGCCCGAGGGCAGCGAGTCCGAGAACACCGCGCAGATGCGGGGGTTGGCGGCTTCGGCATCGACCTGGTTGGACGTGACGCGGAAGCCGTGCTCGGCGACCGCCTTTTCGAGCGCCGCTTCGCGCGTCGCATCGTCGACCAGGTTGAGGCTGGCGCGATAGGTGGCAATGGTCTCGCGCCACATTTCGCGACGCGACAGAGCGAGCGCCAGCGCACCCAGCGCATCGGCGCGCTCGGCCACGGTCTCGGACAGCATCAGCGCGTTCATCGCCGCATAGGACGAGTTGACCGCAAGGTCATAAACGCCGTTGCCGGCCGCCGCCTCGATCACCATCCGCGCTTCGCCTTCGGCCGCGAGCTTCAGCCACACCGAGGGGTCGTTCCTGTTGATCGCCAGCGCCTGGCGGTAGGAGACCATGGCGGCCGAGGGGTTGGACTGCGCCGCGGCTTCGTCACCGGCGGCCACCAAGTCTGCATAGCTCACATCCGGCGGCGGCGGATCGGTCTGCGGCAGGCTGGTCGCCATATAGCGGGCCGAATCGACCAGGTCCTGCGCCGGGAACGGCAGTTCGCTCAGCCGCGCTTCGACCGTCTCGGCCAGCGGCGGGGTGAAGTCGACGCGACCGGACGTGGCGCCCTTGAACGCCGTCTCGGGGCCGACATCGCCCTTGAGGAAGCACCACTTGGCTTTTTCGTTGTAGGTGAAGGCGCGGCAGATCTTGTCGTCGGTACAGGCGGCCGAACAGGCGTCGACACCGACATCCTTCAGCACCGAATAGTCGAAGCCGGGAAGGTCGGTGCCAGGGAGCAGCGTGATGTTGCGATCGGCCGCGTGCACCGGACTGAGGGCAAGGGTTCCGGCCACGACAAGCCACCAGATCGACCGAAAAAGCCGCTGCATTCCCAAACCCCTATCGTCGCTAATAACTGACCCACCCTATGATGACTGGGGCTGAACGACAAATGAATGACGGGGGGATAATCCTCTCCATCTGTCGCCGAGGGCCAGTGGGTTGGCCACGGTGCAGACACCACCACAGGTGTCATCCCAGCGAAAGCTGGGACCCAACTCGCCGCCCGCGCAGGTGGATAAATGGGTCCCAGCTTTCGCTGGGATGACACCGAGTCTTGGGTCACTCCAGCGGCAAAGCCCCGGCCTCTCCGTCATCTCCCCCCTTGCGGGGGAGAATGGAATTTCTTGGGCTTAGCCTCTTCGCTAAGCCTTAGAAATTCCAAGAGGGGGGACGTTTTGGGGCACCGACTCTCCCCGCCATCCGCCCTACTCCGCCGCCTCCAGCCTGTTCACCTCGATGATCCCGCCAATCTCCGCCCGGCACGAGCCGCAGTTCGTCCCGGCCTTCAGCGCTGTGCCGATTGCCTCGACGCTGTGGCAGCCGCCGCGGGCAGCTTCGGCGATCTGGTTGGCGCCGACCCCGAAGCAGGCGCAGACGATCGGGCCCGGATCCGGCCGGTCTGCGCCGGGCCGACCGGCGAGGATATCGGCGCGCCGTGGCGGCGCGATCGTCTCGGTCAAGAGCGACACTGCCCATTGCCGCGACACCAGCACCGGGTCGGGCGACAGATAGAGCGCGAAACTCAGTTGGCCGCCCTCGAACAGGGCGAGGCTCTGCCTGCCGCTGGCCTTGTCGGCAATACTCAGCAGTTCGACCTCCCCACCCACGCCGAACGCCGCGCCGGCCCACGCCACCCAGTCCTCCGGCTCGCTGATGAAGGCCAACTCCGCCCGCCAGCCGCCCGGTGTCTCGGCGATCGCCCAATAATCCGCCCCGCCGAACGCCGGTCGCACCCGGCTGACGGCAAAGCCATAGCGCCGGGCCAGGGCCGGCTCGGCCGCCACCATTGCCGATTTGAGCGCCGGCTGTCCCGACTGCGGGTCGGTCTGCCCGCCCACCAATGCATCGATACGGCCCTGCGCCGAGAACCGGTCGGTCCAGTGCATCGGCACGAACACCGAGCCCTTCTGCTGCCGCTCAGTCACCAGCGCCCGCACCAGCACGCTGCCGTGGCGGTTCTCGAGCCGCACCAGGCTGGCGTGCCGGATGCCCTTTTCCGCGGCATCCTCGGGATGCAGTTCGGCGAACGGCTCCGCCATATGGGCCGAGAGCCGCGCCGCCTTGCCGGTGCGTGTCATGGTGTGCCAGTGGTCGCGCACCCGGCCGGTGTTGAGCACCAGCATGCCCGGGGGCGGCACCAGTGGCGGCGGAGGCACCACCGCAACGAAGCGCGCCCGGGTATCGGGGGTGAAGAACCGGGCATCGGCGAACATCCGCGCCGTGCCGCGCACTGCGCGCACCGGCCACTGCACCGGCTGGAGCCCGTCATAGTCGGCATGGACCAAGCCGCTCAGGTCGAAATCGCGACTACCGTCATTCTCGAACCCCGAAAGCGCCGCATGCTCGGCAAAGATCTCGGCCGGCCGCTGATAGCCGAACGCCTCCGCATGGCCCATCCGGCGCGCCACCTGCGTGACGATCCACCAGTCCGGCTTGGCTTCCCCTGGCGCCCTCAGAAATGGCCGCTGCCGCGAGATCCGGCGCTCCGAATTGGTGACCGTGCCGTCCTTTTCGCCCCAGCCCGCCGCGGGCAGCCGCACATGGGCTTCCACCGCCGTATCGGTCGCGGCATTCATGTCCGACACCACGACGAACGGACAGGCCCGGATCGCCGCCCGCACCGTGTCGGCCTTGGGCATCGAATCCACCGGGTTGGTCGCCATGATCCACAGCGCCTTCACCTTGCCCCGGGCGATCGCCTCGAACAGCTCGACCGCCTTCAGCCCCGGCTTCTCCGCCACCCGCTCCGAGCGCCAGAACCGCTTCACCCGGTCGATATTGGCGAGTTCGAAATCCATATGCGCCGCGAGCATGTTGGCGAGCCCGCCGACCTCGCGCCCGCCCATCGCATTGGGCTGGCCGGTCACCGAGAACGGCCCCATCCCCGGCATGCCGATCCGGCCGGTCGCGAGGTGCACGTTGACGATGGCGTTGACCTTGTCGGTGCCGGTCGCCGACTGGTTCACCCCTTGCGAATAGACCGTCACCGTCCGTGTCGTCTCGGCGAACCAATCGTAGAACACCGCGATGTCGCGCAGGCTGAGCCCGGTGGCCTCCGCCACCCGCTCGAGGCTCCAGCTGCGCGCCGCGCCGAGCGCCGCGCCGAACCCGTTGCTGCTCTCGGCGATGAACTCGGCATCGACGGCGTTCCGCTCGGCCAGCGATTTGAGCAGTCCGACAAACAGCGCGGTATCGCCATCCGGCTTGATCGCGAGGTGCAGGTCGGCCTGGTCGGCGGTGGTCGTGCGCCTGGGGTCGATCAGCACGATCCGCATTCCCGGCCGCTCGGCCTTGGCCTTGACGATCCGCTGGTACAGCACCGGATGGCACCAGCTGAGGTTGGAGCCGACGAGGATGATCAGGTCGGCGAGCTCGAGATCCTCGTAATTGCCCGGCACCGTGTCCGAGCCGAAGGCCCGCTTGTGCCCGGCCACCGACGAGGCCATGCAGAGCCGCGAGTTGGTGTCGATATTGCCCGAGCCGATAAAGCCCTTCATCAGCTTGTTGGCGACGTAATAGTCCTCGGTGAGCAGCTGGCCGGAGCCATAAATGGCCACCGAGTCCGGCCCATCCTGAGCGATGGTCGTGGCAAACGTCTTCGCCACGAGGTCGAGCGCCTCGTCCCAGCTCGCCCGCTCGCCGCCGATCTCGGGATGGAGCAGCCGCCCATCCAGCGACAGCGTCTCGCCCAGCGCCGAGCCCTTCGAGCAAAGCCGCCCGAAATTGGCCGGATGCTCGGGATCGCCTGATATCGTCACCGTGCCATCCGGCTGCGGCGTCGCCAGCACCCCGCAGCCGACGCCGCAATAGGGGCAGGTGGTGCGGACAGTGTCACGCATCGAGGCTGAAACCCCTCATCCGGCGCTGCGCGCCACCTTCTCCCCGACGGGGAGAAGAACAGAGCGCCGACTGCGCAGTCGGGTATTCCTCTCCCCGTCGGGGAGAGGGTGGACCGGCGAAGCCGGGACGGGTGAGGGGTTGGGAGCCACGATGCCCTACTCCGCCGCCATCAGCATCACCTCGGCCGCCATGAAGATGCGGCCCTCGACCACGTTCACCGCAAAGGTCCTGACCCGTCCCTCGTCGGCGCCCTGCGCCTCGCCGGTTTCCAGCGAGAACACCCAGTTGTGCAGCGGACAGGTGACCTGCGCCCCGTGCACGATCCCTTCGCTGAGCGGCCCGCCCTTGTGCGGGCAGCGGTTCTCGATGGCGTAGACATGGTTCTCGGCCGTGCGGAACACCGCGATCTTCCCCGCCGGGGTGTTGACGCACCGCGCACCGCGCAGCGGAATCTGCTCGAGCCGTCCGATCTCGACCCAGTCGTTCATATCCATCACTCCGCCGCCTGCGGCACGCCGAACTCCGCCAGCGCGGCGAACTCGTGCGCGTCCTTGCCGTTGACCCGCTCTTCCCACGGATCCACCTGGGCGAATTTCTGGCTGAACACGAAGCGGTCGTAGTAGAAACGGCGCTTCTCGCGGTCGGTGACGATGGCCGCCTCGATCGAGTCCATCCCCACCCGCTTCAGCCACTTGTACATGCGCTCGAGGTAGCGCCCCTGCTCGCGATAGAGCTGGGTCAAGGCGGCGATGATCTCGATCGCCTCGTCCTCGCTGCCGGCGTGGCAGAGCGGCTCGGTACCCTTGATGTCGAGCCCGGCGGCGCCGGCAAAGACGATGTCGTACCCGCTGTCGACGCAGATCACCCCGACATCCTTGCAGGTCGCCTCGGCGCAGTTGCGCGGGCAGCCAGACACCGCCATCTTCACCTTGGCCGGGGTCCAGCTGCCCCACATGAACTTCTCGAGCCTGATGCCGAGCCCGGTCGAATCCTGGGTGCCGAACCGGCACCAGTCGGAGCCGACGCAGGTCTTCACGGTTCTGAGCCCCTTGGCATAGGCAGCGCCCGAAACCATGCCGGCGGCGTTGAGGTCGGCCCAGACCCCCGGCAGATCCTCCTTCTTCACCCCGAGCAGGTCGATGCGCTGCCCGCCGGTGACCTTGACGGCCGGAATCCGGAACTTGTCGGCGACATCGGCAATGGCGCGCAGCTCGTTCGGGCTGGTCATGCCGCCCCACATGCGCGGCACCACCGAGTAGGTGCCATCCTTCTGGATATTGGCGTGCACCCGCTCGTTGATGAAGCGCGACTGCCCATCGTCCTCGTATTCGCCGGGCCAGGTTGCGATCATGTAGTAGTTCAGCGCCGGCCGGCACTTGGCGCAGCCGCACGAGGTCTTCCACTCGAGTTCCTGCATCAGTTGCGGGATCGAGCGCAGCTCTTTCGCCACGATCAGCCGGCGCACGTCGTCATGGCCGAGATCGGTGCATTTGCACATCGGCTGCACGGCGGCGGGGTTGTAGCTGTCGCCCAGCGTCAGCAGCAGCAGCTTTTCGACGAGGCCAGTGCACGAGCCGCAGCTCGCCGAGGCCTTGGTATGGGTGCGGACATCGTCGAGCGAGGTCAGCCCCCTGGCGGTGATGGCGCCGGTGATCTTCGACTTGCATATGCCGTTGCAGCCGCAGATCTCTGCCTCATCCGGCAAGGCTGCAACGGCCGCCGTAGGGTCCAGCGGGGCACCACCCTGGTAGTTCTGGCCGAAGATCAGCGTGTCGCGCATTTCGCGGGTATCGACGTTGCGCTTCAGCAGGTCGTAGAACCATGGCCCGTCGCCGGTATCGCCGTAGAGCACGGTGCCGATGATCCGGTCGTCCTTGAGGATCAGCCGCTTGTAGACACCCGCTCCGGCATCGCGCAGCACGATCTCCTCGCGGTCGTCGCCCTCGGCGAAATCCCCTGCCGAGTAGAGGTTGACGCCGGTGACCTTGAGCCGGGTCGCCGTGGCCACCGGAGTAAAGGACGCCTGTTCGTCGCCGCAGAGCTGCGCGGCAAGGACATTGGCCATGTCGTAGAGCGGCGCCACCAGCCCGAAGGTCGCCCCGTTCACCTCGACGCATTCGCCCAGCGCATAGATCGAAGGGTCCGAGGTGCGCATCTGTGCGTCGACCACGATGCCGCGATTGACGGCGAGCTCGGCGCTTCGGGCCAGCGCCACGTTCGGCCGGATGCCGACCGCCATGACCACAAGGTCCGCCGGGACCGCCGAACCATCGGCGAACTCGACGCCGCTGACCCGCTTGTCGCCGAGGATCTGCTTGGTATTGGCCGAGGTCATCACCTTGATGCCCCGCGCCTTCATCGACTCCCCGAGCAGGTAGCCCGCCGCCGGGTCGAGCTGGCGCTCCATCAGCGTCGGCATCACGTGCACCACCGTCACGTCCATGCCCTGCTCGTTGAGCCCGGCCGCCGCCTCGAGACCCAGCAGGCCGCCGCCGATCACCACCGCCCGGCCCTTCGATTTGGCGGCCAGCATCATGACGTTGACGTCGTCGAGGTCCCGATAGGTGACCACGCCCGCGAGGTTCGCCCCCGGCACGGGGATGATGAACGGCACCGAACCGGTGGCGATCACCAGCTTGTCGTAGCTCTCGGTGATGCCGTTGACCGAGGTCACGGTCTTATTGACCCGGTCGATGGTCTCGACCTTGCAGCCCTTGTAGAGGGTGATGCCGTGCTGGATGTACCAGGCGTCGCCATGGATCACGATGTCGTCGAACGTCTTCTCGCCCGAGAGCACGGGCGAGAGCATGATGCGGTCGTAATTGACCCGCGGCTCGGCGTTGAAGATCACCACCTCGTAGCGGTCGGGATCGGTCTCGAACAGCTTCTCCAGCGCCCGCCCGGGCGCCATGCCGTTGCCGATGATGACGAGCTTTTCTTTCACTGAACCGTCTCCAAGATTGATCGCAGAAGTGTCGCGATCGGCTCCCCTCCCCCTTGAGGGGAGGGGTGGGGGTGGGGGTGGCGAGGGGGACCTCGTTGGTGACTGAACCACCCCCTCCCTCAATCCCTCCCCTCAAGGGGGGAGGGAAGCCGTTCGGCGCATCCTGCGAGCTATGCCGCCTCGACGAAGCGATGCCGCTCGTAGAGGAATTTCAGCACCGCCTCGCGGCACTTGAGGTAACCCCGGTCGCCCGCCAGCTCGAGCCGCCTGCGCGGTCGGCCGAGCGGCACCTCCAGCACCTCGCCGATCCGCGCCGCAGGGCCATTGGTCATCATCACGATGCGGTCACTCAGCAGCACCGCTTCATCCACGTCGTGGGTGATCATGATCATGGTGTTGTGGAGCCGGCCGTGGATCTCCATCACCGCATCCTGCAGGTGCGCCCGGGTCAGCGCATCGAGCGCTCCGAACGGTTCGTCGAGCAGCAGGATCTTGGGCTCCATGGCCAGCGCCCGGGCAATGCCGACGCGCTGCTTCATGCCGCCCGAAATCTCCGCCGGCCGCTTGTCGCGGGCATGCCCCATCTGCACCAGGTCGAGATTGTGCATGATCCAGGCATGCCGCTCGGCCTTGGACTTGCGCGCCCCGAACACCTTGGCGACCGCCAGGTTGACGTTCTCGTAGACCGTCAGCCAGGGCAGCAGCGAGTGGTTCTGGAACACCACCGCCCGCTCCGGTCCCGGCTCGGACACGGTCTTGTCTTCGAGGAAGATGGCCCCCGAGCTGACCTCGGTCAGTCCGGCGATCAGGTTGAGCAAGGTGGATTTGCCGCAGCCCGAGTGGCCGATGATCGAAATCACCTCGCCTTGCGCGATCTCCAGCGAAATGTCCTTGAGCACCTCCGAGGTGACCCCGTTCCGCTCGAAGCTCTTCTCGACGTGATCGATCTTGAGATAGCCTGCCATGGTTTGCGTCCCTCAGTTCGCGGCCGTGCCGCGGGTGATGAAGGCGCCGAAGCCGGCAACCAGGCGGTCGAGCATGAAGCCGACCACGCCGATATAGACCAGCGCCACGATGATGTCGGGCAGGCGCGACGAGTTCCACGCATCCCAGATGAAGAAGCCGATCCCCACGCCGCCGGTGAGCATTTCCGCCGCGACGATGGCAAGCCAGCTGAGCCCGATCCCGATCCGCAAGCCGGTGAAGATGTAGGGCGCCGCCGCCGGCACCATCACCTTGAAGAAGAACTCGATCGGGTTGAGCCGAAGGATCGCCGCGACGTTGCGGTAGTCGTTCGGGATGTTTCGCACCCCCACCGCGGTATTGATGATCACCGGCCAGATGGCGGTGATGAAGATGACGAAGATCGCCGACGGATGGCTGTCGCGGAACGCCGCCAGCGACAGCGGCAGCCAGGCCAGCGGCGGCACGGTGCGAAGAATCTGGAAGATCGGGTCGAGCCCGCGCATGGCCCAGACCGATTGCCCGATGAATGCCCCGACCGCCACGCCGACCAGCGCGGCAAGCCCGAAGCCGACGGCGACCCGCTGCAGCGAGGCGAACACCCGCCAGGCGAGTCCGATATCGCCATTGCCGTAGTCGAAGAACGGGTTCCAGATCAGCTCGCCCGCCTGCTCCCACACCACTGTCGGCGGCGGCAGCGACGCTCCCGGCGTCGAGCAGGCGATCTGCCAGACCAGCAGGATCAGCAGCACGACGATGAGGGGCGGCACCACGGAGCGCGCGACGCTCCTCGTCAGCTTGTTGAGGTCAGCCTTGCGGCCGGCCGGTTGCGCTGGAAAGGCGAACACCTTCGCCTTTCGGCTCGGGGCGACGGTTTCGAACTGGGCCTCTGCACTCATGATCGCGGGGTCCGTACTGGATGAGGGAAAAAGGTGGCGCCGAGCCGGGGCTTGGCCCGGCGCCAGTCAGGGGACTTCAGCTCGACGTCAGCCGAGTGCGGTAATCGCAAGGCTCTCGAGGTAAGCGGACGGGTTCTCGGGATCGAACACCTTGCCGTCGAAGAAGGTCTCGGGTCCGCGCGAGCTGGAGGTCGGGATGTCGGCCGCCGCGACGCCCAGCGTCTTGGCCGCATCGCGCCAGAGGTCTTCGCGGTTCACCTGGTCGACCAGCGCCTTCACGTCGGTTTCGGCCGGCAGGTAGCCCCAGCGGATATCCTCGGTGAGGAACCACGCATCGTGGCTCTTGAACGGGTAGGAGGCGTGGTTCTTCCAGAACTTCATCTCGAGCCCGGTGGCGGTCACGACCCGGCCATTGCCGTAGTTGATGTCGCCCTTGAGCCGGCCCAGCACATCGGCCGGCGGCACGTTGAACCAGCCGCGCTTGCCCAGGATCTGGCTCAGCTCCTCCTTGTTGGCCATGTCGTCGGCCCATTGCGCCGCCTCCATCACCGCCATCAGGATGGCGCGGGTGGCGACCGGGTTCTTCTCGATGAAGTCGTTCCTGAGCCCCAGCGCCTTTTCCGGGTGGCCCTTCCAGATCTCGCCCGTCGTCGCCGCGGTAAAGCCGATCCCCTGGTTGACCAGTTGCTCGTTCCACGGCTCACCGACGCAGAACGCGTCCATGTTGCCGACCTTCATGTTCGCCACCATCTGCGGCGGCGGCACGGTGATGGTCGACACTTCGGTATTGGGGTTGATGCCGCCGGCGGCGAGCCAGTAGCGGATCCACAGGTCATGCGTGCCGCCCGGGAAGGTCATCGCCACGGTGACCTCCTTGCCCTCGGCTTTGCGTTTGGCGAACACTTCCTTCAGCGGCGAGCTGTCGAGGCCGACGCCGACGTCCTTGTAGGCCTGCGCCACCGAGATCGCCTGACTGTCGAGATTGAGCCGCGCCACGATCGACATCGGCAGCGGCACGTTGTTCTGCGTCACCTTGCCGGTCGAGATCAGGTAGGGCATCGGCGTCAGGATATGCGCCCCGTCGATACCGTTGGCGGCGCCGCCCAGCACCAGGTTATCGCGCGTCGCGCCCCAGCTCGCGTGCTTCAGTACCTCGACATCCGGCACGCCATGCTTGGCGAACAAGCCCTTCTCCTTGGCGATGATCAGCGCCGAAGCATCGGTCAACGCGATGAAGCCCAGCTTGGCGCCGGTGACTTCGGGACCGGCGCCCTGCGCGAAGGCGCCTGAGGGAAAAAGCGTCTTGGCCGCAACCAGGGTCGCCGCGGTTGCGGTGCCCGCGAGGAACGTCCGGCGGTTGAGGAGGGAGGTGGTGGTCGATCTGTTCATCAGGTCTCTCCGTTGCTGCGATCCGCCGGCGGCCAGAAGTGCGCTTGGCCCCAGAACGAAAAAGCTGCCAGCAGGAGATGCGCGCTGGTCGGGAGACCAGTGGCGTTCCTGTTGGCAGCCTTGCCTGTCTGGGAGCGCCCATCGTTGGACGCCGGACGATCGCGAATATCGCGTTCGGAGAATGCAATGCACGCGCCGTGCCAAACTGGTCGGCGGCAAGAAGTGTCGCTATTTCAGGTGGTTAAATGCATCATCCGAAATGTCGCAGGCATGGAGCTTGCCCAACAAGAATCCATATCGGGTCGCAAATGCATAAATATTAGGCATTCTCAATATTGGCCTACGTGATAAGCAAGCCGGAGAACTCAGGTTGAGGAAGTGGTACTGGGGAGCTCAGTCGCCGAGCCGGCGCGGGCTGACCCCCACCTGTCCCCTCCCCCTGAAACAGGAGGAGGGAGACGTCAGCCTCGATAGCGGTGAGAGGGTCTCCCTCCCCTTTCTTAGGGGGAGGGGACAGGGGGGTCGGCAACCACCGAGCCTGAGGATGGAAACCGTCAACCCACTCGTTGCGCCGCGAGATACGCCTCGACCTGGTCAGGATCGAACCGCACCCCATCGAAGAATCCATCCGCCCCAAGCACCAACATCCCCGTCGTCGCCGCCACCTCGGTCGGCCTCGCCAGCAGCCCCTCGACCTTGCTGTCGGCGACCGGCATGGGCACCCCGAGCGGCGCCAGCGCCGAGCGATAGATATCGGGCCGGAAGGTCATCGCCGCGGCCCGCGCCCGGTCGGCGGTGTGCTCGACTTCGCCCCAGCGCACCATCTGGCTGTAAAACCACGCCGCGTGGCTGGTCCATGGGAAGTTTGCCGCCCCGGCATAGGGCACGAAATGCTCCGGCACACGCGCCGCGACCCCGCCGCCAATGTCGAACTGCCCGCTCAGCGCCGGCAGGATCCGCTCCGCCGGCAGTCCCAGATAATGCGGCGCCGCCATGATGTCGGCGATCTCGGCATGGTTGGCGCTCTCGCCGCACCACACCGCCGCGTGGTGCACGGCCCGGATCAGCCCGGCAACGATCTCGCTATTGGCCTCGGCCCAGTGCGCCCGCATGCCGATCACCTTGTCGGGGCTCGACCGCCAGATCGAGGCTTTCACCGTGGCGATATGCGCCCCGGCAGTCTTGACCCCGACAGTGTTCCACGGCTCGCCGACGCAATAGCCGTCGATGCCGCCCGAGCCCAGCGCCTCGGGCAGCAGCGGCGGCGGCAGCACCACGATCTCGATGTCGCGATCCGGCACGACACCGCTGGCCATGAGCCAGTAGCGCAGCTCGTAATTGTGCGACGAGGTCTGGTGCACCACGCCGAAGCGGAGCTTGCGCTCGGCGGCCCGCACCACCTTGGCCAGCGCCGCGCCGACCGGCCCTGCCTCCAGTGTCGTCGGCGCTCCGGCATCGGCCATTCTCCCCCAGAGCTCCGCGCTCACCGTCACGCCGTTATTGCCCAGCCCCAGCATCATCGGGGTGATCATTGGCACCGAGAGCGGATTCAGCCCCAGCGTCGCCGCGATCGGCATCGGCGCCAGCATCTGGGCGAAATCGAAGTGCCCCAAAGCCGCGCGGTCGCGGATATTGGCCCACGAGCTCTCCTTGACCAGGTGCAGGTCCAGCCCCTCGGCGGCCGCAAAGCCTTTCTCGCGCGCCAGCACCAGCAGCACGCTATCGAGCAGGGGCAGGAAACCGGCGGAAAGGGCGATGAGCGACATGACTATTCCTCCGGACCGAGCAGGCTGTCGGCCGTCACCAGGCTCTGGGCAATGTCGACGATGCGGCGGTTCTGGTTCATCGCGGTCTTGCGCAGCAGCGCATAGGCCGCCGCCTCCCCCAGCCCGCGTGTGCGGTTGAGGATCGCCTTGGCCTGATCGATGACCTTGCGATCCTCGAGTTCGCTGCGCGCCTGCTCGAGCTCCCGCGTCAATCGCGCAAAGGCGTTGAAGCGGCTGACCGCCATGTCGAGGATCGGCTTGACCCGCTCCTTTTTCAGCCCGTCCACCACATAGGCCGAGACCCCTGCCTCCACCGCCGCCTCGATCGCCGCAGCGTCGGAGCGGTCGACGAACATGGCGATCGGCTTGCGCAGCGCCCGGCTCAACGTGAAGAAATGTTCGAGCCGGTCGCGGTTGGGGTTCTCAAGGTCGATCACCACCACGTCGGGCATGTCGCCCTCGATGACCCGCGCCACCTCGTTGATCTCGTTGACCACAGTGACCCGCGCGTGCCCGGCCTCGCGCAACCCGTCCTCGATGATCGAGGCGCGGATGCGGTTCTCGTCGATCACCAGTATGGCGAGATCCTGCAGCGGCATGATGGAGTTATCGGCATGTTCGATCTGCACAAGCAAGCATCGGTTTTGCATCCCTGCCCATCATTTCAGCGGCGATTTCTGAATTCCATTTGACTTAATAAATTCGGCGTCACAGTCTCTCCTCCAGCCTAGGAGGGACGCCTTGGGCCTCAGGGGGACGAACCAGGAATTCGGACGGCCGTACAACCGGCGCATCGTCCTTGAAGCCATCCGCGCGACCGGCCCGACCACCCGCGGCCGCATCGCGGCGGAAGTCGGCCTTACCGTACAGACCGTTTCCACCATCATCCGCGAGCTCGAGGAGCAGGGCTATATCCTCTCCAATCGCGAGGAGCCGCGCGGTCGCGGCGTGCCGCCGACGACGCTGCGGCTCAACCCCGAGGGCGGCTATGCCATCGGCATCCACCTCACCCCGCTGGGCCTCGATGCGGCGCTGATCAACCTCGCCGGCGATGTCATCGGAGCGTCCCATCGCGATGTTTCCCATGCCACTCCCGACCGGGCCTTTGCGCTGATCGGCGCCATGCTCGCCGAACTCCGTGCCTTGAGGCCCGAGGTGCGCATGCTCGGCGTCGGCCTGGCGCTGCCCGGCCCGTTCGACGTGGACTCGATGAGCTTCGTCGGCCCCACCACCATGGCCGGCTGGGGCAATGTCCGTGTGCGCGAGCGGCTCGCCGAAGTGAGCGGCATGCCCGCCTTCATCGAGGCCGACATGGCCGCCGCCGCGCACGGCGAACGGCTTTACGGGCACGGCGCCGAGTTCGCCGATTTCTACTACCTGTTCTTCGGCGTCGGCCTTGGCGGCGTCATGGTGCATGACGGCGCGGCCCTGCGCGGCGCCTGGGGCAATGCCGGCGAGATCGGCCATATGCCCGTCGTCCCCGATGGCGAGCCCTGCCCGTGCGGCAATGCCGGCTGCCTCGAGCGCTACGTGTCGCTCGAAGCCTTCGGCCGCCGCGGCCTTGGCGAAGCCGCCTATGCCGACGCCATCCGCCCGCAACTGCGCGCCGCGCTGATCACCATCGAAAACCTGTTCGATCCCGAAACCATCATTCTCGGCGGCCTCGCCCCGCCGTCGCTTGCCGCCGAACTGGCGCGCGCCGTCGCCGACCTCCCCAACTCGGTCGCCGCCCGCCGCGACCGCAAGGCGCCGCGGCTTATCGTCTCCAATGGCGGCCCACACACCGTGCTGCGCGGCGCCGCGGCGCTCGCCGTCGCCGGCGTGCTGTCCCCACGCTTCGGCCAGCTCTTCGCCCCCGGATACGCCCAGCTCAAGGGACTTGCCGCATGACCAGCTTCGCGCCCCTGCTCGTCCTCGATGACATCAAGAAGAACTACGGCGCCATCGAAGCGCTGAAGGGCATCAGCTTCACCATCGGCAAGGGCGAGGTGGTGGCGCTGCTCGGTGACAACGGCGCCGGCAAGTCGACCCTGGTCAAGATCATTGCCGGCGGGCTCGAGCCCAGCGGCGGCAGGATGCTGTTCGAGGGTCGCGACTTCCTCGCCAGATCTCCTTCCGAAGCCAAGGCCGCCGGCATCGAGACGGTTTACCAGGATCTGTCGCTCGCCACCAATGTCGATGTCGTCGCCAACTTCTTCATGGGCCGCGAACTCACCAGACGCGTATTCGGCATGCCGGTGCTCGACGAAAAGGCGATGGAGGCCGTGGTTGCGAAGGCGCTGGCCAGCGCCGGCACGAAGATCCCGTCGCTGCGCACCAAGGTGGAGCACCTGTCGGGGGGCCAGCGCCAGGCTATCGAGCTCAACCGCTTCGTGCACTGGGGCGGTAAGCTCGTGCTGCTCGACGAACCCTTCGCGGCGCTCGGCGTCGAACAGACCCGCCGCGGCCTCGAGATGATCCGCGCCGTCGCCAAGCAGGGCATCGGCGTCGTCATCATCACCCACATCATGCAGCAGGCCTTCCAGGTCGCCGACCGGATCGTGGTGATCCGCCAGGGCGTAGTGGCCGGGGATGTTGCAACCAAGGATACGAGCCCCGATGCGGTGGTCAACATGATCACCGGGGAAACCCTGGCCGCTGCCGGAGCGGCTGGCTGAGGGGAAACAGGGAAATCCGGCACCAAGGAGCGAACGAAATGAAGCGAATACTTCTGTCCGTCTTCGGCGTTCTGGCAGTGGCGCTCGCCCTGCTGACGCCGGCCTTCGCCCAGACCAAAGGCAAGGTCTATTACCTCGTACCCACCCTGCTCGACGAGTTCCAGACCGGTTCGGTCTCGGCGCTGGAAATGTTCCTCAAGCAGGTCGGCTACGAGATGCAGACGCTCAACGCCGACAACAAGACCGACGTGCAGCAAAGCCAGATGAACGACGTCATCGCGCTGAAGCCGGCAGCCATCATCCTCGCCGCCGTCGATTTCAACGCGCTCAAGCCCTCGATCGAGGCTGCCATGGCCGCCGGCATCCCGGTGGTCGAGTTCGACCGCCAGATCACCTCGACCCCGTCCGCTTTCACCTCGGTCGCCGGCACCATCGAGATCGGCCATGTCGCCGCCGATGTGGTCGAAGGGCTGCTGACCAAGAAATACGGCTCGGTGAAGGGCAAGATCCTGCAGGTTCTGGGCGACCCCGGCGACCCCTACACCCTCGACATCCAGAAGGGCTTTGAAGAGAAGATGGCGGCTTACCCCGACGTCAAGATCATCTCGCTGCCCGCCATGCAGTGGGAAGCCAGCAATGCCGGCACCATCGTCTCCGACCAGTTGCTCGCCAACCCCGACATCGACCTGATCTTCAACCACGCCGCGCACCTGTCGGTGGCCGCCGCCGCCTCGCTCGAAGCAGCCGGCAAGAAGCCGGGCGATATCCTGATGCTGTCCTCGAACGGCGCCCCGGTCGGCCTCGACCTGATCCGCAAGGGCTGGATGCAGGCCGAAGTGGAGCAGCCGCTCTACGCCCAGGCCGCCGCCGTCGCCATGTTCATGGACAAGATCGTCAACCACCAGGAGATCAAGGCCGGCGAGTATGACGTGCTCGGCCTGAAGTCGACCCTGACGATCGAAGCTTGGGGCCCCAACATCAAGATTCCGGGCGCCGCCATCACACTGGAGAACGTCGACAACCCGGCCTTCTGGGGCAACATGAAGCCCCCGACCGAGACCATCAAGTCGGTGGAATAGGCACCGAAGTTGCAGTCGGGCACCCTCCCCCTCGCGGGGAGGGTAGTGAAGCCAGGAGCGAAAGCGACTTGGCGGAACTGGGGTGGGGGGCGCCCCGAGCCGGGACCGTGCCAGCTTCGCACCCCACCCAAGCTGCGCTAGCCCGCAAACGCGGCCAAGCTCCGCTAACCTCCCCGTCCAGGGGAGGGTAGCCCGACTGCAAACACCAGTTCGAAACCGAGCAATCCCAGCATGAACCCCAACACCCGCCGTACCCTCGAGTTCGTCCTCGATAACCTCGTCTGGTTCATGCTGCTGTTCGTGCTGCTGGTGTTCTCGCTCTTCGTGCCGAACTACTTCCAGCCCGGCATCTTCGCCAACATCATCGAGGCCTCCTCGGTGCTCGGCGTCATGTCTATCGGCCTGGCGCTGGTGATCATCGCCGGCCACATGGACCTCTCGGTCGAATCTGTCGCCGCGCTCGCCGCCATGGCGGTCGGCATCGTGTTCTGCTCGGCCGGCATCGGCATGGGCGTTCAGCTGTCGCCCGACTGGCTGGGCGTGCCGGTCTCGCTCATCATCGCGCTCGCCGTCGGCAGCGCCATCGGCGCGCTGAACGGGCTACTCATCGTGAAGCTGAAGATGAACGCCTTCATCGTCACCCTCGCCTCCTACATCTGGGTGCGCGGCGTGGTGCTGGCGCTCTCTGGCGGCCGCTCGGCGCAGGACCTGGCGCCTGCCATCCGCTGGTTCGGGGTGCAGCGCCTGCTCGGCCTGCCGCTCACTGCCTGGATCGCCATCCTCTGCTTCGTGGTGTTCTCGCTGATCATGGCCAAGTCGCGCTTCGGCCGTCACCTGATCATCATCGGCGGCAACCAGAACGCCGCCTTCCGCGCCGGCATCAAGGTCGACCGCATCCTCATCACCTCGTTCGTGCTCGCCGGCGCCATCGCCGCGCTCGCCGGCTGGCTGCTCGCCATCCGCACCTCGGGCGCCACGGCAAACCTCGGCATGGGGCTGCTGTTCAACGCCTTCGCCGCGGTGGTGATCGGCGGCGTCAGCCTCAAGGGCGGGGTCGGCGCCCTGCCCGGCGTCTATGCCGGCGTGCTGCTGCTCTCGGCCATTAACACCGCCATCAACCTGATGGGCCTGCCCGCCACCTCGACCCAGGTGATCCACGGCCTGCTCGTCCTCGCCGCCGTGCTCCTCGACACACTGAAACTCTCGATCAGGCAGAAACTCGCATGACCAGACGACTTGAAGGCAAGACCGCGCTCGTCATCGGAGCGGCGCGCGGCATCGGCAAAGCCATTGCGGTGCGCTTCGCCGAAGAAGGCGCCAACCTGGTGATTGCGGATACCGAACGCGAGGCCGGCGCTGCAACCGCAACCGAGCTCGGCGCGCCGTTCATCTTCACCGACATTTCGAAGCTCGCCGACGCCGAAGCTGCCGTCGCGCTGGCGCTCGAGACTTACGGCCGGCTCGATATCCTGGTCCAGAATGCCGGCATCTACCCGTGGCAGCTGCTCGAGCAAACCAGCGTCGACGATTGGGATCGCGTCATGGGGGTCAACCTGCGCGGCAGTTTCATCGCCGCCCGCGCTGCGTTGGTGCCGATGAAGGCACAGCACTATGGCCGCATCCTCTTCACCTCCTCTATCACCGGCCCGCATGTCACCAGCCCCGGCCATGGCCACTACTCGGCCACCAAAGCCGGCATCAACGGCCTGATCCGCGCCGCCGCGCTCGAATTCTCCGGCTACGGCATCACCGTCAACGGCGTCGAGCCCGGCAACATCCTCACCGAGGCGGTGCAGCAGCACCGCTCGCCCGAATTCCTCAAGTCGATGGAAGACGCCATCCCGCTCGGCCGCCTCGGCAGCACCCGCGACGTCGCCAACGCCTTCCTGTTCCTCGCCTCGGACGAAGCCAGCTACATCACCGGCACGACGATCGTGGTGGATGGCGGCCAGTTGCTGCCGGAGGGGAATGACTTCAGGATCATGCCGGATCGGGCGTGATGCAGAAGCTGAAGTCGCTACTGCGACGGTATGCCGAGGACCCTCATCGTGCCGCCAGATGGTGGATAGGAGAACGACCAGCCGCCGATACCGGTGAGATCTGGAAGGAGATTGCCGGATACATAGGCTACCCCTCATTGCCTGTGTACCTAGGGGGTGGGCTCACATCCTTGCGTCTTTCTCAGGCCGCGCATGTTCTGGCGGTCGCCGGAACAACGAGCCTGGCATACGATAAATGGTCACCAACCGCAGCCGACGTTCTCCAAGCCGAGGACGCACTTGGCGAGTTCGACGCTGGGGCCACTTTCCTAAGCAACGGATTGTGGGAGGCCGGTCCATCAAGCTCCTGGGACCCACTTACCAATGCAACGTTCGATTGCGGAGTGATCGGGTACAACGACCGCAATGCGTTCGTTTTTTGGATCGAGGAAGAGGATTAGGAGCCGGTCCCTCGTTCCCAGCGGACGAGCCCCTAAAGCCCCACCACCATCACGTCGTATGCCGCAGCAGCACTGCTCGCCCGAATTCCTCAAGTCGATGGACGACGCCATCCCGCTCAGCCGCCTCGGCAGTACCCGCGACGTCGCCAATGCCTTCCTGTTCCTCGCCTCGGACGAAGCCAGCTACATCACCGGCACGACGATCGTGGTGGATGGCGGGCAACTGCTGCCGGAGGGGAACGATTTCAGGATCATGCCGGATCGGGCTTAGGAGGGGTACTGAAGCAGACGGCCCCCTCCCGGCCTCCCCCATAAAGGGGGAGGTGAAGAGTCGAGGCTCTGTCTTCGATCGCGCCAAACGCTCGATGCGGCACCTCCCCCTTTATGGGGGAGGATGGGAGGGGGCCGTCTCTATCGGCTCCAGCCTCCTAAAGCCCCATCACCATGAACGTGGTATGCCGCGGCAGCGCCGGATCCTTCAGCACCTCGAACCCGAGCTTGCGATAGAACGTCTGCGCCCCGCGGTTCACCGGGCTCACCTGCAGGTGCATCCCCTTCGCGCCGGCGCGCCTGAGGTTTTCCATCACGTACTCCATGCCGCGCCGGCCGATCCCCCTGCCCCGTGCCTCTTCGAGCAAATCGATATGGCCGTGCGCCGGGTAACGATGCAGCACTTCGGGATAGACGAATTCCGGGTGATGGATGGCGTAACGCGCCCAATCGCTGCCCTGCCACTGGCCTTCCTCCGGCCCCGGATCGTCGAGCCGCGCCGCCAGCGGCGGAAACCATTCCGCCGCCATCCGCGCATAAATCCCGGGCGTATCCGGCGCACCGAAAATGTAGCCGCAGACCCCGTTCGGCCCATCGACCACGAAGGCGAAATCGGGTTCGTAAACCTGGTACGGCACGGCATAGATCAGCCCGAGCAGGTCCGGATCATCCTCGCGCGCCGTCGCATCCTTCCCGGAATCCCCGGTGCGAAGGCACACCAGGTTCAGCGCCGCATGGTCGGCGGCCAGCGCCGGCCTCAGCCGATAGCCGCCGCCGAAATCAAGCGCCATGCCGATAGCGTCCCTTGCCGTCGCGCGGCAGCAGCTCCTGCACCGCCACGCCAAAGCCCTGGCGGTAGAAATTGTAGATCCGGTCCTTGTCGGGAAATTCGGCGCCGCGCGGCGGATCGCCTGCCAGCCAGTCGAGATAGGTGACGAGATGCGTCATCTCCTCGCGCGCTTCCCACAGATAGGGATGGAAGGCGTAGAACAGGTCGCGGTTCTCGAGTTCGGTCATCCGGTTGAACAGCGCGGTGATGCGATCGCGGAACTGCACCAGCGCCTCGTGCCCGTCCTGCCAGCCGGCGTCGCGGACATCGGGCCGCTTCTGGCTCATCAGCCGTCGCGCCGATTGCAGCAGGCCCTCGACCTGCGGACCGCAGCGGAACGGCTGGTAGAACAGCTCGCCCAAGAGCCGGATTTCCTCCACCGTCAGGGTCTCGGTCTGCCCGGCAAAGGCGAGCCGGAACCGCGGCTGCCAGGCCTTCAGCGCCACCGCGAAGGCCGAGCTCTCGTCGTCCGAACCGGCGGCGAACGCCCCGGTGGTGTGCACCGGCACGAAATTGGCTTCGAACTCGTTGTTGGGGTTGGTGATGATGCCGTCGATCAGCGGCAGGATCTCGGCGTGCCGCCCGCCCAGCGGTCCGGCATGGATGCGGCGGATATCGTAGTCGTTGGCGTGGAAATTCTCCCAGATCACCGGCTTGCGCCGGAGCACCCGGCCCACTTCGCGGAGGCTCTGCGCGGTGATGGTCTTGGAGACGATATCCGGCCCGGTCCAGAACACCCCGATCTCGGGGTCGAGCTCCGCTCCGATGGTGTTGAGATAGGCCGAACCCGGTACGTCATGCCCGGCGAACGCCCCGCAATACTCGGTCGGGCAGAACAGCACTGCCGCTCCCGGCGCCCGTTCCCGCACGTGGTGGAAAGCCTCGTTGGCGAAGTAGCTCTGTGCGGCCGCAAACGAGGGAAATGCCTTCTCGTCGACGGGCATCATGGTGCGGGGAATATCGTCGAACAGCAGCGCGAAATGCGTCACCCCGAGGTCCAGGAGCTGGTCGAGCCGGCGCTTCAGCGCCTCGAGGTCGCTTGCGTCCGAATAGACGACATCGAGACACGGGGCGATCGCCACCATGAACATGAGCTTCCGCGCGCGTGCCGCGTCGACCAGCTCCTGGAGGGCTGCGGCCTCCGCCGCGTTGTAGAGTTCGCGCCAGCGCGCCCGGATCTTGATGTCGTCCTTGGGCCCGTAGACGAAGCAGTTCATGCCGGCATTGGCGATCCAGTCGAGCATTTCGATCCGCTGTGGCTGGCTCCAGGCCCGGCCGTAGAAGCCCTCGATCACCCCGCTGAAGAAGGTCGGCTGCCCCCGCGTGGCGCCTGTCCCGCCTCGATCCGGCTGATCGAGCAGCACATCCAGCGACCAGCCGGAAAGCCCCGGCGGGGATGCGATGACCTTGGGGAATTCGTGAACAGTGCCCATCGGTTCAGTCCATTGCTGTTGCAGTCAGGCCGGCGATCACGTGGCGTTGCAGGATGAAATAGAGGATCAGGATCGGCACCGTGGTGATGGTCAGGGCGCCGAACACCAGCGAATAGTCGGTGCTGTGGTAGCCCGAGAACCGCACCAGCCCGACCGGCAGGGTGCGCTGCGCATCGTCGGTGATGAACAGCAGGGCGAACAGGAGCTCGTTCCACACGCTGATGGTGTTGAGCACCACCATGGTCAGCATGGCCGGCCACACCATCGGCACCGACACGTGCCAGAAGATTTCCCAGGTATTGGCGCCGTCGAGCCGCGCCGCTTCTTCCATGTCGGGACGGATCGAGATGAAATAGGCCCGCATCAGAAACACCGTGAACGCCAGCTGCCAGGCCGCGCCGGGCAGGATCAGCGCCCACGGGGTGTTCAAGAGGTGCATGTCGCGCAACTGGGTGAACAGGGCGATGGCGACCGACGGCGGCGGCAGCAGCAGCCCGATCAGCAGGATCCGGTACATCAGCTTCCGCCCCGGAAACTCCAGCCGGGTGAAGGCGAAGGCCGCGGCGGTGGCGAACAGCACGCACATGCTGACCGCCACCAGCGTGACGAACACCGAATTGAAGTAGAGCGTACCGAGCCCGCCGACCTGCCAGGCCTCGAGCAGGTTCTCCCAACGCCACTGCGCCGGCAGCGCGAAGGGCGAACGGAAGATCTCGCGGTTCGACTTGAACGACGAGTAGACCATCCAGATCGCCGGATAGAACGTCACCAGCACGATGACGCCGGCCGCCCCGAACTGCAGCCATTCGGCGGTGCTGCGTCGCCGTTCAGTAGCGCGTGACATTGCCGCGCTCCGAAATCTTGAGGTAGCCGATCGAAATCAGCGACACCACCAGGGTCAACACCACCGTCAGCGCCACGCCATAGCCGATCTGGTTCTGGTCGAAGGCCTGCTTGATGATCCAGGTGGCCGGCACTTCCGTCGCGCCGAACGGCTGCCCGTTGGTCATGGTGAAGAACAGGTCGAACCCGGCAAAGCCGCCGGTCACCGCGAGGAGGATGCAGACGATGACGTTCTGCTTCAGCATTGGCAGGGTGATGGCGGTGAACTGCTGCACCCCGTTGGCGCCGTCGAGCCGCGCCGCTTCATAGAGGTTGCGCGGAATGCGCCTCAGCGCCGCAAAGAAGATCACCATGTAGAAGCCGGCGTACTTCCAGCCTGAAACGATGCAGATGAAGAGCAGCGCCGTTTCCGGCTGCGCCAGCCAGGGCTGCGCCCAGTCGGCCAGGCCCATCGAGCGCAACGTCGAGTTGAGCAACCCGGTACGGTAGTCGAGCACGAACTTCCACAACACGCCCGCCGCCGACATCGACAGCACCACCGGCGCAAAGAACATGCCGCGCATCAGCGAGAAGCCGCGCCGATCCGAGTTGAGCAGCACCGCCATCACCAGCCCGAAGGTCACTTCGAACAGCAGCGTCGCGGCGATGTAGAGCACCACATGCACGAACGACATCAGGAACGTCGTGTCGGTCAGCGCCCGGACGAAATTGGCGATACCCGCCCAGCGCGGTGCGCTGAACCCATCCCAGAAGGTGAAGGCGTAGTAGACCGAGGCGCCCAGCGGCAGCAGCACGAAGGTCGCAAAGAGCAGCATCGCCGGCGCCGCGAACAACAGGTTCGCGGCGCCGGTGCTGATGGGGGCCGAACGGTCTTGCAACTGCGGGCGCCGGCTTACTGCTTGCCCATGGCGGCGAGCGTTTCGTCCAGCCAGACCAGCGAGTCCTTGGCGCTCTTTTCACCCGAGGCCGCAAAGGCGGCGGCCTGGTAAAAGGCCTCGGCGACCGGCACCGGGTACTTGTTGTCCGGCGGCGGCACGATGGCCGAGGCGTTGCTCATCAGCGCCAGCATCGCCTGGGTCTGCTCGTCGAGCTTGGCCTTGTCGCTCACCCCCTGCACCGGGCTCATCTGGCCGCTCTCGGCCCACCTGATCTGGCTCTGCTCCGAGGTGAGGAACTTGAGGAAGGTGATCGCCTCGGCCGCATGCGGCGCATCCTTGTGCACCACCAGCCCGGTGATGGTGCCGATCACACTGTTGGCGAGCGGGTGCGCGGGGTCGATCACCGGCGTGTTGAACTGGCCGTATTCGAAACCCTCGTCAGCGAGGTTGCCGGTTTCCGAGACCAGCCAGGATCCGATCGGGTGCATCACCGCGCCTTCCTGGAAGAAGGTCGCCATGGCCGGATCGGCGCCGAGCGCCTGCATGTCCTTGTTGAAGGCGCCCACATTATGCAGGTCGACCAGCAGGTTCAGCGCCTTCTCGAAGGCCGGCGTGTCGAACTTGGCTTCCTGCTTGAACGCCGCGACATACTCCTCCGGCGGCACCACCATGGCGGCGATATGGCCGGCCCAGTTGCCCAGCGGCCAGAACTCGTTATTGCCCTCGACGATCGGCGTCTCGCCCGCATCGGCCAGCGTCTTGTTGAGCGCGACGAACTCGTCCCAGCTCTTGGGCGGCGTCAGGCTGTGCTCGGCGAAGATCTTCTTATTGTACCAGATGGTGTTGGTCAGATCGAGCGACAGCGGCACCAGATACGGCTTGCCATCGACCATCGTACCGGCGCCATCGGTCCACACCGCCGGTGAGAAGCTGTCCTTCCAGCCATCCGCCGCCATCGCTTCGCTCAGGTCATAGGCGTAGCCGGCCGCCACGTCGCGCTGCACCGGATAGCCGGCCCATTCGAAGAAGATGTCCGGAACCTCGTTGCTCTTGAGTTGAGTGATCAGGCCCTGGTTGGAATATTGATCGTCGTCGAAGACGATCTGCTTGATCTTGATGTCGGGGTTGGCCGCCTCGAAATCGGCGATGATCGCGTCGAGCGCCGCCCGGCTCGAGCCGCCGGTGATGGAATGCGTGAACCGCACTTCGGTCGCAGCCATCGCCGCCGTGCTCAGCAGCAACAATGCGGTTGCCGCCGTCAGCGTTCTGGTCGCCAGCGTGAATCTCTTGGCCATGCTCTTACCCTATTTGCCCCAAATCCCTCGGCAGCAATCTCCCCTGCCAACTGGTATGTTATTGGTTTAAACCAGTTTGTCCAGCACCCAAGATACCTGCAGTTGGCCCAGCAATGTGCTTGCAAATTCCAGTCCAAAATCATACCAGTTGCCAGAGAGCAGATATCAACCAGTGGTCGGAGGAGCCTTGGACTTCTACGCAGCGGTACGCGAACGGATGGAGGCGCAGCATGGCCCCCTGGGCGAACGGCTGCGCCATGCGTTGACCGCGGTGCTCGATTCCGGCGGCATCGCCGCCGGCGGCTCGCTGCCCTCCGAGCGCGAAATGGCCGAGGCGCTGAACGTGTCGCGTTCGACGCTGCGCCAGGGGCTGAAGGAACTGGCCCAACTCGGCATCGTCGCAACCCGACCAGGAGCCGGCACGGTGGTGGTCGGCCGCATCCCCAAGGCGCTGTCGCGGCTCTCGGGCTTCTCGGAGGACATGCGCCTGCGCGGACTGGAGCCCGGCTCGCGGGTGCTCGAATGCTCACTCGGGCGGGTCGGCGCCGACGCGGCGTTCCGTACGGGCCTGCCGCTCGGCTCTCCCATCCTGACCCTGGTGCGCCTGCGCCTCGCCGGTGGCGAGCCGATCGCTTATGAGCGCGCCGTCATGCCGGTCGAGGCGGTCGGCGCCGATTATGACGGCAGCGGTTCGCTCTACGATCGGATGGATGCGCGCAACGCCCGGCCGCAGCGCGTGCTGCAGAGCCTGCAGGCGACCGAGGCGGACGCCGAGCTTGCCACCCACCTGGGCATTCGCCCCGGCGCCGCGGTGCTGGAAATCACCCAGTTGGGCTATGGCGCCAACGGCACCGTCGTCGAAGACGCCATCAGCTGGTACCGCGGCGACCGTTACAAGTATGTCGGCGAGATCAGGGGCTAGAATGACCATCCCGCGTCAGCGCTACCGCGACCAGGTGGCTTCCATCCTCGACCGGGTGCTCACCGAGCAGCCGGCAGCCTTCGATGCCGCGCGCGACGCGGTGGCGACGGCATTGGGCGCCGATCATCTCGTCTATGTCGCCGGCTCCGGCCACTCGCACCTCGTCGCCGAAGAGGCCTTCTACCGCGCCGGCGGCATCGCCGCTGCGCAGGCGATCCTCGACCCCGACCTGATGCTGCACCTTGGCGCCGAGCGCTCCACCCTGCTCGAACGCGAGGAGGGCCGTGCCGCCCGCGCCCTCGCCGACTACCCGGTCGAGCCGGGCGACGTGGTGTTCATCGCCTCCAACTCGGGGCGCAACGCCTACCCGATCGAAATGGCGCTGGCGTGCAAGGCGCGCGGCGCCACCACCATCGCCATCACCTCGCTGCGGCATGCCCGCGCCATCACCTCGCGCCACCACTCGGGCAAGCTGCTCTATCAGGTGACCGACCTGGTGCTCGACAATGGCGGCGAATATGGCGATGCCGCGCTCAGCGTCGGCGAAGGCCTGCGCATGGGCCCCACCTCGACCATTTCCGGGGTATTCATCCTCAACGCCATTCTCGCCGAGGCCGTCGACCAGCTGTCGCACCGCGGCGTTACGGTCGATGTCTATCAGAGCGCAAACATGCAGGGCGCCGAAGCCGCTGCAGAGGAAATGATCCGCCGGTGGCAATCGCGGATCAGGGGGCTGTAGGGTCGTCCGGGCAGGCGACTCTACAGCCTCGACCTATCTGAGCCGGTAATAGAATACCGCAAACCCTGCTGACGCACCGTGTCAGCGGGCGGCCTTCAGGATGGACTGGACGCAGCAAGGAGCCGTCCATGCCCATCGAGCACCTCAACCCTCAGAGCCTTCATGCCAGCCCGGCCTTCACCCAGGCCATTATCGTGCCCGCGGGTGCGCGCGTGCTGCTGATCGGCGGGCAGAACGCCGTCGATCGGCATGGCCAGGTGGTCGGCAAGGGCGATATCGTCGGTCAGGCGCGGCAGGCGCTTCGTAACCTCGAGGCGGTGCTCGACGCCGCCGGAGCCACACTGGAGGATCTCGTCAAAGTGACTGTCGTCATCGACCATAGCGCTGATCTCCGCGCCGCCTTTGGCGCCTGGATGAGTTTGTGGGGCGCGCGCAGCAACCCACCCACGGTCACCGTGCTGCGCGTCGCCGGCCTCGCCAACCCCGACTACCTGCTCGAGATCGAAGCCCAGGCGGTGCTGGCATGAGCCCGGCGCTCAGGCCGCTGCGCAAGCGCGAGGAGATGCCCGACTTCGTGCGCGAAGCACTGGAGCGCTCGGGCCTTCGCGCTGCTTACGACGCTCGTCCGCCCTACCAGCGCAACGACTACCTGCTCTGGATCAACAAGGTGAAACGCGAGTCCACCAAGTACAAGCATCTCGCCCAGATGCTCGAGGAGCTGGAGGTCGGCGGTGTGTACATGGGGATGAAGTGGAACGGATGAAGGGGTGCCGCTCACTCCAATCGCCGCAGCCTTCCCCTCGCCCCTGAGGGGAGAGGGGAAGCGCAGCTTGCGAGCGTCAGCGAGTTAGCGGAGCTCGGGTGAGGGGTTCAGCCTCTCAGCACGCTGGCTCGCCCAGCACGTGGCACTGCTTCACCCCTCAACCGGCGCTTCGCGCCACCTTCTCCCCTTAGGGGAGAAGGGACGGAGCCGCCCGCTCCATCTGGAAGCTAGAGGCGGCCACCCCCCGCTTGCAGCCCGCCTCGCATCCCCCTACACCTCCCCGACCAATCTGGAGGGGTAGCCGTGGACTACGCGTTTGCATTCAAGCCGGGTGAGCTCGACCGCGTCGCGCATCTGCGCACCACCGATGACGTCCGCAACGATCCGCGCGCCAGGACGCTGGTGTTCTGGCGCGGCAAGCTGCTCGCCGATGCCGAGGCGCGGCCGGCGGCCGTGCCGCTCGATCACCCTGCCCTCTCCGATAGCCGCGAGGCGCCGCTGTTTGTCGGGCTGACGCCTGACGGCCCGCGCTTCGCCGCCGACCTGCCGCTGTGGTCGCCGCCCGAGGACGCCACCACCATCGGCCAGTTCATCGACCAGACCCAGCAGATCCATCCCGGTTTTCCCGAGCTCAAGTTCATGGAAATCCGCGGCCTGATGCCGACGCTCACCCGGCTCGACGGCGAGACCGTCGCCACCGGGCGGGCGCTGATCAGCTGGCATTCGAGCCACCGCTTCTGCGCCAATTGCGGCGCCCCGAGCGCCGTCGAGAGCAGCGGCTGGGTGCGCAAATGTCCGCAATGTGGCACCCAGCATTTTCCCCGCACCGACCCGGTGGTGATCATGGCCATCACCCGCGGCGACGTGCTGCTGCTCGGCCGCAGCCCCAGCTGGCCCGAACGCATGTATTCGCTGCTCGCCGGCTTCGTCGAGCCGGGCGAGACCATCGAGGCGGCGGTGCGCCGCGAAACACTCGAAGAAAGCGCCATCAAGGTCGGCCCGGTGCGTTACGTCTCCTCCCAGCCCTGGCCGTTCCCGATGTCGCTGATGTTCGGCTGCCAGGGCGATGCGCTGAGCGAGGCGATCACCGTCGATCCGATCGAACTGTCCGATGCCCGCTGGGTGACGCGCGCCGAAGTGCTGGCGATCCTCGCCGGCACCCATCCCGACATCAACCGCCCGCGCCCCGGCGCCATCGCCGGCGCCCTGATCGAAGCCTGGGCCCACGGCAAGCTGCTCGATGCGGAGTATTGGGGGAATTGAGGCGAGCCGTCGGGCGGTGAGTCGCAGCGGCTGGTCTCGCGTCCCCTCGCCCCTCTGGGGAGAGCATCTGTGTTTGCGGTCAAGCAGTTTCGGGTTGGTTGGGCTCCCAGCGACGGTTCTGGGTGAGCAGGGTGTTTGCGAGCACGACAAGCTTTCGCATCACCGCTGTGAGGGCGACCTTGGGCGGTTTGCCGGCGTTGCGCAGGCGCTGGTAGACGGCCTTGAGATCTGGATTGTAACGGGCGGCGCTGAGGGCGGCCATGTAGAGGGCGTTGCGTACCTGCATTCGACCACCGCGGATGTGGCGTTGCCCCAGCCTGCGACCGCTATCGTCGGCAATGGGTGCCAAGCCAGCAAGCAGGGCAGCGGCCTTGGCCGAACACCGGCCCAGTTCGCTCAGTCCGGCCAGCAGCGCGGCAGCAGTGATGGCGCCGATGCCGGGGATGGACAGCAGGATGGCATAACGGCCGGCCAGCCCGGGATCGGCCTTGATCAGTTGCTCGATCTTGGCCTCGAGGCGCTGCACATGGCCCTTGAGGCTGGTCAGGCGGCCCCTCAGTTCGGTCTTGAGGAACGACACCGTGGCCTGCTCCAGCCGGTTGCCCAGTGCGATCGCCTCGGTGCGGGCGGCAGTGTAAGCATTCACCAGTTCCTGCAACTGCTCGAGCTGCTGGGGCACCGGCTGGTTGGGCTGAGGAGCAAGGCTGTGGCCCATGACTGCCAACAGTCGCGCATCGATCCGATCGGTCTTGGCCAAGACCCCACACGCCTCGGCGAACAGCCGTGCCCGCAGCGGGTTGATCACCACCACCCCATAGCCCCCAGGCACTCAGTGTCCGGAACGCCAGCCGGTGATACTTGCCGGTGGCTTCCAGAACCACGCGCTCAAGCTGCAGCCCCAGCTCGTCCAAGTGCCGCCGCAGTCGGCGTAACCCGAGCGGGGTGTTGGCCACCCGCCAACTCTGACCGCCAGGATGCAGATAGACATCCAGCCAGTCTTTACTCACGTCGATCCCGGCATAAACTGCCAGCGCGCTGATTGTGGACTCAACCTTGCCTTGCATGCGGGACTTGCTCCCCATCATCTGTTCAGGACCAGCGACACGGACAAACGGACCAAGCTCTCCCGCGGCTCAAACCAAGGGTCAGACGGTCCCGTCCATCCGGTCCCGGCCGGTCGCCACCGACCGGGACCGCCTACTCTGTACAGAGTCGGCTGCAATCAACATGCAAGGGTCAGGGTGAGGGGTAGCCAAGCATACCGGTAGGGCGGCTTGCCAGCCCGTCCTGACACTGCTGCCAGCGCACTTGGCGCCCCTCACCCCAGCCCTCTCCCCGGAGGGGCGAGGGGGCGTTGTGGCGCGGCCGGTTACTCGCTCCCCACCACCTTCGTCGAAAAATGCACGTACGGGAACAGCTCGGGCACATGCGAATCCCACACCCCGTGCGCGCTGAGCGCCCAGCCGCCGGAATCCTCGGCCGGCTTTGCCGCGCGATAGGTGTTGAAGCGGGAGAAATCCATCCGCCAGGTGTCGCCGTCGCGCGGCGGCAAGGCGCGGCCATCGGTGGCGAGCCACCCCATGCTGGCCCATGGGATGGCGATCTCCGCCGTCCAGCCGCGATCGCGGTCGGCATTGTCGTTGAGCGTGCCGTCGACGGCGGCAGCCGCTCTGAGCCCCGGCATATCCCAGTTGAACAGCCCCAGCCGCGTCCCCCTGGGATGCTTGTCGAACCCGACGCCGTTCCACGGTTTCGCTCCCGGTGCGGTGCGTGAAAACTCCGCCGCCGTGCCGAAGCCGCGCCGCTCATAGGCATCGTCCCAGACGAAGAACGCCTCGTAGATCGTCCCCAGCGCATTGAGTTCGAGCTCGTAATAGGCGTCGGCGCCGGCGACGAACACCTCGATGTCGTTCTCGCTCCAGATCAGCGCGTCGCGTTCGGTGAGCCGGGCCTCGACGAACGGCTCCTCCACCCAGAACCCGACATAGAGGTGCGTGTCGTCCCACAACACCGCGGCGCGGGTGTCATGCACCGTCGGCTGGCCGCTGATCAGATCGACGAAGCGCGGCGAGCGCGGCGCCAGTTTCCAGCTCGGCGCATCGAGCCGACCATCGACGGCGAGGGGGCCGGCGGACCGGTAGGCGGTATAGTGCGCGATCTGCTCTTCAGGCCATGGGAACGGCCAGGTCGGTGCGGTGGTCATGGGGCTGCCTGTCGAAACTATCGGGCGGACACTATGGCCCGCCGTGCCGCGGCGCCAGCTATTCCGGCCGCGCCGCGCAGATGGCGTAGCGATGCTGCGTCGCCCGGTCGAGAAACTGCGCGATCGGCATGTTGCGGCCCTGCGCCCGATGGATCTCCCCCAGAGAGGTGTCGACGATCACCGGGCGGAAGCCGGCGTGCTCGAGCAGCCGCACCACTTCGGGCGCCCGTGCCCCCTCACGGAAATAGATCTGCGCCATGATCGATTGGTACTGCGCGCGGAAGTCGCCGCGCGGGTCGGGCCCGGCCGGGCGGAAGCGGCTCACCGCGCTCTCCAGCCAGCGGCGGAGCTTGCGGAACCAGGTCTGCGTGACAAAGTCGCCGTCGACGATCAGCAGCCGGCCGCCCGGCTTCAGCAGCGAGAACCAGTGCGCGAAAGCTGCGGCCGGATCGACCAGCGTCCACACCAGGTGCCGGGTGACGATCACATCGTAGCTGGCTTCGTCTTCGCCCGTCGCCTCGGCATCGCGCATCAGGAAACGGATTGACGAGCCGCGTGACTTGGATTTCGCCCGTGCCTTGTCGAGCATCGCCTCGGACCAGTCGAGGCCGGTGACCTCGTAGCCGAGGTCATGCATCAGGTGCGACACCACGCCGGTGCCGCAGGCGAGGTCGAGCGCCCGCCGGCCCTCGCCCACGCCGAGGTGCTTGCGGATCAGCCGGTGCCAGGCGCTGCGCTCGGTCTCGGAGAAGATCTCGTGGCCGGGGCTGAGGTCAAAGGTCTCGGCCCGCATCGACCAGTAGTCGCGGATCTCGTCGCGCACCGAGTAGTTGCTGCCTGCCGTCATGCCCGTCCTCATATCGCTCCCCGAAGGGGAGGCTGCCAGTTTGGAATCGCTCTAGAAGATAAAACTTGATTTGCGATATCATGTTTTATACCGGCTGATCTCGCACCCCAACGAGCGAGATGCAATATGCTTCGCAGAACTTTCTTCGCTGTCGCCATCGCGACGCTTTCGGCGCTGGTCGGCACCGCCGTCGCCGAGGCCCAGGCCTTCACCGTCACCGATGTGGCCGGCCGCGAGGTCAGCTTCGAAAAACCGGTCGAGCGCGTCATCCTGGGCGAAGGCCGCCAGATCTATTTCGTCTCGGTGCTCGACACCGAGGACCCGTTCAAGCGGGTGGTGGGCTGGCGCGACGACGTGCGCACCGCCGACCTCGACACCTGGAACGAGTACCTGGCCAAGTTCCCGGCAATGTCCGACATTCCGGTCTTCGGCAACCTGACCGACGGCACCTTCCAGACCGAGCTTGCTGTCAGCCTCAAGCCCGACGTCCTGCTGCTGCCGCTCGAATCCAGGACCCCTGCCGAGGAGTCGAAGCTCTTCGACACGCTCGACTCGATCGGGGTGAAGGTGGTGTTCATCGATTTCCGCCTCGAGGCATTCAAGAACACCGAGGCCAGCATGACCATCCTCGGCCAGTTGTTCGGCAAGGAGCAGCGCGCCGCCGAGTTCAACGCCTTCCGGACGGCCCAGATCAAGCGCGTCACCGACGTGATCGAGGCCAAAAAGCCGACCGAACCGCTGGTCTTCCTCGAGCGAGCGCCGGGCTTTTTCGATGAATGCTGCGCCAGCTTCGGCGACGAGAATTTCGGCCGCATGGTCAAGCTCGCCGGTGGCCACAACCTCGGCACCGACATCCTGCCGGGCGCCCAGGGCATGGTGAGCGGCGAGCAGATCATCGCCGCCAACCCCGACGTCTACATCTCCACCGGTTCGAACTGGAGCCAGAGCGCCAAGCCCGATGGCATCTGGGTGGGCGTCGGCGCCGGTGCCGACCTGAGCGCCGCCAAGGTGAAGCTCGCCGCGCTGATGGACCGGCCGGCCTTCACCGGGGTCAAGGCCAAGGAGACGGGCAACGTCCACGCCATCTGGCACCAGTTCTACACCAACCCGTTCCAGTTCGTGGCCATCCAGCAGATTGCCAAGTGGCTGCACCCCGACCTGTTCGCCGATCTCGATCCCGAGGCGACCTTCAGGGAGCTGCACGAGCGCTTCCTGCCGATTGCCTACAAGCCCGGCTACTGGGTGTCGTTGAACGACTGATGAGCACCGTTGTCGCACAAGGCGCGGAACTGGCAGGGCACGGTCAATACCGTGCCCTTGCCTATAAGCGCATCCTGATCCTCGCCGGCCTGACCATGGCGCTCGCGCTCAGTTTCGCGGTCGATGTCGCCTGGGGCCCGGCCAGGTACGACATCCTCGAGGTCGTCGGCGCCATCCTCAACCCGGCCTCGGCGCCCGACCAGATTCGTGTCGTGGTCTGGGATATCCGCATGCCCGTCGCGGTCATGGCGATCGTCGTCGGCGCCGCGCTTTCGGCCGCCGGCGCACAGATGCAGACCATCCTCGCCAATCCGCTGGCGAGCCCGTTCACGCTCGGCATTTCCGCCGCCGCCAGTTTCGGTGCCGCGCTGGCCATCGTCATCGGCGTGCCGTTCCTGCCGGTGCCTGCCGGCTACGCCGTGCCGGTCAACGCCTTCCTGATGGCGCTGGTCGCGACGATGTTCATCCACTTTATCTCGCAGGCCCGCGGCGTCACCGTACAGACGGTAGTACTGCTCGGCATCGCACTGGTCTTCACCTTCAACGCCCTGCTTGCATTCCTCCAGTACCTCGCTTCCGAACAGGCGCTGGCCACCGTGGTGTTCTGGACCATGGGCAGCCTCACCAAGGCGACCTGGGAGAAGGTCGGCATCACCGCGCTGGTGCTCGTCCTGGCCCTGCCGCTGTTCGCCCGCCATGCCTGGGCCCTGACCGCGCTGCGGCTCGGCGAAGACAAGGCCGCGAGCTTCGGCGTCAACGTCCGCTATGTGCGGCTCGAAACCATGCTGATCGTTGCGCTGCTCGCCTCGATCCCGGTCAGCTTCGTCGGCACCATCGGCTTTGTCGGGCTGGTCGGCCCTCACATCGCGCGCATGATCCTGGGCGAAGACCAGCGCTTCTTCCTCCCCGGTTCGGTCCTGTGCGGCGCGCTGCTGCTGTCGGTCACCTCGATCGTCTCGAAGTCGATCGTCCCGGGCGTGGTGTTCCCGATAGGCATCATCACCGCGCTGGTCGGTGTGCCGTTCTTCTTCTCGCTCATCGTCAGCAACATGAGGAAATCATGGTAAGCCTGAAGCTCGATGAGGTGGCGGCGGGCTATGGCCGCAAGACCGTGGTCAGCGGCGTCACCACTCCCGCCTTCGCCGCCGGCGAGATCGTCGCCGTCATCGGCCCCAACGCTGCCGGCAAGTCGACGCTGTTCAAGCGCATCGCCGGCCTGATCCAGGGTGCCGGCACGGTCGCGGTGGCCGATGCGAAGCACGCCGGTCGGGCGCTGAGCTACATGCCGCAGGACACTTCGGCCAACGCCGTGCTCACGGTCTACGAGTCGATCCTGCTTGCTCGCAAGCAGGGCTCCGGCTGGGGCGTCGAGGATGGCGACCTCAAGGCCATCGATGCCGTGATCGCCGCGCTCGGCATCCGGCCGATTGCCTTCCGCAACCTGGGCGAGCTGAGCGGCGGCCAGCGCCAGCTGGTGAGCATCGCCCAGTCGCTGGTGCGCGAACCGGAAATCCTGCTGATGGATGAGCCGACCTCGGCCCTCGACCTGCATCGGCAGGTGGAAGTGCTCGGCTTCATGCAGCAGACGGCGCGCGCCCGCGGCATGATCGTCCTCATCGCGCTGCACGATCTCAACCAGGCGCTGCGCTTTGCCGACCAGACCATGGTAATCGTCAACGGCCGGATGACCGCCTGCGGCAAATCCAGCGACGTGATCACCGTCGAGCTGCTGCGCGATGTTTATCGCGTCGACGCTCGCATCGAGACCTGCTCGCGCGGCCTGCCGCACGTCATCGTCGACGGCACGGTCGAGGCGGTGCGCGCCGCGGCGTGATAAGCGGGGAGCAGGTGGCCGGCCCGTGCTCTACACACACCGTCCATCTGCAGAGCCGACACCGGGCGTGCTGCCCCACCCCACCCAGCTTCGCTAAGCCCGCTGGAGCGGGCAAGCTGCGCGACCCTCCCCATCAAGGGGAGGGAGACCGATTGCAGCGTCGGTTTCCCTCCGTCTCCCTCCCCCTTGTGGGGAGGGTAGCGCAGCTAGGCGAAGCCTTAGCGCAGCTGGGTGGGGGGAGCCACACGCACCGACTGGCGCCTAGCGGCAGCGCTCGAGCAGTTGCTTGATCGCCGCCGACGATCCCTTCGCGCCGAAAATATGGCTGTCGAACACCTCGAGCCCCCCGCCCGACTTTGGGCGGACATAGGCGACCCGGATCACCTTCTGAGCCTGCTGGGCGATGCGGGCCCACTGGCGAGCCACCGGGCCGCGCACGATCATCGAGCTGCCATCGCTGTGGATCAGCGGAATATCCTGAGCGAAACTGCTGCCGCGGGCCGCCGAGACCGCCGAGCCTTCCGCCGCATCGGGCGTGATCGCCAGGTTCATTGCACTCGCCCCGGCCACCTGCCGGTGCGGTGCGCGCACCCAGAAGCCCATCGCCAAGTCGCCGCCGCGGCAAGCGAACTGGAACTGCGCATCGCCGTTGTCGAAATAGGCGATCGGCACGCTGGCGTCCTCATATATCCATTCCTCGGCGCTGGCCGCCGTCGCCAGCAGCGCCACGCACAATGCCGAAAACACCTTGAGCATACAGATCCCCTGAAACACGCATCGGAGCGCCGCAGCGCCCCGATGTCGACCGGCAGCGACGCAGGTCGAGCGACGCTGCCGCCATGGTGTGGGGATCAGGTTACCCAGCCCTTAAGCAATGCTCAGGCCGTTGCATGAGCGTCGGTGAACACGGCCAGTTGGGCTGCGAACGCCCGCCGGAACGCCGGCCGCGCCTCGGCCCGGGCCACATAGGCGATGAGATTCGGATGCGCCGCCAGCAGCGCCGAGCCCTTCAGCCGGCGCAGCACGCCCACCAGCACCAGGTCGCCGGCGCTGAACGCGCCATCCAGCCAATCGGCATCGCCGAGCCGGCCGGCGAGGGCAGCCAGGCGGGTGCGGATGCGCCCTTCGACCCCTTCCATCCGTTCCGCATACCAGGGCTTGTCGTTCTCGAAAAACTCGGCCGCCTCCCGATCGAGGATCGGGGGCTCGATGGTGCTGAGCGCGGCGAACATCCAGGTGATGGCGCGGGCGCGCGCAGCTCTGTCCTCGGGCAGCAGGCCCGGGTGCTGCTGGGCGATATGCAGCACGATAGACCCGGACTCGAACAGGCCGAGATCGCCCTCCTCATAGGTCGGGATCTGCCCGAAGGGATGCAGCGCCAGGTGTTTGGGCTGCTTCATCTCGGCAAACGACACCAGCCGCACATCATAGGGCTGGCCGACTTCTTCGAGGGCCCAGCGCACCCGCATGTCGCGGGCCTGACCGGCGCCCTGGTCGGGCGAATCTGCGAAGGCGGTGATGGTCGGGATCATGGCAAGCTCCACGCGTTGTGTGGGCAAGCGCTCCGTCCTGCCCTTCGCAAGCTAATCGAACCGCGAGAGCGGGATTCGACAGGCGGGAGGAAGTTTTTTTGGCAGAGACCAAACGAGGGCGTGCGTCCCGCTAGTAGCTGCCCGCCGGCGGATACTGGTGCACCCTGCCCTGCCAGTCCGACACGGCATATTCGCCCTTGCCGGTCGCCTCGACAGTGCTCGCCGCGATCGGCGTCTTGCCGTAGCCGCCGGGGATGTCGAGCACATAGGTCGGCTGGCAGAGGCCCGATACGCGGCCGCGCAGGCCGCGCACCAGCGCCTGTCCCTCGGCGATCGACAGCCGGAAATGCGCCGTGCCCGGCGCCAGGTCCGGGTGGTGCAGGTAATAGGGCTTGACCCGCATCTCGACGAAGCCGCGCATCAGTTCGGCCAGAACGTCCGGGTCGTCGTTGATGCCGCGCAGCAGCACCGACTGGCTGAGCATCACCACGCCGGCATCCACCAGCCGCCCCGCCGCCGCGCGCGCTGCCGGGGTCAGCTCGCGCGGGTGGTTGGCATGCAGCGCCACATAGGTGGTCTTGCCGCTCGCCTTGAGCGCGGCGATCAGTTTGTCGTCCACCCGCTCGGGCTCCACCACCGGCACCCGGCTGTGGAAGCGCACGATCTTCACATGCGCGATGTCCCTCAGCCGGACCATCATCTCCTCGAGCCGGCGCGCCGACAGCACCAGCGGGTCGCCGCCGGTGAGGATCACCTCCCAGATCTCGGGATGAGCGGCGATATAGCCGACTGCGGCATCCATCGCGTCTGGCGACAGCGTTCCCAGGCCTTCCGGCCCTACCATCTCGCGCCGGAAGCAGAACCGGCAATAGACCGGGCACACATGCACGGCCTTCAGCAGCACCCGGTCGGGATAGCGATGCACGATCCCTTCGACGGGCGAGTGGGAGAGGTCACCGATCGGATCGGCTCGTTCCTCCGGCGTGGTGCTGAGCTCGGCGATACCGGGGACGAATTGCCGCGCGATCGGATCGTTCGCGTCGGCCCGGTCGATGAGCCCTGCCATCGCCGGCGTCACCGCGATGGCGTAGTGCTTCGCCACCGCTTCGGCATCGCCAAGGTGGTCTGCTTCAAGCAGCCCGGCCGCAACCAGATCCTTCGCTGTCCGGATCGCCCGATCCTGTTTCATCTGTCGCCTCCGACCACCGGCACCCACAGCACGTCTTCGATCCGCCGCGCCCCGACCGCCAGCATCACCAGCCGGTCGAAACCGAGCGCCACGCCGCTGGTGTCCTCCATCAGCGGCAAGGCCGCCAGCAGTTCCTCGTCCAGCGGATAGGTTTCGCCGTAGAGCCGCTGCTTCTCATCCATCTCGGCGGCAAAACGGCGGCGCTGCTCGGCCGCATCGGTGAGCTCGCCGAAGCCGTTCGCCAGCTCGACTCCGCAGGCGTAGAGCTCGAACCGCTCGGCCAGGCGCAAGTCGTCCCCGGTGCGCCGCGCCAGCGCCGCCTCGGCGGCCGGATAGCGATCGAGCACCGTCACCCGCCCCAACCCTAGATTCGGCTCGACCTTTTCCACCAGCACGCGGCTGAACAGGTAGGACCAGGTATGGTCCCGGGGAACCTCGAGCCCAACCGCTCGCATCTGGGCGGCCAATGCCTCGGCATCGGTCTCGCCCGCGGCATCCATCGTCGCCAACAGGTCGATCCCGGCAAAGCGCTGAAATGCTTCGACCACGCCCAGCCGCTCGGGCGCGGCGAACGGATCGCACTCCCGACCGCGGAACCTGAGCGTCGTGACACCCGCCGTCTCGGCCGCGAGCCGCAACAGCGCCACGCAGTCGGCGATCACCGCATCATACGGCTCGCCCGCCCGATACCACTCGAGCATGGTGAACTCGGGATGATGCAGCGCGCTCCGCTCCCGATTCCGCCAGACATGGCCGAGGCTGGCAATCCGCCGCTCGCCCGCCGCCAGGAGCTTCTTCATCGAGAATTCCGGCGAAGTGTGGAGATAGAGCGTCTCCCCCACCCCGTCATTGCCGATCGCCGTGGTGGCGAAGGCATGCAGGTGCGTTTCGTTGCCCGGGCTGCGCTGCAGCCCCGGTGGGTCGACCATGAGGAAATCCCGAGCGCCCAGGTAATTGCGCACCGCCAGTTCGATCCGGTTGCGCGCCAGGAGCGCCGGGCGCCGGTCGGCATGCACCGAGGGCGTCCACCATGGCGAAACCGGCGGGACTGGCGGGGAAGCGGGCAAGGCGACGTCTTTCGGCTCGGGACTGGCGGTTTTCGCGGAATTAGGGTATCGGCGGCACCGATACATCAGATTAGCGCGTTCGGCCCGGCCTTTTGCTGCCGCTCTCTAGGCCCTCGCCAACCGTTGAACAAGGAAGAACTAATGGTCAAGGTCATCGCCTCGTCGCTGCGCAAGGGCAATGTCGTGGAACACGACGACGGCAAGCTCTACATCGTGCTGGTCGCCGAGAATATCCATCCCGGCAAGGGCAACTCGGTGACCAAGGTCGATATGCGCCGCATCTCGGACGGTGTGAAGGTTGCCGCCAGCTGGCGCACCGTCGAGATGGTCGAAAAGGCCGACGTCGACGAGCGCGCCTACCAGTTCCTCTACCACGACGGCGAGGGCTACCACTTCATGGAGCCCACCACCTACGAGCAGATCGCCGTCTCCGAAGACGTGGTCAGCGACCAGGCCGCCTACCTCACCGATGGCATGGAAGTCTATATCCGTACCTTCGAGGGCGTGGCGCTGTCGATCGAACTGCCGCAGCGCGTCACCCTCGAGATCGTCGAAACCGAGCCGGTGGTGAAGGGTCAGACCGCCTCCTCATCGTTCAAGCCGGCGACCCTCAACAACGGCGTCAAGACCATGGTCCCGCCCCATATCGGCGTTGGCACCAAGGTCGTGGTGATGACCGCCGACGGCAGCTACGTCGAACGCGCCAAGGACTGACCTCCGGCCGCGAACCGGCAAAATCGCTCCAGTGGAGCGATTTTAGGAGATCAGGCCCGGAGAGCTGCGCTCGCAGGGCTGGGATGTCGACACACCTGAGGCCCACCCGTGGGCCTCACGCGGCCGCCGGGGAATGGCCGTCCGTCTGCCATTGACCCCCTCGGAGGCTTGGTGAACCAGATCCGTTACGAACCCCCGCGGGCGGTGGCGCTGGCCTTGCTGGCTGTGATCGTTGTGGTCGCCGGGCTGCTGCGCTTTCCGAGCCTCGGTGAGCAAAGCCTGTGGCGCGACGAGGCAGCTACCTGGCTGCAGGTCAACGGCTCGCTTGCCGACGTGATCTCCCGCACCGCCCTCGACAATTACCCACCGCTCTACAACCTGCTGGCCTGGGTTTGCGTGCAGCTGTTCGGCGGCGCAGAATGGGTGCTGCGGCTCCCCTCGGCGGTGCTGGGGGTGATCAATGTCGCGCTGCTCTATGGCCTAGGCAGCCGCATCGGTGGTCGCGGCGCCGGCCTGATTGCGGCGGGCCTGCTGGCGCTTTCGGGCTACCATGTCTGGTATTCCCAGGAGGCGCGGATGTATGCGCTGCTCGGCTGCGCGGCGACCGCGCATGCCTGGGCGATGGTGTACTTTCTCGATCGGCCCCGCGCGGCGCGCGCCCTGCTGCTCGGCCTCAGCGGCATCCCGCTGATCTATGCGCATCCCTATGGCGCGCTGACCTGGATCGGCATCGGCTTTGGCGCACTCTGTACGATCGCCCTGCGCCGGGAGTGGCAGGCACTGCCGCAGCTGATCCTGGCCGAACTGCTGGTGGCGCTGAGCTTCGTGCCCTGGGCGCTGATCCTCATCGGTCGGGCGCAGACCATAGCCAAGGAGGGGTTCTGGATCGGCCAGCCTACCCCCGACTATATCCTGCTGCAGTGGCGCAAGGTCACGAGCGCCATGTTCATCCTGCTGGTGCTGGCCATCCCGGGGCTGATTTTCCTCCGCCGCCGACATGGACCGGGACCGGCCTGGCCCTGGCTGCCGCTGCTGCTGAGCTGGACGCTACTCCCCAGCCTCCTGGGCATCATCGCCTCGCTGCTGGTCGAGCCGGTGTTCTTCGACCGTTATCTTATCGGCTCGCTGCCGGCCTTCCTGATCCTGTTCGCTCTCGCCATACTGATGCCGGCACGGACACTTCGGGGTGTTGCTGTAGCCGGCGTGGTCGCCCTCGCCATGGGGATCGCGACGCTGTTCTTTGCCGACGCAGACCCCCGCGGCGACTGGCGGGCCATCTCGGCACAAGTTCGCTCAGACCTTCAGCCTATGGATTGCTTGGCCATGTCCTCGCCGGTCGACGAGGTCGTTCTCGACTACTACGTCCCGGCGCGCGGGGATTGCTTCGTTGCTGATCTCGATCCTGCGCAGGTGGCCAAGGCCCCTGCCTCAGCTCGCATCATCTATCTCGCGATGCAGCCGAGAAGCGACGCCGAGGCGACCATCGCCACCCTCCAGGCGACGCGGCCGCTGCTCTCCACGCATGAAGTGCACAACGGCACTGTCTATATCTTGGCGCCTGCTTTGCCGCCCGGCTGAACTCCTCACCCCAGCAGGCGCCCGATCTCCCTGAGATCGGCCACGAACCGCTCCCGTTCACGTGCTGCCTCGGCCCGGTCCGGCATTCGCAGCAGGTATGAGGGGTGCACGGTCGCGAACATGCGGGTGCCGTCAGTCAACTCGGTGAGTTTCCCGCGCACCGAACTCAGCGTCGTGCCGCTGCCGGCAAGACTGGCGACCGCTGTGGCGCCCAGCGCCACGATCAGCTTGGGCTTGACGAACTCGCGCTCGAGATCGAGCCAGAACCTGCACGCCTTCACCTCCCCCATATTGGGCCGTTGGTGCAGCCGCTTCTTGCCGCGCGGCACGAACTTGAAGTGTTTGACCGCATTGGTGACATAGGCCCGATCGCGGTCCATGCCCGCCTCGGTCATTGCCGCATCGAACACCTTGCCGGCCGGCCCGACGAAGGGCTTGCCCGCCAGGTCCTCCTGGTCGCCGGGCTGCTCGCCGACGAACATCACCTCGGCATGGGCGGGTCCCTCGCCGAACACCGCCTGCGTCGCCATCTCGTACAATGGGCAGCGGCGGCACCCCTCGATCGCGTCGCGTGCCGCGCTGAGCGAGGTGATTTCGACTTCGGGCACCACCTCATCGACCTGCCGCTCGGCGCGCCGCATGTGCCTTGATGGTGGGATGCTGGCCTGTCGCTCGATCATTTCCGCCTCCGCTGCCTTGGCGCCGCGTATCAGGGAGGGAATGAGTTCGGCCTCGGGGAGGTTGCGCCAGTATTTCACCGGCATCTCCGATTTCATCATCGCGACCTTGAGCCGCGCCGGATTGAAGATCGACGCGAAGTAGCTCTTCCAGGCATCCTCCATCGCATCTTCCGCCGGCACGTCGGCCTTGTGCCCGCCCGGGCCGAACTCGAGGTTCTCGCCGTCCCAGAACGCCGAGCGATAGGGGGTGACGATGGCCCACATCATGCCGGTGAAGCGCCGCACGAAGAATGGCGCCACCCGTTCCAGCACATAGTGCTCGGGCTCGAACCACGCCGCAAAGCGCTCGAGCCCGGAGGCATCGGCCACCGACCTGAACCGCACGAAGGCCTTGAGCTTATGGGCATCGCGCCGCACCGCCGAAACGCGCCGGTCGAGCTGGCCGACATCGGGGTCGGAGCGTGCCTCCATCAATCCCCGGTCCTTCTGCAGCCGCCACAGCAGCCGGTAGAGCAGCGCGAAGCGCTCCGGGTCGCTGTGGCAGATGCCGGCCTCGGCCCAGTCGATGAAGCGCTGCGGCACCACCCCGACTCTGCGCTCGGTCACCTGCTCGACGGCAGCCTCGCTGACAAACAGATCGTGCGGCGTGGTGGGATCGAGCCATACGACTTCGTCGGGTGGCACCGCATCGAGCAGCAGGCGCCGCGCGGCCGCCCGCCACTCGTCGAAATCGTTGAGCGCTGCGAGCCGCACCGCACGCATCAGAACAGTTCCAGCTGTTTCGGCGCCGGAGTGAGCTTGCCCCTCAATTTCGCGTCGTCGGTCAGCCCGCCTGGCGACCAGTCATCGGCCTCGACGAACGGCCTGACCTTGTCGATCGAGCCGGCCATGCGCGCCAGATCCGCGAGCGTCAACCGATGGTGCCGGCGCGAGCTGAGGATGCGATCGACCACCCTCACCCCGAGGCCGGGCACGCGCAGCAGCAGTTCCCGCGCCGCCCGGTTCACATCGACCGGAAACTGCCCGCGATGCGCCAGCGCCCAGGCCAGCTTGGGGTCGAGCTTGAGATCGAGCAGCCCATCCGCGCCGCCCGAGACGATTTCATCGACATTGAAGCCATAGAAACGGATCAGCCAATCGGCCTGGTACAGCCGGTGCTCGCGCATGAGCGGTGGCGGCGCCAAGGGCAGCTTCGAGCTCGCATCGGGGATCGGTGAGAAAGCCGAGTAATAGACCCGCTTCAACCCATAGCCCGAGTAGAGCGCGGCGCTGCGGCCGAGGATAGTGGCGTCTGTCGCCCGGTCGGCACCGACGATCATCTGCGTCGACTGCCCGGCCGGCGCCAGCTTGGTCGGCTTGCGCTTGCCCTCGATCTTGCCATCGGGCCGGCTCTCCTCGCGCTTTGCCTCGATATGCGCCATGGCCGTGCGGATAGCGCTGGGCTTTTTCTCGGGCGCCAGCGTTTCGAGGCTCACGTCGGTCGGCAGCTCGATATTGGTCGACAACCGGTCGGCGTGGCGGCCGGCTTCGGCCAGCAGCTCGGGAGAGGCGTTGGGGATCACCTTGAGGTGAATATAGCCGCCGAAGCGGTGCGTCTCGCGCAGGGTGCGCGCCACCCGCACCATCTCTTCCATGGTGTAGTCGGGCGACTGGATGATGCCCGAGGAGAGGAACAGCCCTTCGATATAGTTCCGCTTGTAGAAATCCAGCGTCAGCCCGACTACCTCCTCCACCGAGAAACGGGCGCGCGGCACGTTCGAGGACGAGCGGTTGACGCAATAGCTGCAGTCATAGACGCAGAAATTGGTCAGCAGCAGCTTGAGCAGCGAGATGCAGCGTCCATCCGGCGCATAGGAATGGCAGATGCCGCTGCCCTCGGTCGAACCGATGCCGCCGGTCGCGAGGCTCGAGCGTTTCACCGAACCGCTCGAGGCACAGGAAGCATCGTATTTGGCCGCGTCCGAGAGGATCGCGAGCTTGCGTGGCAGAGTCAGTCGAGTCATTTCGTTCACTTTATGTTCGCATCGACTGTGCCCATGAGGGCTATGGCCGTTCAACTCAAAAAGACATGCGCCGATGCGCGCGGATGAAACATCACGCAAGGCATCGTTCATTATTGATGGACAATGCGTCGGCTGTGGGCTGCTATCCGGCGCAGTCCCGATCGCCTATCTGGTTGGCACGAGCTTTCATCAGGAGGTCCACATGACCCTCGAACTCAAAGGTATCCACCACCTCACCGCCATCACTGCCGCGGCGCAGCGCAACGTCGAGTTTTACACCCGCACGCTGGGCCTCAGGCTGATCAAGAAGACCGTCAACCAGGACGATGTCAGCGCCTATCACCTGTTCTATGGCGATGCGATCGCCTCGCCCGGCGCCGACCTCACCTTCTTCGACTGGCCCGCGGCGCCGAACAAGCGCGGCAACCACGAGGTGTCCCGCACCGGGCTGCGCGTCCATTCCGAGGCCGACCTCAACTGGTGGAAGGAGCACCTCGCGGAAAAGGACATCGCCTCGGGCAACATCAAGGAGCGCGCCGGGCACCTGTCGCTCGACTTCGAGGATTTCGAGGGCCAGCGCTTCCGGCTGATCGCCGATCCGAAATCGGCGCCGGCCCATCCCTGGGCCGAAAGCCCGATCCCGGCCGAGCACCAGATCATCGGCCTCGGGCCGATCACCCTCGCCGTTCCCGATCTGCGTCGTTCCGAGCCGGTACTGAGCAAGGTGATGAACCTGCGCGAAGTCCGCTCCTACCCAGCGCGCGAGAAGCACGGCGAGATCCATGTCTTCGAGATGGGTGAAGGCGGCGCCGCCGCCGAACTGCATGTCGAGGTGAACCCCGACCTGCCGCAGGCCCGCCAGGGCGCGGGCGGCGTGCACCACGTCGCTTTCCGCACCCCCAACAAGGGCGAATTCGACGAGTGGGTGAAACGCACGGCTGAGTTCGGCGTCCGCTCTTCTGGCGAGGTCGAGCGCTTCTACTTCAAGTCGCTCTACTTCCGGGAGCCCAATGGCATCCTGTTCGAGATCGCCACCGACGGCCCGGGCTTCACCGCCGACGAACCGCTCGAGACCCTCGGCCAGCGGCTGGCGCTTCCCCCGTTCCTCGAGGGCCGCCGGGCCGAGATCGAAGCGGGGTTGAAGCCGCTGTAAAACTGCGCGCGGGAGCGCCGGCTCCCCTCCCCCTTGAGGCGAGGGGGTTGGGGGTGGGGCTCCATCGGTGATCACAGAACCACCCCCTCCCTCGTTCTCTCCCCTCAAAGGGGGGGAGGCGATGGCCGCCGGTTCCCACTCCCCAACAGTCGAGCGCGGCTCCGACAGCAGCGGGGCCGCGCTCTCTAGCGCCGTGGGGGGCGGGCGGCGCTATTGCCTGGGCGACGTCGCGCTGTCCGGTGCAAGCGACCGCGCCATGTCGATCAACTGCATGAACTCGGCGCGGTAGCCGTTCTCGTCGGCGCCGCGGGCGCCTTGCGCCAGTGCGCGGATGTCGGCCCAGCTCATCTCGCCATAGTTCGAGCCCTTGAGCTTCTGCCCGAAGGCGGCGACGGCCGCGGCGAAGCGCGAGTCATCGGAAGCCTGCGCCAGGCTCACAACCGCCTGCTCCTTGCCGATCGCCTGTTCGATCAGCTTGCTGGTCTCCTCGTCGGGCAGCTTGTAGCGCATCTTGAGGAAGCCGATCTCGCCGCTGTCGGCCGTTTCGGCCGTCGCGTCGGAGCTGTAGCGCAGGGGATCGTTCAGTTCGGCGCCCGAGCCGACCGGGGTGATCTCGTAGAGCGCGGTGACGGTGGCGCCCGCTCCGATCTCGCCGGCATCGACCTTGTCGTTGTTGAAATCCTCACGGTTCAGCGCCCGGGTCTCGTAGCCGATCAGCCGGTACTCGCTGACCACCGCCGGGTTGAACTCGACCTGGATCTTCACGTCCTTGGCGATGGTTTCGAGCGTGCCGCCGGCATCCTCGACCAGCACTTTCCGGGCTTCCTTGAAGCTGTCGATGTAGCTGGCATTGCCGTTGCCGTTCTGGGCCAGCGCCTGCATCGTATCGTCGCCCAGGTTCCCCTGCCCGAACCCGAGCACCGACAGGAACACCCCACCGTCGCGCTTGCCTTTGATATAGGTCTTCAGCGCTTCCGGGTCGTCGATCCCGACATTGAAATCGCCGTCGGTGGCGAGGATCACCCGGTTGACGCCATTGGCGACCTTATTCTGCTCGGCCAGCCGATAAGCGAGCTCGATGCCCTCGGCGCCGGCAGTCGAGCCACCGGCCGACAGGTTCTCCAGCGCCCCGATGATCTTGGCCTTCTCGGTGGCCTTGGTCGGCTCCAGCACCACCCCGGCCGAACCGGCATAGGCAACGATCGAGATGGTGTCGTTGGCCCCGAGCTGGTCGACGAGCAACGCGAAGGCCCGCTTCAGCAGCGGCAGCTTGTCGGGCTCATCCATCGACCCCGACGTGTCGATCAGGAACACCAGGTTCGAGGCCTTGTCTTCGGTTGCAACAGGCACATAGCCCTTGATGCCGATCTGGACGATCTGCGTCTTGCCGTTCCACGGCGTCGGATAGACCGATACCGTCGGCTTGAACGGGGTCGAAGCATCCGTCGGCGCCAGATAGTCGTAGTTGAAATAGTTGATCAGCTCCTCGAGCCGCACCGCATCGGGCTCCGGCACCCAGCCTTCGGTGAGCGCGCGCCGCACATAGGCATAGGAGGCCGTATCGACGTCGATCGAGAAGGTCGAAACCGGCTCGTTCTTGACGATCTTGAGCGGCGACTCCGAGAACTTGCTGAACGCGTCGCCGCTCGGTTCGGTCGGCTTGGCCAGCATGGCGTCGGCCGGAGCCGGCGCCGTTGCCGTGGCGAAGGATTCGAGCTGTGCCGTCCCGGGGGCGGCCATCTGCTTGGGCGCCGCCATCCGCATCTCGGCCATTGGTGCCGCCGGCATCACCGGCGGAGCCGCATCCATCGCCATGCTGTTCTGCGGAGCGACTTCATCGCGCAGCACAAGGCCGGCCTCGCCTTCCGGTGCCGCAGCTGCAAGGTTCGAGGTGCTCGTATCGGCGTCGGCGGTGGCCGGCGCCTGTTCCGCCTTGATTGCCGCGGCAGCACCACCAGCCTCCTTCTTCAATGCTTCGGCGCGACCGCGTTCCATCGGCACGGGCTCGGGCTGCGCCACCGGCTTTTCTGTCCCGGCGGTGCTGACCGTGGTCGGCGTCACGCCGATCGGAGTTATCGCGGTGGACGTGTAGAGCTGGTAGCCGAGCGGCAGCAGCAGCAATGCGACGGCCGCGGTGCCGAGGCCGTAAGTGAGGCGGTTATCCATGATCCAGGTCCCTTTCGCTTTGGCGAAGATGGACCTGAGACGCTGGATGAGCCGATTTCCTTGGGCGGCCTGTTTCGCATTCGTCTGCTCGGCATCGAAGGCCAGCATCGCCGCATCGAGCGCGCGGCGGCGCGCCGCCTCGGAAGGGGCCGGAGTGTGCGCCTGCTGCAGCGCCCGGAGCTTGTCGTCGTCGTTCATGTGGTTGCTCATAGGAGCCCCCTCAGGGTCTTTTTGGCTTCGTGGACATGCCAGGAGACGGTTGCCTCCTTGCACCCCATGATCACGCCGGCTTCGGCGTGGCTCATCCCCTCCGCGTAGATCAGCAGCACCGCATCCCGTTGCTGTTCGGGAAGTCTGCGCACTGCGTTCCACAGCTCCCGCGAGGTCGCTGCGTCTTCCTGCTCGGGCAGGTATTCATCCGGTGCCACCTCGGCATAGCGATCGGCATTGCGCCCCCGCCGGCTCTTCGCCCGCTGCATATCGCGCACCGCATTGAGGGTGACGCGATAGAGCCAGCTGGTGAACGCCGAGCGCCCGTCGAAGCTTTTGAGCACCGAGGCGAGCTTGATGCACACTTCCTGCGCCACATCCTCGGCGTCCGACACCTTGCCGCACCATTTGCACGCCGTGCGGAAGATGAAATCATAATGCCGCTCGACCAGCTCGCCGAACGCATGCCGATCGCCGCCGACCGCCCGCGCGATCAGCGTTTCATCGGCGATCGGGGCCTCGAGCACCCCGCTATTGATGAATTCAGGCGTCAAGGACCGTAGCACCCGTGTGAGCTTTCAGCCGGTGTTCTAGGGGTAAGACGATGAACGGCGGCTGATCCTTGGGGTGGAGGTGAAGATTTTTCCTGAGAGCCGGAAGCGTGTGCCCGCAGCTACACGCCGCACCTCCTGCTCTTGCGATGAGGATACGGGAGGGCTAACCCATCGTTATGTCCGATGACCCGAAAAAGCCCGACAGCCCGTTCCGCCTCAACCGCCAGCGCATCGTGCTGCTGCTGCTCGGAGCGCTGCTGTTGACCTACATCATCTCGGCGATGCTGGGCGGGCTCGGCAACTACCAGCAGCTCAAGGAATCGGCGACACAACCTGCGACTGGCGCGGCGGCGAACACTCCATAAGTTACTGACCTTCCCCCACGCCCGCGAATCGCTACACGGTAAGCACCGTGCAGAAGGGGGAACGCATGGCTAGCAAGATAGACTTACAGCAGTGGGTGCTGACAGCCGTCAAATCCAATGGAGGCAAGGCCACCATTGTTGAGGTCAGCAATACATATGGGACACCCATGAAGGAGAGTTACGCTCGTCGGGTGACCTATTCTACACTTGGCAGTATGATATGCGCTGGGCGGCTCAAGAGCTCAGGCGCGCTGGCACGTTTGCATCGATCCCGGCTTCGGACAAGCGACATTGGCAGCTTAAGTAGCTAAGCCACCAGCGCCTGCGGCACGGCTTCTGCGATGAAGCCGCCGCCCAGCACTTCGCTGGTCTCGCTCTCGTCGGCATAGAACACGCAGGCCTGCCCCGGCGAGATGCCGTACTCGCCGGCGAACAGCGTGACGAAGACCTCGCCATCGGCCATGTGCACGGCGCCCGCCTGCGGCGGCCGGGTCGAGCGCACCTTCACTTCGATCGGCATGCCGTTGCCGGCCGCCAGCGACGCCAGTTCGCGCTCGCCCAGCCAGTTCACGTCGCGCAGCCGCACCGTCTTGGTCATCAGCGCCTCGCGCGGGCCGACGATCACCCTGCCGGTGCGGTGCTCGAGCTTGACCACATAAAGCGGCTCGCCCGCCGCGACGCCAAGGCCCTTGCGCTGGCCGATGGTGTAGTTGACGATCCCCTCGTGCTTGCCCAGCACGCGCCCGTCGAGATGGACGATCTCCCCCTCGGCCAGCGCCTCGGGGTGCATCTTGCGGATCACGTCGGCATATTTGCCCTGCGGCACGAAGCAGATGTCCTGGCTGTCGTGCTTTTCGGCAATCTCCAGCCCGAACTCGCGTGCCAGCTCGCGCACCGCGGGCTTGGTCATGCCGCCGAGCGGGAAGCGCAGGAAATCCAGCTGCTCTTCGGTGGTGGCGAACAGGAAATAGCTCTGGTCGCGCGAGTCATCGACCGGCCGATAGAGCCGGCGCTTGCCGTCGACGAGTTTGGACTGGACGTAGTGCCCGGTCGCCAGCACGTCGGCGCCCAGGTCCTTGGCCACTTCCATTAAGTCGACGAACTTGACGCTCTGGTTGCACGCGATGCACGGCACCGGCGTCTCGCCCTGCCGATAGGCGTTGGCGAACGGCTCCATCACCGAGTTCTTGAAGCGCTCTTCATAGTCGAGCACGTAATGCGGGATGCCCAGGGCCTGCGCCACGCGCCGGGCATCGTGGATATCCTGCCCCGCGCAGCAGGCGCCCTTGCGGTGCGTCGCTTCGCCATGGTCGTAGAGCTGGAGGGTAACGCCCACCACATCGTAACCTTCGCGGGCGAGGAGCCCGGCAACGACGGAACTATCGACGCCCCCCGACATCGCGACCACGACGCGCGTGTCCTCGGGACGCTTGGGCAGATCAAGCGAATTCAGGTCCATATCTCTCATCCAGAAGGGGTCAAGGTCCGACGGATGGGCGGGGGTATAGTCGTTCGCCGGGCTGCTGTCACGTGCTCCACGAGAACCCGGTGGTTGCCGCCCCCACCCCTGTTCCCTCCCCAAGGCAGGGCAATCGCATATGGCGTTGCGCGCTGCACTCTAGGTGCTCCTCCACCGTGAAACGGGGGAGGGGGACCGCCGCAGGCGGTGGAGGGGGCGGCGGTAAGCGCCGGTGTTTGCGGTCGCCCCCTCCACCAGCTTCGCTGGTCCCCCTCCCCCGCTACGCGGTGGAGGATCACTGAGAGCCCGGTGACTCCCATATGCGATTGCCCTCCCCCTCGGGGCGGTATCCTGTCGTCCCCTTGCGGGGGAGCGGACAGGGGTGGGGGGCAGCGCTCGCCGGCATTGCGATCACCCGGCAAATTCTGCCGCAACCGGCGCGACTTGCCGTGCCGAACGCCCTGTCGCGCTCGCCAAGCCATTGAAATCGTTGCCTCCCCGATCCGGCACGGCCCTTGCATCGCTGCTGTTGGAGCAGTGTGTCCCGCGAGGCGTTCGTGACGGTTACGGTTGGATTTGCACCATCGGCAACGCCCGGCTTGATCAGCGGGGCGCCGGGTGCTGCGCAAGAGGAGCAGGCGCCGGAAGGACTGTTCGCCGCCCTGTTGGCCCGCCTCGATGCCAATGCCGCATCGGGCGATGAGGTCTCGGCCGGCGCGTTCGGCGCCTTGATCCAGACGCTGCTCGAACAGGCGACCTCTCCGGCGCCGGAGCCCAAGACCGAGCTCGACGACGAGACGGTCGCCGAAGCGAACGAAACTTCGGAAACCGCCTCGGTCGACGGCAAGCTCGATCCGTCGCAGCAGGCGCAGGGCAAATCGCTGCTCAAGACCCTTGGCGATGCGCTCGTTGCGCTCAGCGATGCGCAGCAGGCGGGCAAGCCCGTCGATCCGGCGCTGGAAAAGAAGCTGAACGAGGCGCTCGACGCGGTCGCCGTCTATCTCGGCGTGTTCACCCCACCGACCGCCATCGATCCCCGCCTCAGCGCGCTGGCCAACGGCGAGCACGTACTGCCGGTCGCGGCACCGGCGACGCCCCCGCCCGCCGCGCCTCCCGTCGCGGCGCCACCGGCAACCAGGGCGCCGGCCGCTCCGGCAGGCGAGCCTGCCGGCGCCGCGCCTCCAGCCCTGCCGGAGGCCGCGATCCCCGCTTCGCAGCCGGCCGCCGACGCCGCGCTCGTGCCCGAAGCGAAATTGCCGGCGGCGGCGTCCGACGCGCCTCCGCCGCAACCGGCGCCCGCCGCGCTGCAGCAGCTGGGCATGGCGATCGGCAAGCTGGCCGACAAGCTCGCGACCGAGAATCCTGACCTCGCGGGCAAGCTCGCTGCCTTGGCGGATAGCCTCAAGTCGGGCGACGGCGAAACCGCCGCAGCCGCGCTGGGGCTCGACGATGCCGCGGCCGAACCCGAGCTCGAGCGCATTCTGGCGGCCCTGGGTGCGGCGAGGCCAAGCGCCAGAACCGCCGAAGCCAAACCGTTCGCTGCCCCGACGCTGGCACTGCCGGACGGCGTGACCGCGCCCGCCGCTAAAGCTGAGGCGCCCGCGGCTCCACCGCCGACACCGAAGCTCGAAACCCCGGCGCCGGAAATCGGCAAGCCGACCGCCTCCCCCGTCGCAGTGCGCATCGAAAAGCCTGAACCGGCGGACGCCAGGCCGGCGCCCACCCAGGCCGCCTCCCCGCCCGCCGGGCAGAGCGACGCCGCCGCACTCGCCAATGGGCAATCGACCCCGCCTGCCCCGCCGGTCGCTGCCGCCCGCATCATCCATGCCGCCTACCAGGCGCCGCTGCAGCAGGTGAATGTGCCGCAGGTGGCGTTCGAGGTGGCGCGGCAGTTCGAGGCCGGCAACAGCCGCTTCCAGATCCGCCTCGACCCGCCCGAACTGGGGCGTATCGACGTCAAGCTCGATGTCGACAAATCCGGCACCGTCAACGCCCGCCTGACCGTCGAGCGCCCCGAAACACTCGACCTGATGCAGCGCGACCAGCGCGCCCTGCAGCAGGCGCTGCAGCAGGCCGGGCTCGACGGCCAAAAGACCAATCTCGAATTCTCGCTGCGCCAGAACCCCTTCGCCCAGCAGGGCGGCGCCGGTGACGGGCGCGGCGACCAGTCCGCCTTCAACGGCCGCGGCGACAGTCTTGCCGGCGGCGAAGATATGGCGGCGGAAGCCGCGACCACCACCCATCGGGGCTCGGCATCGGCCAGCGGCCTCAACCTGTTCGTCTAGGGCGCCACCCGCCCTCGTCTGTCGTATCGCGGGATCGAACGAGGAAAGCCCGGTGGGCTTTTCCGGTCCCACCCAAAGGAGGCCCAGATGGCCGTTTCCGGTGTCAATTCCAGTGCGAGCAACGCGCTCAACACGAGCCGCCAGTCGATCGCGCAGAACTTCGACACGTTCCTGCAGCTGCTGACCACCCAGCTCCGGAACCAGAACCCGCTCGATCCGCTCGACACCAACCAGTTCACTCAGCAGTTGGTGCAGTTCACCGGGGTGGAGCAGCAGCTCAAGACCAATGAATTCCTTCAGGCCATGATGACCTCGACGCAGACCGCCAATAATTCCCAGGCGGTGAGCTATGTCGGCAAGATCGTCACCGCCTCGGGCACCAAGGCCGAGCTGGTCGACGGCGCGGCGCGCTGGAACTTCGCCGTTGAGGCCAAGGCCAACATCACCGCCACGGTGAAGGATGCTAACGGCAACGTCGTCTACACCAAGTCGGGCGCCGTCGAAAAAGGCGAGAGCGTCTTCACCTGGGACGGCATCGGCAATGACGGCACCAGGAAGCCCGACGGCACCTATTCGGTCAGCATCGAGGCACGCGACGTAGCCACCGGCAAGCTGGTCGGCGTCGCCACCGAAATGACCGGCGAGGTGACCGGCGTGGACTTCTCCGGCTCCGAGCCGGTGCTGATCGTCGGCTCGGCCCGCGTCAACCTCTCGGCGATCCTGTCGGTCAGGGCCAAGACCGCCGCGGACGCGCCGGCCGAAGAAGAAGCGCCGTAGATCTATTGGAAGCGATGAGGGTGGGCACCGGGTTCCCCCGACCCACCGGCTGTCACCCCAGCGAAAGCTAGACCAGACGCCCTGCAGTTCCCCGAGGCTCGGTGTGATCCCCGCGAAACGGGGAACTCGGTTTTGCGATCGTGCAAACGGCCAAGAAAACCGAGGTTCCCGCTTTCGCGGGAATGACCCGGTGCGCGGGGTACGACCCTGGCTTGGCGCAGATGAGCTTTCACTGCGATGATGCCTGCTCGAGGGGCTGCCAGTGGGCTGCCAACCCCTCCGTGCATCAGCCTCCGTCGGGCATCCCGTCCCGCTAAACGCCTGGTCCCCGACCCCGCGGCACGCCCGGCCAGTCACGACAAATAGAGACACATTTCTGCAACTTGCGCCGAAGCCTTGCGGGCGGAATCGAGCGCGCCCACCTGTGGAAATGTTAATGTCGAGACACCCCGAAAGCCCCGGCTTTTAACGCATTTTAAGTAATGCCTTAGCCGAATTTTAAGTGCGATGGGGCTAGGGTTCGGGATGTGGTCAGGTTGAGTAAGTGAGTACAATGACCGTACAGATGCGTCCGCGTGTTAAGTACGTGATCGGCCCGGACGGAAGTCCGCTGACGATCGCCGATCTCCCCCCCAAAGACACTCGTCGCTGGGTTATCCGCCGCAAGGCTGAGGTGGTTGCTGCCGTGCGCGGTGGACTGTTGAGCCTCGAAGAAGCCTGCCAGCGTTACACGCTCTCCGTCGATGAATTCCTCAACTGGCAGGCCGCCATCGACAAGCATGGCCTCGCCGGTCTGCGCACGACCTGGATCCAGCACTACCGCGAAGGCTGAAGCCAGCCGGTGCTGACGATGAACCCGCCCGGGACAGCCGCGGCGGGTTTTGTCGTTCGTAGCATCGCCGAAGGCCGGTGGCTGCGGCCCTGACCCGACTAAGGCGTGCTGCCGCCCATATATTTCTGCCCTTCCGGCGTCGCCTTCAGCCGCTCGTAGTGCTCGCTCACCGCCGGCAGGTCCGGCTTGTCGAACGGGGTCGAGAACCAGCGGTGCGACGACACCGCCAGCCCGATATCGGCGATGGACAGCCGGCCATTGGCGGCGAAGCCGCCCCCGGCCGCCAGTTGCACCTCGAGGATCTGCATCCGCGCGGTCCAGTTGCGGATCGAGTCGACGATGCGCTTCTCGTCGGTGAAAGCCGGGTTCCTGCGCATCAGCGCATAGACTGCATAGCCCCACTGGGCGTTGAGCTCGGCCACCTGCCAGGTCAGCCATTGATCGACCAGCGCCCGCTCCTTCGCTGCCACCGGCCACAGCCCGCTGCGCCGCGACTCCGCCAGGTAGCGCATGATGGCGTTGCTCTCCCACAGGACGAACCCGTCATCGATGATGACCGGCACCTGGGCATTTGGGTTGAGCTGCAGGAACTCCGGCACCCGCGGGTCCCGGTCCGGCATGCCCCAGACCTCGGTCTCGTAGTCGATGCCGATCAGGTCCGCGGTCCAGCGGACCTTGCGCACGTTGATCGAGGTCACTCGACCGAGGATTTTCAGCGTCGCCATTCCAACCACTCCTTAACCTAACCCGGCAAACGTTGCCGCCTTTTTGCATTATGCAACGGCCGGTTAATCACTTGTTTACCATCCACTGGGTAATTTTTGCCTATGGGCTCGGTGCGTTGGCGCGCACCCAAAAAAAGACAAGGGTACGGTCCGCGTGGACGGGTTGCTGCAGTTCTTCAACCGCCTCGGTCTGGCGCGCGTCGCCGCCATGGCCGTCATTGCTGTGCTGATGCTGGGGTTCTTTGCCTTCCTCATCATGCGCGCCTCGACGCCGCCTCTGGCGCCGCTCTATTCCGGCCTCTCGTTCGAGGATTCGGCGGCCATCGTCTCCGAACTGCAGACCCAGAACGTCAACTACGAGCTGCGCGGCGAAGGCGACACCATACTGGTGCCACGCGACCAGATCACGCAAATCCGCATGGCGCTGGCGCAGAACGGCCTGCCCAACAAGGGCCAGGTCGGCTACGAGATCTTCGACCAGCAGTCGACGCTGGGCGCCACCAGCTTCGTCCAGAACATCAACAATGTCCGGGCCCTCGAAGGCGAGCTGGCCCGCACCATCTCGTCGCTCGCCCGGATCAAGAGCGCCCGCGTCCACCTGGTGCTGCCCGAGCGCGCGCTGTTCAGCCGCGAGCAGAAGGACCCCACCGCCTCGATCGTCCTGGCGGTGCGCGGCGAACTGTCGGCCGGCGAGATCCGCGCCATCCAGCATCTCGCCGCCTCCGCCATCGAGGGCCTGACCCCGGCCCGCGTCTCGGTGGTCGACGATACGGGGCGGCTGCTCGCCTCGGGCGCCGGCAACGGCCCCGAGGATGTCATCGCCGGCGAGACCGAGGAACGCACCCTCAACGTCGAGAACCGCCTGCGCGCCCGCGTCGAGGACCTGCTCGCCAACATTGTCGGCTCCGGCAGGGCCCGGGTGCAGGTTTCGGCCGAGCTCGACATGAACCGGCTGAGCAAGACCTCCGAGACCTTCGATCCGAACGGCCAGGTGATCCGCTCCACCCAGACCCGTGACCTCTCCAATTCCGCCCAGAACGGCAATAGCGGCCAGGTCAGCGTCTCCAACGAGCTGCCCGGCGCCTCCGCCAACTCCGGCAGCGGCGCCGCCACCATGGAGCAGGGCTCGACCACCGAAGAGACCACCAATTTCGAAATCTCCAAGGTCACCGAGACGGCGCTGACCGAGGCCGGCGGCATCAAGCGCTTGTCGATCGCCGTGGTGGTCGACGGCACCTATACCACCGACCCCAACGGCAACTCGGTCTATACCCCCCGGGCCCAGCCCGAGATCGACCAGATCACCGCGCTGGTGAAGTCCGCCGTCGGCTTCTCCGATGCGCGCGGCGACCAGGTGCAGGTCGCCAACCTGCAGTTCGCCGATCGGCCGGAGCTGACCGCGCAGGGCACCAGCGAACCCGGCCTGTTCGACTTCACGCGCGACGACCTGATGAACGGCGCCGAGATGGCAGTGACGCTGCTGATCGCCCTGGCGCTGGTGTTCTTCGTGCTGCGCCCGCTGCTCAAGCGGGTGCTCGCCCCCGAGGCCAAGCCGCTGGCCCTCCCCGCCAGCGCCGAGCTGGGCGCCGCCCCCGGGGCGCACGGGCCGGGCGAGTTCGGCGGCAACACCGTCGTCTCCACCCTCCCCAACCTCAATGGCGAGTATGTCGACGAGGACGAGCAGCCCCGCAAGCCGCGGGTCCCTGCCTGGATGAACAACGCCAAGTCGATGGGCGAAACCCAGGCCAATACCCTCAAGACCGTCGGACAGCTGGTCGACGAGAACCCCAAGCAGGCCGCGCTGATCGTGCGCGACTGGCTGGCGAGCGCCACGTGAGGACCCGCTAGATGGCCGCCGCAGCCGCCCTCGCCCAGACCACCGACCAGGTGATGAGCAAGCAGCTGGTCGTCGGCAACGACGCCAGCCAGCGCGCCCTCACCGGCGACGAGAAAGCCGCCGTGCTGCTCCTGGCGCTTGGTCCGGATTTCGGCAAGCCGATCCTCGAAGAGCTGGACGAGATGGAAATCCGCCAGCTGTCGCGCGCCATGGTCAAGCTCGGGCCGATAACTCCCGAGATGCTGGATTCGCTGCTGATCGAGTTCGTCACCCGCGTCTCCTCCAACGGCACCATTGCCGGCAATTCCGACACCACCGAGCGGCTGCTGCTGAGCTTCCTGCCGCAGGAGCGGGTCGATTCGATCATGGAAGAAATCCGTGGTCCCGCCGGCCGCAACATGTGGGAGAAACTCTCGAACGTTCAGGAGGACATTCTCGCCAGCTACCTGAAGAACGAGTACCCGCAGACCATCGCCGTGGTGCTCTCCAAGATCGCCACCGACCATTCCGGCAAGGTGCTCGCCGCGCTGCCCGAGGAACTGGCGATGGATGTGGTACAGCGCATGCTGGCGCTCGATCCGGTGCAGAAGGAAATCCTCGAGAAGATCGAGACGACGCTGCGCACCGAGTTCATGTCGACGCTCTCGACCACCAAGCGCCGCGACAGCCACGAGCAGATGGCCGAGATCTTCAACTCCTTCGATCGCCAGACCGAAGCGCGCTTCATCACCACGCTCGAGGAACGCGATCGCGACGGCGCCGACCGCATCAAGGCGCTGATGTTCACCTTCGAGGACCTGGCCCGGCTCGAGCCTTCGGCGATCCAGACGCTGGTGCAGAAGATGGACAAGAAGGAGCTGGCGCTGGCCCTCAAGGGCGCCAACGACACCGTCAAGGAGGTGTTCTTCGCCAATATGTCGGCCCGTGCCGGCAAGATGCTCAAAGACGACATGGAAGCCATGGGCCCGGTGCGGCTCAAGGATGTCGACGAGGCGCAGGGCCGCATGGTCGCCACCGCCAAGGATCTCGCCGCCAAAGGCGAGATCGTCATCACCAAGGGCAAGGCCGATGAGGAGATGATCGGCTGATGAGCGCCGCGCCCGCCAAGTTCACCTTCGACCTCGATCTCGGACGCCGCCAAGAGCGCAACTCGCTGGTCACCGAGACGGCGATGGCCGCATTGATCGAAGAGGCGCGCCGCGAGGGCCGTGAGGCCGGCCTCGCCGAGGGCGAGCGCACCGCCGTCGCCCGGGCCGCCAAGGCCGAAGCGGCGGCTGCCGAAGCGCTGGCGGTACGGGTCGCCGCGATGGCCGGCGGCATGGACGATGCGAAAAAGCAGACCATTGCCGAGGCAATCGAATTGTCGCTGTCGATCGCGAGAAAACTCGCCGGCGGTCTGATCGCCCGCCAGCCCACCGCCGAGATCGAGCAACTGGTGGCCGAGTGCATGGCGACGCTGGACGGCGTGCCGCACCTCGTCATCCGTTGCGAGCCGGCGCTCGCCGACGCCGTGCGCGATATCGCCACATCGAGGATGACCACCTCCGGCTTCACGGGCCGGCTGGTGGTTCTCGGCGACCCCGAGATCGCCATCGGCGACGCGCGCATCGAGTGGGCCGATGGCGGCGTGGTGCGCGACATCAGGAAGCTGAGCGCCGAGATCGACGCCAGGATCGCCGACTATTTTGCCGCCCGCGGCATCCGAGTTAACGAGGAGACCGAGCAATGAGCACCGGCGATACCGGGGTCACCTTCGAGGAAATGGCGGCCCCTGGCCGCGACGGCTACACCCCGCCCGGCGAGAAGACCGCCGCCGACCTCGAGGCCGTATTCGACGTTCCCGTCCGCATCTCGGTGGTGCTCGGCCGCGCCAAGGTGCCGGTCGCGAGCCTGCTCAAGATGGATGTCGGCACCGTGGTGGAGCTCGACCGGCAGGTCGGCGAAGCCGTCGAGATCTACGTCAACGACCGGCTCGTGGCGCGTGGCGAAATCGTCCTCGTCGAGAACCGCCTCGGCGTCACCATGACCGAAATCATCAAGGCAGCGTGATGCTCGGACGCGACACACTGCGCCATCAGTCAGGCCTTCTCCCCTTGTGGGAGAAGGTGGGCGAAGCCCGGATGAGGGGTCCGCGGGCGAAGCCTGCGCGCTCGGAGCGAAGTGACGGACGGCCGGTGTCCGCTGAACCAACCCCTCATCCGCCCTTCGGGCACCTTCTCCCACAAGAGGAGAAGGCATCAAACCGAGAGTTCGGAGACTACCCATGCGGCTACTGATCGTCGGCGCCCTCGAAGGCCAGCTCACCACCGCCACCAAGCTCGCCATGGATGGCGGCGCCAAGGTGGCGCATGCCCCCTCGATCGAGATCGCGCTGGCTTCGCTGCGCGCCGGCCGGGGCGCCGATCTGCTGCTGGTCGACGTGATGATGGATATTGCCGGGCTGATCGCCGGGCTGGACGGCGAGCGCATCGTCATCCCGGTGGTCGCCTGCGGTACCGAGAGCAATGCTGCCGCGGCTGTAAACGCCATCCGCGCCGGGGCCAAGGAATATATCCCGTTGCCGCCCGACGCCGAGCTGATCGCCGCCGTCATCGCCGCGGTCGCTCGCGAATCCTCGGATTTCCTCTATCGCGATCCAGTGATGGCGCGGGTGGTAAAACTTGCCGAGCAGGTCGCCCCGTCCGAGGCCTCAGTGCTGATCACCGGCGAAAGCGGCACCGGCAAGGAGGTGATGGCAAAATACCTCCACTCCCGCTCCAAGCGCGCTTCCCGCGCCTTCATCTCGATCAACTGCGCCGCCATCCCCGAGGCGCTGCTCGAGAGCGAACTGTTCGGCCACGAGAAGGGCGCCTTTACCGGCGCCATCGCCCGCCGCATCGGCAAGTTCGAGGAAGCCTCGGGCGGCACGCTGCTGCTCGACGAAATCTCGGAGATGGATGTCCGCCTGCAGGCCAAGCTGCTCCGCGCCATCCAGGAGCGGCTGATCGACCGTGTCGGCGGCACCAAGCCGGTGCCGGTCGATATCCGCATCATCGCCACCTCCAACCGCAACCTCAGCGAGGCGGTGAAGGAAGGCAGCTTCCGCGAGGACCTGCTGTTCCGTCTCAACGTGGTGAACCTGAAGCTGCCGCCGCTGCGCGAGCGTCCCGGCGATACGGCGGCGCTGGCCGACCATTTCGTCGAGAAATATGCCAAGGCGAACGGTCTCGGTCGTCGCGTCCTCTCGGCCGAGGCCCGCGAGGCCCTGCTCCGTGCCCCCTGGCCGGGCAATGTGCGCGAGCTCGAAAATACCCTGCACCGCGCAGTGCTGCTGTCGGGCGGCGAGATCATCGGCCCCGACGCGATCTCGATGCCCGACGGCACCGGCCTCAGCGAGGTGGTCGCCATGGCGTCGGTGGCGACGCAAGCCGCGCAGACCGCCGAAACCATCTCGCGCGCCATGGTCGGCCGCACCGTCGCCGACGTCGAACGCGACCTGATCCTCGATACTCTCGACCACGTGTTGGGGAACCGCACCCACGCCGCCAACATCCTCGGCATCTCGATCCGCACGCTCCGCAACAAGCTCAACCAGTATGCCGATGAAGGCGTGGCGGTGCCCGGTCCGGGCGAACAGCGGAACTCGGCAGCGTGATGGGGCAACTGCCGGCAGACGACCCCCTCCCATCCTCCCCCATAAAGGGGGAGGTGCCGCATCCAGTATTCGGCACGATCGTGCCACGAGCTCGACTCTTCACCTCCCCCCTTGTGGAGGAGGCCGGGAGGGGGCCGTCTCTATCTGTCGTCCTCATGTCGGAGCCCACGCGTGGCTGATCTCTCCGCCCCCGGCCCATCCGGCCTGAAGCTGCCGACCTTCTCGGTCCGGGGGCTGCTGAAGTCGCTCGGCTCGTCCGAGATCGGGCTGGCGCTCGGCATCATGGGGATCATCGTCGTCCTCATCGTGCCGCTGCCGCCGCTGCTGCTCGACCTGCTGCTGGCGATCTCGATCGTCTTTTCGGTGCTGATCCTGATGACGGCGCTGTTCATCCAGACGCCGCTCGAGTTCTCGTCGTTCCCGACGGTGCTGCTGATCGCCGCCATGCTGCGCCTGGCGCTGAACCTTGCCACCACGCGCCTGATCCTCGCCGAGGGCCATAACGGCACCGATGCCGCCGGTCACGTCATCGAGGCGTTCGGCGAGTTCATCACCAGGGGCAATTTCGTCATCGGCGTGGTGGTGTTCGCCATCCTGATCATCGTCAACTTCATCGTCATCACCAAGGGCTCGGGCCGCATCGCCGAAGTCGCGGCGCGCTTCAACCTCGACGCCATGCCCGGCAAGCAGATGGCGATCGACGCCGACCTTTCCGCCGGCCTGATCGATGAGGCCACCGCCCGCAGGCGCCGCGAGACCCTCGAAGCCGAGAGCGCCTTCTTCGGCAACATGGACGGCGCTTCGAAATTCGTGCGCGGCGACGCCATTGCCGGCCTGCTCATCACCTTCATCAACATCATTGCCGGGCTGGTCATCGGCATGTTGCAGGAGGGTTTGAGCTTCGCCGAGGCCGGGCACAACTACACTCTGCTGACCATCGGCGACGGCCTCGTCAGCCAGATTCCGGCGCTGATCGTCTCCACCGCCGCGGGCCTCTTGGTCTCCAAGGCCGGCGTCACCGGTTCGGCCGACAAGGCGCTGGTCGCCCAGTTCACCGGCTATCCCAAGGCGCTGGGCATGTCGGCGGCCGTCATCGGCGCGCTGGCGCTGCTCCCCGGCATGCCGATCATCCCGTTTCTGGCGCTGGCCGGCGGTGTCGGCTGGCTCGCCTTCAAGTCGGGCAAGAAGAAAGCGGCCTCGGCCGAACGCGCCATCGTCGAAGCGGCTCTGGAACAGGGCCCGACCGGTGGCAGCCCGCTGTCGCAGGAAGCCCCGATTACCGACAGCCTCAAGATCGACGAGCTCAAGCTCGAGCTCGGCTATGGCCTCCTGTCGCTGGTCAAGGAAGACGATACGGGCACCGATCGGCTGACCGAACAGATCAAGGCGCTGCGCCGGCAGCTCGCCACCGAGCTCGGCTTCATCATGCCGCCGGTCCGCATCCTCGACAACATGCAGCTCGAGCCCAACGACTACAAGGTCAAGATCAAGGAGGTCGATGCCGGCCGCGGCCAGATCTTCGCGCACCAGCTGATGGTGATGGATCCGATGGGCAAGGAGATCAACCTGCCCGGAATCCACACCACCGAGCCGACCTTCGGGCTGCCCGCCACCTGGATCGAGCCGGCCCTGCGCGACGAAGCGGAGCTGCGGGGTTATTCGATCATTGATCCCTCGACGGTGATCTCCACCCACCTCACCGAGGTGCTGAAGGCCAACGTCTCGGACCTCTTGAGCTACGCCAATGTGCAGTCGCTGCTGGCCGGGCTGTCGAAGGAGCAACAGAAGCTGGTCGAGGACATCATCCCCAGCCAGATTTCGGTCTCCGGCGTGCAGCGCGTGCTGCAGACCCTGCTCATCGAGCGCATCTCGATCCGCGACCTGCCGACCATCCTCGAAGGCATCGCCGAGATCGCCGGCCCGGGCCGCACTGCCCAGACCATTGCCGAGCACGTGCGCTCGCGTCTGGCGCGTCAGCTCTGCGCCGCCAATCTCGGCCCCGACGGCAACCTGCCGCTGCTGACGCTCTCGCCGCAATGGGAACGCGATTTCGCCGAGGCGCTGGTCGGCGAAGGCAATGATCGCCACCTCGCCATGGCCCCCTCGCGCCTGCAGCAGTTCATCGTCGGTATCCAGCAAGGCTTCGAGAACGCCGCGCAGATGGGCGAAATCCCGGTGCTCATCACCAGCCCCGGCATCCGTCCGCATGTCCGCGCGATCATCGAGCGCTTCCGCCCGCAGACCGTGGTGATGAGCCAGAACGAAGTGCACCCGCGGGTGCGGCTGAAGACGATCGGGAGCGTCTGAGCCAGGCGAGGCGAGCCCGCGGAATGGAACCGCCACGCGGCCGGAGCATTGTGCTCCCCGCCTCACCCCTTGGGCCCTGATGAAGCTCTTTCGCTGCGACCATTGCGGTCACCTGCTCTACTTCGAGAACACCCGCTGCGAGCGCTGCGGGCGGGCGCTTGGTTATGGCCCGCTCACCAACAACCTGTTCTCGCTCGATGGCGGACCGGACGTCTGGACGGCCCCGGCCGCGTCCAGCCGGGAGTTCGTCTACTGCGCCAATGCGACTCACGGCGCCTGCAACTGGCTGCTGCCGCACGCCCCGGGCGCCGATCCCTATTGTCTCGCCTGCCGCCACAACGGCCTGGTCCCGGACATCGAGAACCCGGTCGATCTCGGCCGTTGGCAGGCGATCGAGCGGGCCAAGAAGCGCCTGATCTACTCGCTGCTGCGCCTGCACCTGCCACTCGCCACCCGCAACCAGGACGCGGTGCACGGCCTGAGCTTTCAGTTCCTCAACGAGGAAATCGCCCCGGCGCCGGTACTGACGGGGCACGACAGCGGCATCATCACCCTGGCGCTGAAGGAGGCCGACGACGCGGCGCGCGAGTATCGCCGCACCCAGTTCAACGAGCCCTACCGTACCTTGCTTGGCCATTTCCGCCACGAGATCGGCCACTACTACTGGGACCTGCTGGTGGCCGGGCGTCCGGCCCTCGAGCCGTTTCGCGCCCTGTTCGGCGACGAGAGCGCCGACTATGAGACTGCGCTGCAGGCCCATTATGCCAATGGCGCCCCTGCCGGCTGGCAGCAGCACTACATCTCGGCCTATGCCACCTCCCACCCCTGGGAAGATTTCGCCGAGACCTTCGCCCACTACCTCCACCTTGTCGACACCACCGAGATGGCGGCCGCGTTCGGCGTCAATCTCCGGCCGGCCGTCGACAAGGCAGGAGAGCTCACCGCCCGGCTCGACTATGACCCTTATGCCAGCGCCGACATCGACGAGCTGATCGAAAACTGGATTCCACTCGCCTCGCTGATGAACAACCTCAACCGCGCCATCGGCCAGCACGATGCCTACCCGTTCGTCCTCACCCTGGAAGTGATTGCCAAGCTCGGCTTCGTCGCGCGGCTGGTGCACGAGGCCGGCGCCGTGCAATGGACCGTCCCCGGCCCGACAGGACCGGTGCCGATCAACGCGCCCGCTGGCCCGACCGAGCTGCCGCGCCCCTGAGGCTGGAGCCGCCAGCGCGGATGTGATCTCTATCCGGCATGCACGATATCACCCTCCTCAGCGTCCCGGTGTTTTCCACTCTTGCCAACGCCGGCTTCGCGTTGCGTCGCGAGGTCTTCGTCATCGAGCAGCGCATTCCCGAAGCCGAGGAGTTCGATGCCGACGACCTCACCGCGACGCATGTTGTGGCGATTGCCGCCGGCAACGTGGTGGGCACGCTGCGCATCATCTGGACGCCGGAGCATATAAAGATCGGCCGCGTCGTGGTTTCGCAGCTTTGGCGCGGCCAGGGCATCTCCTCCCGCCTGCTCCATTTCGCCATGGATCTGGCGCGTCGGCGCGGCGAAACCCGCTTCTATCTCACCGCCCAGCACGACAAGCTCGCCGTCTACGAAAAGCTCGGATTCGTCGCCTTCGGCGAGCCGTTCGACGATGGCTCAGGCATCCTTCACCTCAAGATGAAGACTTACTGAGGCCTTGCCGGATTAATTCAATCTTTACCGGTTAACCCGGCAAACCGGGCGCCGCCGTCAAATCTCCGCTAGCTTGCTCGACATGGGGCGCTTCGCCGTCTCGAAAGAACGCTGGGAGGCGTGGAAGGCCGGACCCCGGAAAACGGGGCCGGCCTTTGATCTTGGTAATGTCAGGGCGCCCGCACATATCCCGCGGGGGGCACCCCCGCGACAGCTTCTATGCGCAGGTTTCCCCCCAAGACCTCCTCCTTCACCGGAGTCATCAGGTGGGAGTTGAGGGATCGAGCCCAACAATCTCGCCGGCGCAGCGCGACGCGGAAAAACTAATCCAGCCGTTTCACCCAAGCCGAGACTTCGTCGCCGCTGCTCATATCCGCCTGCACGATCCCGTCGATCATGAAGCTGGGCGAGACGTGAATGCCGTTCTGCCTGGCATAGCGGGCGTCCCAGCGGGTTGATCTGTCGAGCTGCGGCTCGTCGAACGCCGCCATCAGTTCGAGCCCGGTATAGCCCTCGATCCGCCGGATCAGGTCGTTCGGGGTGGCGTCGCGGTTCGGCCCGGTGGCATGCCGCTCGAACTCGAATTCCTCGCGATGATCGTACACCGCCTGCATGACCCGTTTCGCCGCCGACTTGCCTTCGGGCAGGCTCGCCGCGGCGTAGATCCCCCTGACGATCACCGGCGAGAACATGTGCCAGGGCTGCGAGTGCAGCCTGAGCTTCAGCGTCAGCTTGTCCTCTCCCACCGCCTGCAGCAACGCGTCGAGCTTGCCGAAAGCCTTGCCCGAGTAAGGGCAGGTCGGCTCGAGGAACAGCTCGAGCACCCTCGGTCCATGTCCCCATACCAGCGGATCGACCCGGAACTCAGCCACGGCAATACCTTTCGTTCGAAACCCGAGCCCAGGTTACCCGGCCCGCCGCCCCGGCCTATCGGACATTGGTTGAAGTTTGCCCCCGCTCGGAACACTCACGGGGTCATGACGTTGTGCATCCATCGGGCCGTGCGGCACGCCACAGCCAAGCGATGTGCCGCACGGCCTTGTTCATGAACGACACGAACGAGAGGACGATACAATGTTCCGCACCCTTCTGACCACCACGGCGCTTGCGACGCTGCTGACGGCGGGCGCCATGGCACAGGATGCCGCTGCGCCGGCAACCGAGGCGCCGGCCACTGAGACAGCCCCCGCGGCAACCACGGAGGCCGCCCCGGCGGCGCAGCTCGACAGCTCGATCCTCGCCTCCGGCTACACCGTCACCGACAAGGACAACCTTGCCACTGAAATCATCGGCAAACAGGTCTACTCCTCCACTGACGCCAACGCCGAGCATATCGGTGACGTCAACAACCTGGTGGTCGGCGAAAATGGCGAGATCGCCGCAGTGATCATCGGGGTCGGCGGCTTCCTTGGGATCGGCGAAAAGAACGTCGCCGTGAACTATTCCGAGCTGCAGTGGGTCACCGCAGAGGACGGCAGCGAGCGCTTCGTGCTTCCCACCAGCAAGGAAGCGCTGGAGCAGGCCCCTGACTTCAAGACCACCGAGGACGCCGCGGCTCCTGCAGCCGATGCCAATGCGCCGGCGGCAACGGCTCCTGCGGACAATGCTGCTCCGGCCGACCAGCCCGCTGACGCCATGGCGCCGGCCGATCAGAGCACCGCTCCCGCGGCAGCGCCGGCCACCGGTCCGATCGACCGCGCCACGCTGACCGACGCGCCGCTCACCGCCGAGGAACTGATCGGCACCAATGCCTACGGCCCCGGTGACGAGCATCTCGGCGCCATCGGCGACGTGATCCTTGCGGCCGACGGCAAGGCCGTGGAAGCGGTGATTATCGATTTCGGCGGCTTCCTCGGGATTGGCACCAAGCCGGTGGCTGTGGCGATCGAGAACCTTCGCTTCGCCACCAACCAGAACGGCGACAAGTTCCTGTTCGTCAACGTGACGCGCGACCAGCTCGACAAGGCCGTCGCCTACAACAAGGATACCTGGGAAGCCGAGCGCGACACCCAGCTGCTGAAGACCGACCCGCAGCAGTAATCGCTCAACCCAAGCACGAAAGGCCCGCTCCGGCGGGCCTTTTTTTCATCTGTCGATGCGATGCGGCTCAGCGACGGATGTGCCGCAGCCTGCCGATCTCGTCGTATTCCGCCTGCTCGGACTTGGCTTCGGCGGCGGCCTCGCGGCCATGCTCGCGCTGGTCCAGGAGCTCGACCTTCTTGAGGTCTTCCACCGCTTCGGCCAGCGCATCCTGCGCCGCCTCGAGATTGCCCTTCATGTCGTTGGCCGAGGCCAGCAGGTTGTCCCTGCGGGCTATCGCCGCCTTGGCGAAGGTCGAATAGGCGAAATGCGCGATGTCCGAGATGCCGGTCTTCTGCTGCTCGATTTCGATCTGCTGGTCGAGTTCGGCGGCCATCCGCTCGAAATCGGCGATCATCATCTCGATCTGCGTGACCTGGCGGCGCTTCTCGTCGACCTGAAACTTCTTAAGCCGGATCAGGCTCTCGCTGCGCGACTTCATGACTTGTACTCCTTACACCTCAAGTCATTCACTTCACTGACGCAGATTGCTCGCCCACCTTTTCCAGGATCGCTTCCAGCATGACATAGCCGTCGGCGATCGAGGTGCGCTCCTCCCGCTGCTGGCTCAGAAACGCCTCCAGCGCCGGGTTGATCGCGATGGCACGGTCCACGCCTGGATCCGATCCCTTCCGGTAAGCCCCCAGCCGGATCAGTTCCTCCATGTCGGCAAATGTCGACATGAGCTCCCGCGCCTTCTGCAGGGTCGGCCGCACATTGGCCGGCACGCACCCAGGCATGGTTCGCGAGATAGACCGGAGCACATTGACCGCCGGATAGCGTCCCCGCTCGGCGATCGAGCGCTCCATCACGATGTGCCCATCGAGAATGCCGCGAACGGCGTCCGCAATGGGCTCATTGTGATCGTCACCTTCCACCAAAACGGTAAATAGACCGGTAATGGAGCCGGAGTCGGCAAGCCCCGGACCGGCCCGTTCCAGCAATCTCGGCAGCTCGGTGAAAACCGTCGGCGGATAGCCTTTGGCGGTCGGCGGCTCGCCGATGGCAAGGCCGATCTCGCGCTGCGCCTGGGCGAAGCGGGTGAGGCTGTCCATCATGCACAGCACGCGCTTGCCCTGATCGCGGAAATACTCGCTCAGCGTGAGCGTCAGGTAGGCGGCCTGCCGCCGCATCAGCGCCGCCTCGTCCGAGGTCGCGACCACCACGACCGCCTGCTGGATACCTACCTCTCCCAGGTACTCGGTGACGAATTCCTGCACTTCGCGGCCGCGTTCCCCGATCAGCCCGATCACCGCCACGTCGACCTGCGCATTGCGCGCCAGCATGCTCATCAGTACCGACTTGCCGACGCCCGAACCGGCAAAGATGCCCATGCGCTGGCCCTCGCACATGGTGGTGAAGGTGTTGAGGGTCCGCACCCCCATATCCAGGGGATCGCCTACGCGCATGCGCTCATGCGCCGGCAGCGGCACCTGCCGCAGCGGATAGGGCGTGGCGCCCGGCTGCAGCGGCCCCTTGCCGTCGATCGGCTCGCCATCGGCGTTGATCACCCGGCCGAGCCAGTGCTCGGAGGGCTGCACTGCTCCGTCATGCCGCTTGAACAGCGCCCGGCAGCCCAGCCGTACCCCGTTCACCGCACCGAACGGCAGGCACAGCGCATGGCCGTCGCGAAAACCGATGATCTCGGCGCCGAGCATCCCGCCATTGGTGGTTTCGATCGAAACGCGGCCGCCGACGCGCAGCTCGCGCACCGGCCCGACCACTTCGATCAACAGGCCCTGCACGGTTTTGACCCGCCCGAAGACTTCCACGTCCTCGATCGCGTCAATGGCGGCTCTCAGGGACTGCATCGGCCTCTTTCACGCTGCCCGAATCGCTCGTCCACCACGGTAACCGAACGTTAAGCAAAAAGCGTTAACCATGGGGTCCTGCCCCACATTCGCCTGGGCTGTCCCAGGCCGCTTTCCACGCCCCCAGGGGCCCCAAATCCTTGAGTCGGCAGAGTCGATTGTAGAGCTTTCTTAACCTAATTTCTTAAGTCAGGTGAATGCAATTTTGATAGCATTTTCAACGACTTAACATATCACTAACGGGAGACCCATTGCATCTTGCGGATCAGAATTAAACTTTGTTAACTAATTGCGCTTAGGTTTGGGTCATATCCAGTAGGGTTCGGTTAAGGGTGACGCGCACAGCGCCTCATCCATGGTTCCAGCAGGGAACGGTTTAAGGGGATTGACGGCATGCGTGTACTCTTGATCGAGGACGACAGCGCGACAGCGCAGAGCATCGAGCTGATGCTCAAATCAGAGAGTTTCAACGTATACACGACGGACCTCGGCGAAGAGGGCGTCGACCTAGGCAAGCTCTATGACTACGACATCATCCTGCTCGACCTGAACCTTCCCGACATGTCGGGCTATGAAGTGCTGCGCACCCTGCGCGTAGCCAAGGTGCAGACCCCGATCCTGATCCTCAGTGGCCTTGCCGGCATCGAAGACAAGGTGCGCGGTCTCGGCTTCGGCGCCGACGACTACATGACCAAGCCGTTCCACAAGGACGAACTGGTCGCCCGCATTCACGCCATCGTGCGCCGGTCCAAGGGCCATGCCCAGTCGGTCATCAACACCGGCGACCTGAGCGTCAACCTCGACACCAAGACCGTCGAGGTCCAGTCGGCCCGCGTGCACCTGACCGGCAAGGAATATCAGATGCTGGAGCTGCTCTCGCTCCGCAAGGGCACTACCCTCACCAAGGAAATGTTCCTCAACCACCTTTATGGCGGGATGGACGAGCCCGAGCTGAAGATCATCGACGTCTTCATCTGCAAGCTCAGGAAAAAGCTCTCGGTCGCCACTGGCGGCAAGAACTACATCGAGACCGTCTGGGGCCGCGGCTACGTGCTGCGCGAGCCCGACGAGAACGAGAACTTCCAGGAATCGAGCGTCGCCTGATACCGGAGCGTTTCAGGAAGAGTTCTGAGACTTTTCCGGTTCGAAAGCGCGACCAATCAAGAAGTCAGTCCTGCGTTGCGGCAGACCTGGGGAACCCCGTACCAGAAGGTGCGGGGTTTTCGCTATTGAAGGCCCAGAACTCTGGGCGCACACGACGTTCCTGGTGCATTCGCTCGCGGAGAATGGATACGACCCCCACATCACCGTCGTCCAAGCGGCGCCGTTTCGCTCTCCACCGATGTCTTCAAGGTATGCAATATTGAAGACGACCACGACATCGCGGCTAGCGAGACCGCAGCAGAGACGCTTGAGCGAGCCGCCGGCCGATGGCACCGTCACACCATGAACGACGTCGAGTGGATAGCCCCCGATCCGGATGCCGTGGCGGCTGCGCTTGCTGGCATAGGCATTCGCGTCGATCCGGCTGAGGTGAAGCTCCTGCCGCGCGACAATCGTTTCGCCGGCCGCCTGCCCGATCAGCGCATCGCCTGGTTCCCGACCGATCTCCTGGGCAAGGAGCGGCTGGCGCGAGAGAGCCGAGCCCTCGCCTTGATCGAGCGTTATTGCCGCTTCCGGGCGCCCCGCACGATCTACCATTCCGACGCCGGCTGGTACCTGCGCCGCGAGGTTCCCGGAACGTCCGATCCGTTCGCTACCTACCAGCGCGTTCTAGAGGACCGCCAGTTCGCGGCAACGCTGGGGGGCCAACTCGGGCGCCTGCTGGCGGACCAGCATCTGAGCCCGCCGCGTGCCGAACTCGGCGACTGGTTGCTCCCCCGCCCCGGCTGGCCCCCGCCGGTCGCCGACATCGCGGCGGACCTGCCGCGCGTCACCGGCGATCGCGGCCTGATCGATGCAGCGCTGGCGCTGCTCGCCCGGCACGAAGCCGCCGAGCAGGAAATCGGCGGCCGCGTTCTCGCCCACACCGATTTCGGCTTTCACAACATGGTGGTCACCTCGGACGGCGCGGTGGCTGGCGTGTTCGACTACGACGAAGCCGCGCTCACCGACCGGCACTACGACTTCCGCTACCTGCTGCTCGACGACCCCGATGACCGGCTGCTGCTCACCGCCATCGAGGCCTATCTCGCTGCCGGTGGTCAGCCGATCGAGCTTGCCCGCATCCACCTGCTCAACGCGGCCTCGGCGGTCGCCTTCCTCGCCTTCCGGAGCGACGCCGGGCCCGACGAGAAGCCGGCAGGACGGACCCTCGCCGAAGACCTGCGCTGGACCCGCCTGGCGCTGGCGCGTGCCGGCCAGTAAGCCCGGTCTGGCGCCGCCGCAGCCGTACGGCGTGAAAGGAAGCGGCAGCGTGTGCCATTGTGTTTGCAAGCATTCGCAGCGATGCTGTCGCGGGCCCTATACTGATTTGCTCCAATTGGAGTTGCACGTTGTTTGAGGCTATTTGCAACGCCGACCCCCTTGCTGACTCTCGCCATGCCCTGACCTGCCCTCCCCGCAGAGCCGGCGCGCTGCCGAAAGTCAGCGCCGCGGCTCTGGCGCTGGCAGGAGCGCTGGCGGGCGCAGTGCCAGCTTCGGCAGCCAGCTTCACCGCCGGCACCGCCACGGAGTTCGAGCAGGCGATCACCGACGCCAGCACCGACCCGGACAATGCCGACATCACGCTGCTCAACGACATCACGGTCAGCTCGACCCTCACCGAAGCGACCGCTCCAGGCACACTGGATATCTATACCGACGGGGGCTACACCCTTACCCTGGACGGGCCCGGCGCGATCTGGGATGCCGGCAGCTACACCTATTTCGCCGTTCAGGGATCGACCACTGGCGGGCTCACCGTTTCGAGTGGCGGCCAGCTCACGATCAGCGACAATCCCGCCAATCCGCAGCCCTATGGCATGCTCGACATGCGCGCCGGCATCTTCACCATCACGGGCGACGGAACCATCGTGAAGTCGACCTACTTCGCCGCTGGTCGCGAGGACAACACCACGGTGACCGTCACCGACGGCGCACATGTAATCACCACCAGCAGCGCCGCTTTGGGTGAGGATTCCAACACCACCAACGCCGCCGACATCACCGTGCTGGTTGATGGGGAGGGAACGGTCTGGGACGCCGGCTACTTTTCCGCCGGCGGCGCAGCGAACACCGTCGACGTGACGCTGTCGGGTGGCGCCGTCATCAATGCCGGCGCCGCCAGCATCGGCAGGAACGGCAACGCCACCATGCTGGTGACCGGCGCCGGCTCGGCCCTGGCTGTTTCGGGCAACCTCTATATCGGCGAGCGCTCGCCCTGGATCTCCGGCGCGGGCGTCGGCGACGGCGCCTTGACCATCAGCGATGGCGGCCTTGTCTCCGCCGATCGGGTCCTGCTGGGCGTGACCGGCAACGGGAGCTCGGATCCCGGCGTTACCGGCAACCTGCTCGTCGATACCGGCGGCACGCTCGCCACCGGGGAACTGGCCCCGGAGCTCGGCACCGGCACCGCGACCTTCGACAACGGCACCCTGCGCGCCACCGACAATGCGGCATCGCTGATCCACGGCTTCGCCCCCGGCCAGTTCGTCCTTCTCGGCGACGGCATGTTCCTCGATTCCAACGGTCTCGACGTGGTGGCCGAGAGCGGCATGTCCGGCGACGGCGCGCTGACCAAGCAGGGGCTGGGCACGCTGACGCTAACCGGTCCCAATACCTATCAGGGGGACACGTTCGTCACCACCGGCACGCTTGCCGCCGGCGTCACCAACACCTTCAGCGCCGCCTCCGACCATCACGTCGCGGCCGGCGCGGCGCTCGCCCTCAAGGGGTTCGACCAGACGGTCGCCTCGCTCCAGAACGCCGGCACCGTCAGCCTTGGCGGCGCGCCTGGCACCGTGCTCAGCATCACCGGCAACTATCAGGGCGATGCCGGGATCATCCTCATCAATACGGCGCTGGGCAACGACAGTTCGGTCACCGACCGGGTCGACGTCGGCGGCAACACCGCGGGCACCGGCAGCATTCGGGTCACCAATGTCGGCGGCACCGGCGCCCAGACCGTCGAAGGCATCCGGATCATCGATGTCCTCGGGACCTCGAGCGCCAGCTTTTCGCTGCTGGGCGACTATGAGTTCGAAGGGGAGCAGGCTGTGGTCGGTGGCGCTTACGCCTACCGGCTCTACCAGGGCAGCACCAGCAACCCGGGCGACGGCGACTGGTACTTGCGTTCGACCCTGATCCCGGATGGTCCCGACCCGCTCTATCAGGCGGGCGTCCCGCTCTACGAGAGCTATCCGCAGGTCCTCGCCATGCTCAACCAGCTCGGCACCCTGCAGCAGCGCGTCGGCAACCGCTCGTGGAGCGGCAACGACAGCACCGCCGGCGTCGTCGACCTTGGCGACCGCCAGGTCGAAACCGGCGGCATGTGGGGGCGGATCGAAGGCAACTATGCGCGCGAGGCGCTCGACACCACCTCCGGCGGCACCGACTACGATGCCACCCTATGGCGTCTGCAGGCCGGCCTCGACGGCGTGATCCAGCAAGGCGAACGCGGGGCGCTGGTCGGCGGCGCCTATCTGAGCTACGGCACGGTGGGCGCCGACGTCTCCTCGCGCTTCGGCAACGGCGACATCACAAGCTCCGGTTTCGGGGTTGGCGGCACGCTGACCTGGTATGATGCCAGCGGCTTCTACCTTGATGGCGTCGCCCAGTTGCAGTGGTTCGACAGCACGCTGAGCTCCAGCACTGCCGGGCTCGACCTGGTCAAGGGCAATAATGGCTTCGGCTACGCCCTCCGCCTCGAGGCTGGGAGCCGGATCACGCTGGGTGACGGCTGGTCGGTCACGCCGCAGGGCCAGATCGTCTACAGCGAGGTCTCCTTCGCTGATTTCACCGATGCCTTCGGCACCGCGGTGGGCCTGACCGATGGTGGCGGGTTGCAGGGCCGTCTCGGCATTTCTCTCGACCACGAAGACGCCAACGAGGCTGATGACGGGCTGGCACGCAGCCATTTCTATGGCATCGCCAACCTCTACTACCGGTTCGACAACAGCACGGGCGTCGAGGTCGGCGGCACTGCCCTGACGGCCAGCGCCGACCAGCTTTCCGGCGGGTTGGGGGTGGGTGGCAGCTACAACTGGGGTGACGACAGGTATTCCCTGTACGGCGAGGCATCGTTCCGCACCGGGCTCAACGCGCCCGGCGACAGCTACAGCCTCAACGCCAATGTCGGCTTGAGGGGGCGCTGGTAAGGTCCAGTCCCACCTGCGCCGAACCCATCAGGCGACGCTGGCGCGTTCGTTGGCCGAGGCGGTGAATTTGCCCTCGAGGTGGTCGCGGTCGAACGGCTTCATCATGTAGTCGTCGACCCCGGCCTTCAGCGCCAGCGCGATCTGCCCGATATCGTTCTCGGTGACCATATAGACCACGCGCGGCGTGTGGCCGCCGACATAGCCCCTCAGCAGTTTGAGGAACTCGAGGCCGCTCATCACCGGCATCTGCCAATCGAGCAGGATCGCGTCGGGCATTTCCTGACGGCACTTGTCGAAGGCTTCCTGCCCATCCTCCGCCTCGTCGACGATATAGTCGAGATCTTCCAGGATGCGGCGCGCCACCTTGCGCACCACACTGGAGTCGTCGACGACGAGGCAGGATTTCATGACGCTGTTCTCCGACCCAAGCTCAGCGGAAACGCCGGGCCAACCGGGCCCGCTTCCCCACCGCGCGACCGCCGCCGTGCCTCCCCGCTGGCCTGGCCCCCGCCGGCAGCAGTTCGACCCGCGCAGGCCGCTCGCTGCACTATCCTCTTAAATCTGCCTATGAATGGTTAGCGAGAACTGAACCCTTCTCCGTATCGGGCAAGATTTTTGTAGCAACGCCAGACCTTGTCGGCGCGAGCGTCGAGAAACAGCGCAGTAGCGCGCCGACCCGAGACTTGCAGAGATCAGACAGCCGCCATGCTCACGGCGGTCGGGACAATCGGCAAAGGCGGCGGCCGATCAGGCCGCGGCCGCTACCGCCTTGGGGGTTGCAGAGAACTCGAACACGTCGTTCTCGATGCCGACCTTGAGCTCCATGTCGGTCATCCTCGCCAGGATGCCGGTATAGAACGGCTGGATGCCGCGCGCATCGACGCCACCTTCCGGCGAGCCCGACAACAGCCCCTCGACCCCCGAAGGCATCAGCGTCTTCTGCCGCTTCTCAGGGTCGGATTTCGAGGTGAGGGTGAACACCTCGGCGCCGGCCGCCCCCTCGATCCTCGCCGTCACCACGCCGCCGCGCGGCACCGCCATGGCGGCGATCAGCAGCATGTTCATGAACAGCTTGGCCTTGTGCTTGGGCAACAGGATCAGCGGCACCTGCCAGTCGAGATCGGCCTTCTCGATCTCGAAATAGATCCGCGCCACCCGCTCGCACTCGCGGGTATCGAAATCCGTCCCGGCGGTGGACGATGCGCCATAGGCAAGGCGGGCGAACTCGAGCTTGGCGCGCGCCTGCTTGGCGGCGTTGGCAATCAGTTCCTGCGCCCCGTCGGCCATTGCCGACTGGGTCGGGTCGGCCAGCACCTCGAGCCCGTTGCCGATCGCCCCCACGGGATTGATCAGGTCATGGCAGACCCGAGAACACAGCATCGCCGCGAGGTCGGTCGCCTTGAGCTCGATGAAATCCGCCATTGTTGTGGGTCCTTGCCGTCGAATCAATTTTGCGTAGCCTAACCGCAACCTGCGGCTGGCCCTAGTGTGGCGCAGCCTGCGGGCTTTCGCCGTCGGCCGGGACCACGTCCGCCGCCTTGCCGACCGCGTCGGCCACGCTTCCCTCTGCGCCGGTCAGCGTGCCCTTCAGCCTGGCCCAGCCTTCAGCCGCCTGCTGCAGCGAGGCCTCCTCGCTCTGGAAGAACGCCTCGCGGTTGGCCACCGAATAGAACAGATAGAGCTTCATCCTCGAGATGACGTAGAGCCGCGGCTTGCCATCCGACAGGTAGCCGCGGCTGAGGCTGGTGGCGCAATGCCCGCCGAACTGCGGCGCATAGATCTCGGGGTTGCGCATGAACACGTCGCGGTTGGCCGCCGAGGCGAAATACCAGGGCGCCCCGCCCCACTGGTACTCGTAGTCGGCGAGGCCCTGCACCGGTTCCGGCTCGGTGAAATAGCTCACCGGATCATAGCCCTCGAGCGCCACGCCGGTCAGCGGGTCGGTGACAATGGCATCGACCAGGGCCGCAGCGCTTACCGGGAAGCTAAGGGCCAGCCACGCACTCACCCATAGAGCGGCAAGAAGCCCGGTTATGGTTAAGTTTTGTTTACGCTTTTGCCGCATCATTGCCGCCATGAACGCCTAGCTTGAGATGACCTCAGGCAAGCCGGATGCGCCGAACCTAGCGTCGTCATGGTAAGTACCGCGTAAATGGCCTGCCGCTCGAACTAAGCCCCTCCGGAGTGCCCTCATGCTCGACCGCATGGTCTACCTCATTCTTGCCGCCTTCGTCGCCCTGACCGCGGCCACGCTGGTGCTGACCCCCACCTTCAGCCAGGCGCAGGAAGCCCAGCAGGGTTCGCTCTCCGACACCTTTTCCGGCGACGAGCTCGTCGATACCGGTCACCAGTTCTTCGGCTCGGTCGCCCAGGGGCTGGCGTCGCTGGTCGAGCGCGCGGTGAGCCAGTTCGGCCTGCCCAACGCCTATATCCTCGGCGAGGAAGCCGGCGGCGCCATCTTCGCCGGCGCCCGCTATGGCGAAGGCACCATGTATACCCGGAACCAGGGCGAGCATCCGGTGTTCTGGCAGGGCCCGACCGTCGGCCTCGATTTCGGCGGCGACGGCTCCAAGGTCATGATGCTGGTCTACAACCTCGGCTCGGTGTCGGACGTCTATGGCCGATATCCCGGCGTCGACGGCTCCGCCTACGTCATCGGCGGCCTCGGCATGACGGTGATCAAGTATGGCAACGTGGTGATGGTGCCGATCCGCTCGGGCGTCGGCGCGCGGCTCGGCGTCAATGTCGGCTACCTGAAGTTCACCCAGGAGCCGACCTGGAATCCCTTCTGAGCCGGGCGAGGTTTCGACCCCGATCGGTCCATGCTCATCGTGACCGCGCGCCCGTCTTCCGGTAAGGTTACGGCCCGACAGCGATAGCCGGGGGCGGCCATTGCTGCCAACATGACGGGCGCGGACACCCGGGACCGGGCAGTTGCCGGTGGCGGAGTTGAGTTATGGTCATTGAGAACATCATGTATTTCGTGCTCGGCCTGCTCGTGGCCGGGCTGTTGGCGTTGATCATCATGCCGGCCGTCTGGCGCCGCGCGGTCCGCCTGACCAAGAAGCGCATCGAAGCGGCGACGCCGATGACCATGGCCGAGTTTCGCGCCGACAAGGATCAGTTGCGCGCCGAGTTCGCCCTCTCCACCCGGCGCCTCGAGATGAATGTCGAGGCGCTGCGCCGTCGCCTCGCCGACCAGCTCCGCGATATCAATCGCAAGAAGAACGAACTGGGCGGCATCAAGGGCGAGCGCGACAGCCACCTTCAGGTGGTGCGCGAGCTCGAGGAGCGCGAAGCCGAGGCCCGCCGCCGCATCCTCGAGCTGGAGAAGGAAGGCGCCGACCTCGCACAGAAGCTGCGCATGCGCGACCGCGAGCTGGGCGAGAAATCCAGTCAGCTCGATGCGGCCCGCGAAACCCTGCGTGGCAGCGCCCCGCGTGCCTTCGCCGTCGACGGCAAGGCGCTGAGCGGCAACTACAACACCGATATCGACGAGCTGCTGCAGTATCTCGAGATCGAGAAGAAGCGCTCCGAGTTCCTCGAGACGCAGAACCGCACGCTGATCGAGAGCCTCGAGAATTCCGACAAGTCCGGCGCCGCGGCGCGGGCAGCGGCCACCGAATTGCGTGAGAAGCTGGCCAAGCGCGATGACGTGGTGAGCGACGCCCAGTCCGATCTGGCCGAGGCCGAAGCCCGTATCGCCGACGCCGAAAGCCGCGTCTCGACCCTGCTCGCCGAAACCACCAAGCTGGTCGGCGACGGCGAGGAAAAACGCGACATGCTGCTGGCCGAGAAGCTCGGCCTCGAGGAAGAAATGGAAAAGCTCCGCGCCAAGGTGGCGAGCGTCGAGAACACCGTGATGGCCGACTGGGACAGCGACCGCATCGAGCAGTCGCACCTGCGCGAGCGGCTCAACGACATCGCCTCGGACGTCAGCCGCCTGGTCTATGCGCTGGAAGGCAACGGGCCGATCGACGAGGAAGAGAGCCTTGCCGCCCGCATGCAGAAATTCGTCGATGCCGAGGAAGCCCAGGCTGCCCCGGTGCGCGGGCCGAGGGCCAGGAAAGGCGGCGCCCCAGAGGGCCAGGCGGTGTCGGACCGCCTGAAGGCGCTGCGCGAGTTGCAGGACGGGAACTGAGCGAATACGCCGCACCATCAGTCGGGACTCCCTCTCCCGCTTGCGGGGGAGGGGGAACCAGCCGAAAGGCTGGTGGGAGGGGGGTGCCACAAATACTGGCTCCTGCCCAATCCGCCCACTATCAGTGCGTGGGGCTCCCCCTCCACCGGCTTCGCCGGTCCCCCTCCCCCGCAAGCGGGAGAGGTCCGCCGACTGCCGGCTCCACAACAATCTGCAGACCAGCTTTACTCGCTGACCACCGGCACTTCGCGGATCATCTCGCCCGACTTGCCGTCGAAGATGCGCACGCTGGTGATCGGCCCGAGGCGGTAAGTGACGGTCACCCGCCCGTCCGCCGCCACTGCCGAAACCACCTCGCCACCGGCCGGGATCTTCAGGGCCGCGATCACGTAGTCGCCCCCTTTGCCTTCGCTCAGCGATGCGCGGTAGACAAGTGCGCCGCCGATGGCGATAAGGCCCACCACCAGTAGCCCCATCGACACCATGAAGGATTTTCGCGCCCGGGCCAGTACGGCCTTGGCTTCCGGTGTCAGTTCCGGGGTGGTTTCGGGTTTGTCTTGGGGATCGCTCATGCAGCATATTTCCGGCGAGGAACAGGAGTGGCAATTGCTGGTCGATGCCGCCGACGCCGGCAGCCGGCTGGATGCCGCACTCGCCCGTGCCGTACCGGTCTTCTCGCGCAACCGGATCAAGGACCTGATACTGGCCGGAAGCGTTGCGATCAATGGGCGAGCTGTCACGGAGCCCAAATACAAGCTGCGTGATGGTGACGAGGTCACCCTTGTCGCCCCCGAGCCGGTCGATGCCGAACCGACCCCCGAGAACATTCCGCTCGACATCCTTTATGAGGACGACCAGTTGATCGTCATCAACAAGCCGGTCGGCATGGTGGTGCATCCGGCGCCCGGGAACTACCAGGGCACGTTGGTGAACGCCCTGCTCTACCATTGCGGCGATAGCCTCAAGGGCATCGGCGGGGTCAAGCGGCCGGGGATCGTGCACCGGCTCGACAAGGATACCTCGGGCGTCATGGTCGCAGCCAAGACCGAGCAGGCACACAACCACCTTGCCGCGCAGTTCGCCGACCATGGCCGCACCGGGCCCCTGCACCGCGCCTACCTCGCTTACTGCTGGGGTCGCACCCAGCAGGCCTCCGGCACGGTGGAGGCGCCGCTCGGCCGCGACCCCGCCAACCGGCTGAAGCAGGCGGTGCGCCAGGATGGCCGCGAGGCCATCACCCATTACTGGGTCGAGGCCCGCTTCGGCGACGATGGCTGGGACATCACCCGGATCCGGTGCGAGCTCGAAACCGGCCGTACCCACCAGATCCGCGTCCACATGGCCCATCTCGGCCACCCGCTGGTCGCCGACATGGTCTACGGCTCGGGCTTCGCCACCAAGATCAACCGGCTGCCCGACGCCGCCAGGGCCGCCGTCGTGGCGCTGGGCCGCCAGGCGCTGCACGCCGCCGAGCTTGGTTTCGAGCACCCGGTGACCGGCGAAGAAATGCAGTTCGAAGCGCCGGTGCCGCCGGATCTGGAAGCGCTCGAAGCGGCGATCGAACCCTTCGACCGGGCGTTTGCGCGGTAGATCGCTATCGGGAGGCACAGTTCCGCCACCCACTCGGTGTCATCACCGCGAAAGCGGGGACCCCCGTTTTGCGATCTCGCGGGTGGCACCAAAACAGAGGTTCCCGCTGTCGCGGGAATGACCTGGTGGCTGCAGGCGAGACCGGCTGCGCCCTCACTACGCGTCGTCGGCGTTACATTCCCACTCGCAAGGTTCACGCAACCTTACGGGTCTACCAACGTTCTCATGCAGGGTCGGTGGGTCTTATCAAGACCGATTTTCGACCTATATACTTCTGACAGTCAGCCGTGTGCCGGACTGGACACGGCTGCGTATCTGCCCGTGACGACGGGGGAAAGACGAGGGTGCATCATGGCCCAGACCAATCTGCCAATTCTTTCGGCTGAGGGTGGACTCAGCCGCTATCTCCAGGAAATCCGCAAGTTTCCGATGCTGGAGCCTGACGAGGAATATATGCTCGCCAAGCGCTACAAGGAGCATCAGGATCCGGGCGCAGCCCAGAAGCTGATCACCTCGCACCTGAGGCTCGTGGCCAAGATCGCCATGGGCTATCGCGGCTATGGCCTGCCCATCTCCGAGGTGATCTCGGAAGGCAATGTCGGCCTGATGCATGCGGTGAAGCGCTTCGAGCCCGAAAAGGGCTTCCGCCTCGCGACTTACGCGATGTGGTGGATCCGCGCCGCCATTCAGGAATACGTGCTGCGCTCGTGGTCGCTGGTCAAGATCGGCACCACCGCGGCGCAGAAGCGGCTGTTCTTCAACCTGCGCAAGATCAAGGGGCAGATCGCCGCCCTCGACGACGGCAACCTCCACCCCGACCAGATCAAGCAGATCGCCAACACGCTGCACGTCACCGAAAGCGACGTGGTGTCGATGAACCAGCGCCTGTCGGGCGATGCCTCGCTCAACGCGCCGATGCGCGCCGACGAGGGCACCTCCGAGTGGCAGGACTGGCTGGTCGACGATACGCCGGACCAGGAAACCACCCTGGGCGAGACCGAGGAGTTTTCCGAGCGCATGGGCCTGCTCACCAATGCGATGAGCGACCTCAACGAGCGCGAAAAGGCGATCTTCCAGGCCCGGCGCCTGCGCGACGAGCCGGCGACGCTCGAAGAGCTGGCGCAGGAATACAATGTCAGCCGCGAGCGTATCCGGCAGATCGAGGTCCGCGCCTTCGAGAAGGTGCAGGAGGCCGTCCAGAAGGCCGCCCACGCCAAGGCACGCGAAGCCAGCCTCTAGCCCGCACGATCGATGCATGAGAAAGGGCCGCCCGGTGGGCGGCCCTTTTCATTTCTGGGTCGATGTCGCCCGGGACGCTCCGGCTCAAGCGCCCCCTCTCCCTTGGGGGAGAGGGTCGGGGTGAGGGGGCCTTGCCGCACACGCGGGTCGTGGGGAAGGCCCCCTCAACCGGCCCTGCGGGCCGACCTCTCCCCCAAGGGAGAGGTGCGCCGACTGCCTGCTATGACGCCCTACCCGTTCTGCGGCGGGCCGATCACCGGCACCACGGCCGGACGGGGTTGCCGGCCCCAGGCGAACTCGCCCTTGCCCCATTTGGCGAAGCGCGCCAGCAGGGCATCGCGGGCCCGCATCCCGGCCGGCCCGGAGGTCTTCTTGGTCTCGCGGATCAGGTAGGCGAAGGCGAGCCGCTCGCCGTCGCGCTCGGCCCAGCCGACGAACCAGCCGGTCTGCCGGCGCGAGTTGAACGTGCCGTCGGCATTGCGCTCGTAGTAGGTGCCGGTCTTGCCCGAGACGCTCCACTTGCCGGCCCTGAAGCTCGGCATGATTGCCACCACCGCCGCCTGTGCCGCCGCCGAAGCCGGCAGTTCTCCCGCCAGCATCCGCCGCACGAAACGCACCTGCTCTGCCGGCGTGATCAGCAGCGACGAGTTGATCCACGAGCGCGTGAGGCCGTTGTCCTTGCCGGGATCGCCGGAAACGTCGGCATTGCCGTAGTCGAAATCGGCGACATATTTGCCGAACCGCTCGGCGCCCAGCTGGGCCACCAGCACCCGCGAATACCACAACACGGAATCGCGCAGCCAGGTGGTCGGCGTGGTGGTGACGCGCCAGTCCGGCCGGTCCGCCTTGTATTCAGTCTGGTATGGCCAGGCAGGCTCGTCCGCGCCGGTGAGGATGCCGGCGTCGAACCCCATCACCGCCAGCGTCATCTTGAAGGTCGAGGCCGGCGAGGTCGGCGTGTCACAACCGCCGCCCTCCTGCAGCCGCACCGCGCCGCTCCCCGCATCGACGATCAGTGTACAAACGACTTCAGCACGGCTCGCCGACACCGCGGCAAGGCTCAGCAGCAAAGCTGCAAACAATATTTTCACGAATGGCCCCAGGCTCTTAAAGCCGCGACATGTACCGCGGATTCGGGCGGAATTTCGCCGAAGCCGGGGGTTTCGACCGATAGGGAGGGCCCCACCCGGCCTCCCCCATAAAGGGGGAGGTGAAGGGTCGAGCTTGTGGCGCGATCGTGCCAAACGCACCGCCGGGGCACCTCCCCCTTTATGGGGGAGGATGGGAGGGGGCCGTCTGCTTCGGTCGGCCTCGTCAGCGTTTCTCCAGCAGCAGCTTGGCGATCAGCTCCGCCAGATACTTCCGCGGCAGGATCAGCAGATATGGCGCATGCACGCCCTCTTCCGGCACGATCCTGAACGGCCCGGTCAGCGCTTCGTTCGACGTCCCCGTCCGCACCCCGGGCGCCAGCTTCACCGCATCGAGCGGATACTTCAGCCCCTCCGAGCGCCAGAACGTCACCGGCGCCAGCGGATGGATCGAAACGCGCTCGCCCGGATCGACCGTGAACGAAAAAGCCCTGGTCAGTGGCAGCGCCACGTCCTCTTCGTCCACCAGCACGATCTTGCGTTTCTGCGCATACTTGGTCACCGCATCGAGCGCGGCGAGCGTGTGGTCGAAGCGCCGCCCGGTCATCCCGAGCGCCACCGTCACGGGCGCGCGGGTCGAGTAGAGCGCCTTCTCGAAATCGGTGGTTTCCTGCTCGCCGATCTGCATCAGCCGGGTCTTGCCCAACCAGGAATGCGGGTTCTTCAGCGAATCGAAATCGCCGATGATCAGCTCGGGTTTGAGGCCGGCCTCGACGATCTGGTCGGCGCCGCCATCGGCGCCCACGAGGTGCCCGCCCGAGGCATAGAGCTCGCGCAGGAGGTCGAAATCGACCGTCCCGCCGCCAACGATGACCATGAGGTCGTCAAAGACCGCAACGGAAGTCTGGGGGGCACGCGCTTGCACGGAGGGAAAACTCTGTCTATCTGTCAGCTGTCTCGCTGGGGTGTTCCGGATGTTCCGGAGCTGAGAGTTACCCATTGAACCTGAACCAGGTCATGCTGGCGGAGGAAGTTCGAGATGGCAAGGGCGCGCACGCGTCCGATCCATTGACGTCCCCTTCATTCACATGGCCGCAACCGAAGGGAACGATTACATGCGCTCGTTCGCACGCTTCGCGTTGGCGGCAGTCTTCTGCGCCACCGCCCTGCCTGTCCTCGCCGAGGACAAGCCCACGCTCACTATCTACACCTATGACAGCTTCGCCGCTGAATGGGGCCCCGGCCCGGCGCTGAAGGCCGGGTTCGAGAAGACCTGCGGCTGCACGGTAGAGTTCACCACCTCCGAGGACGCCATCTCGACGCTGCGCAAGGTGCAGCTCGAGGGCGCCGCGACCAAGGCCGACCTGGTCGTCGGCCTCGACACCGCCACCTCCGGCGAAGCCCGGGCCACCGGGCTGTTCGCACCGCATGGGCTGACCCTCGAGGGTCTGTCCCTGCCGTGGACCGACGCCGAGTTCGTGCCGTTCGACTATGGCTACTTCGCCTTCGTCTACAACAAGGAGAAGACGCCGAACCCGCCGACCTCGTTCGAGGAGCTCATTGCGCTGCCCGCGAGCTTCAAGATCGTCATCGAGGATCCGCGCTCGTCGACGCCCGGACTCGGCAATGTCCTGTGGGTGCAGTCGGCCTATGGGGAGCGCGCCCCCGAAATCTGGAAGGGCCTGAAGCCGCATGTCCTCACCATGACGCGTGGCTGGTCGGAGGCCTATGGCCTGTTCCTCGACGGCCAGGCCGACATGGTGCTGAGCTACACCACCTCGCCTGCCTATCACGCGGTCGCCGAGAAGGACGACAAATACGCCTATGCGCCGTTCACCGAAGGCTTCGTTGCGCAGGTCGAGGTCGCGGGGCTGCTGAAGACCGCCAAACAGGCAGAGCTCGGCAAGGCCTTCCTCGCCTATCTCGTTACTCCCGAGGCGCAGAAGGTGATCCCGACCACCAACTGGATGTATCCGGTGATCGATATCGGCGATGCCCTGCCGGCCGCCTTCGGCAAGCCTCCCGAGAAGGTGCTGCCGGTCGACGAAGCCGAGCTTGCCGCCAATGGCCGGACCTGGGTGGATGCTGCTCTCGCCGCGCTCCAGTAGCCTGGTGCTGCCGCACCGGCCGTTCCGGCTGCTCGCCGGGGCGGCCATTGCAGCGGCCATCGCGGCGCTGGTGGCGCTGGTGCTGCTGGCCATCCTCGCGACCGCGGCGGGCGAGCCGTCGCGGCAATCGAGCGTCGACGTCTGGCACCTCGTCGTCATGACCAGCATTCAGGCGGGCCTCACCACCATCCTGTCGCTGCTGGTCGGCACGGCGCTCGCCTGGGCGCTGAACCGGCTGCGCTTTCCCGGCCGCGATCTGGTGGTCGGGCTGTTCGCCTCGGCCATCGTCACCCCCGGGCTGATCGTCGCCTTCGGGCTGCTGGCCGTCTGGGGGCGCGCTGGCTGGGTCAACCAAGCGGCGCTCGGCCTCACCGGGCACCCCCTGGAGGTGCCGCTGTTCGGCCTCGGCGGCATCCTCGCCGCCCATGTCATCCTCGATGCCTCCTTTGCCGCCCGCATCCTCCTCGCGCGGCTCGACGCCATCCCCGAAAAGCGCCTGAAGACCGGCCAGAGCCTTGGGCTCGGGGCCTGGCAGCGCTTCGCCGTGATCGACTGGCCGATGCTGCGCACCAGCCTGCCGGGCCTCGCCGCCATCATCTTCCTCCTCGCCTTCACCAGTTTCCCGATCGTGCTGCTGCTCGGCGGCGGCCCGGCCAACCAGACGCTGGAAGTGGCGATCTACGCCGCCGTGCGGCTCGATTTCGACCTCCGCGGCGCCGTCACCCTGGCGCTGGTGCAGATCGGCATCTGTTCGGCCGTCATCCTCGCTGCTTCCGCCTTCGCCCCCATCTCCGCCAGCACCGGCGGCTCGACCCCACCGCGCTGGCGCGATGGCCCGGCGGCGCGGCTCGCGCAATGGACCGTGCTGGTGTTCGGCATTGTCGGCTTCGCGCTGCCGCTGCTCGCCATACTTATCGACGGCATCGGCCCCGGCATCGCCGATGTGGCGAGCCGCGAGAGCTTCTGGAAAGCGCTCGGCACCAGCCTGGCGCTGGGTTCAGGGTCCGCCATGCTGACGCTGCTGCTGGCGCTTGGCATTGGCATGGGGCGCGCCGCCTCGGACCGCCCTGTCTTGCGCATCGGCATCGGCGCGCCGGCCTATGCCTATCTCGCGGTGCCCGCCGTGGTGCTGTCGCTGGGCGCATTCCTCCTGGTGCGCAATGCCGGGGTGCTGCCCGAAACCGCGGGGCCGGTGGTGGTGCTGCTCGCCAATGCCCTGCTGTCGCTGCCGTTCGCCCTCGCCACGCTGGCGCCGCCGCTCGATGCCATCGCCGAAAAGCGGGGCCGGCTGATCCGCTCGCTCGGCCTCGGCGGCTGGCGCCAGTTCACGGCGGTCGAATGGCCGCTGATCGGCCGCGAGGCGGGCGTGGTGCTGGCGCTGAGCTTCTGCTTCTCGCTGGGCGACCTGGGCGTCATCGCGCTGTTCGGCACCGAGGATTTCGCCACCCTGCCGCTGCTGATGTACCGGGCGCTCGGCGCCTATCGCAGCAATGACGCCGCAACCATCGCCGCGCTGATGCTGCTGATCACCATCGCCGCCTTCGTGCTGCTGCCGAAGCTCATTGGAAAGCTCACCGATGCTCATCGCTGAACATTTGCGCTTCGCCCATCCCGGCGCCACCAGGCAGTTCGACCTGAGCTTCGTGGCAAAACCCGGGGAAGTCACGGCCGTCAGCGGCCAGTCCGGCGCCGGCAAATCGACCCTGCTCGATCTGGTCGCCGGCTTCCTGTCGCCGCGAAGCGGCAGCCTGACGCTGGATGGCCGCGATCTGCTGCCGCTGCCGCCGGAGCAGCGCCCGATTTCCATCCTGTTCCAGTCCGAGACGCTGTTCGAGCACCTGAGCGCTTACCAGAACCTCGAGCTCGGGCTGCCGCGCGGCACCACCGGGCGGGCATCGAAGATCGAGGCGGCGCTCGGCGAAGTCGGCCTCCCCGGCGTGCTGAGGCAACGCGCCGATACCCTGTCGGGCGGCGAGAAGCAGCGGGTCGCCCTCGCCCGCACCCTGCTGCGCGACCGGCCGGTGCTGCTGCTCGACGAACCGTTCTCGGCGCTCGACGACGACACCCGCGCCACCATCCGCACGCTGGTGAAATCGCTGACCGAGCGGCACGGCTGGATCACCATGCTGGTGAGTCACCATGTCGACGACGTCGAAGCGCTGGCGGCGCGCCGCTACCAGCTGCGCGACGGCCTGCTGTTCGAGGGCTGAGCAACTGCTCGATCGGCTACAGGAATCGCTGCAGCCGATCCGATGGGCTGGGCCTCCGTATCCGCCTCCAACTCGATGTCATCCCAGCGAAAGCTGGGAGGTGGATTCACATTTCAAGTGCAACAGGCGTTTTGAGAAGACCTCGGCTGGGGTTTTGAAGCCGAGGCATTTGCGTGGCGTATTGTTGAGGCGGTTGGCGAGTTCCCTGCAGGTGCTCGTCAGAGAAGCTGCCGGGATCGGTTCCTCGCGGGATGTAGCGGCGCAACCGGCCATTGGTGTTTTCGACGCCGCCCTTCTGCCAGGGACTATGGGGATCGCAGAAGTAGGTATCGATGCCGCCCGGGTTGAGCTGATGATGCTCGAAGAACTCGGTGCCGTTGTCCTGGGTGAGGGAGCGGCGCATTTGCGACGGCAGGGCACCGAACCAGCACTTGATGCGGTCGACGACGAGCTGGGCATGCTTGCTTGGCTGCTTGCCGAGCAGGATGAAGCGGGTGCTGCGCTCCTGAACCACCAGGATGGCGGCGCCGGATTTGCGCGGATGCAGCAGGTCGGCCTCCCAGTGCCCGCACTGACGACGGTTGTTGACGTGCGCCGGCCGGCAATCGATCGAGACGCGGTCCTTGATATGCTCCATGGGGCGGTGCGGCCGGCGGCGCCAGCCACGCTTGCTCTTGGCTTGCGGCAGATAGTGGCGCCACTCGTAGCGGTTGGTGCGCCGGATCTGGGCATAGATGAAACGATAGATGCTCTCATGGCTGATGCGCATGCTAGAGTTGCCCTGCGTCAGCCGTCCTGAGATCTGTTCGGGCGACCATCCCATTGCAAGGCGGTCCAGCACGAACTGGCGTAGGACCGGCTGACGCGCCAGCCGGCTGCCCCGCCAGCGCCGCGCCCGGGCCTGCTCGTCGGCATAGGCCGGCTTGTAGCCCACTTGCACACCGCTGTTGCGATTCAGCTCCCGACTGATCGTCGATGTCGGGCGATCCAAACGCGTAGCGATTTTCCCGAGCGAATGCCCCTCTGCTCGAAGACAGGCAATCGCACTTCTCTCGTCCAGCGAGAGCTGCTCATAATAGGTTCCCATTGCAACATGACCTTAGCAGGCTGTTGCACTTCGTTTGTGAGTCTAACGGACCCATGCATCCACTTGCGCTGTGGCGAGTTGGGTCCCAGCTTTCGCTGGGATGACAGCCGGTGGGTGAGGCGATGTAGTGCTTCAACTCTTCACCGCGATGCTCAAGCACGCCAGACCCGGGCTACACTCGCCCTCCGATTCACCCGGAGCCCGCCATGACCGAGGCCAATCCCGCCCGCTCCGCCGAGGGGCGGCAGATGTTCGAGAACCTCAGGCGCGCCGTGCGGCTCAGCGCCCGGCTCAGCGAGATCGGCTTCGACGACCTCGAAGGGCTGCGCGCTGCCTTCAGCGAACTGATCGGCAAACCACTGGACAAGCGGTTCATGCTCATCCCGCCCTTCTCCACCGATTGCGGCCTCAACACCACCATCGGCAGCAACGTCTTCATCAACCAGGGCTGCCACTTCATGGACATGGGCGGCATCAGCATCGGCGATGACGTGATGATCGGACCGAAGGTGAACCTGGTCTCGGCGGGCCACCCGACCGATCCGTGTGAACGCCGCAACGGCATCGTCAAGAAGCCGATCACCATCGGCAACAATGTCTGGATCGGCGCGGCAGCGACGATCCTCCCCGGTGTCACCATCGGCGACAACGCCGTGGTGGCGGCGGGAGCGGTGGTGAGCCGGGATGTGCCGGCCAACACCATTGCCGCGGGCGTCCCGGCACGGGTGCTGAAGCGGCTGTAAGTTGAGCTGCGACTGCGCCACAGCGTCCCCTCGCCCCTCTGGGGAGAGGGCCAGGGTGAGGGGCAGCCAAGCACACCGGGTGAGCGGCCGCCGCCAGAATAGTTCACTGCTGCCTCGGCGCGCTTGGCGCCCTCACCCCGCGGTAAGGCCTGCGGCCTTGCCGCCCCCCTCTCCCCAGAGGAGGGGGCGCTGGGGCACCGGCGGCGCTTCACTGCAAAAGCAAAACGCCCGGACCTCAGTCCGGGCGCTATGCAAGTTCCGTATCAGCCGATCAGTTCGCCTGCGCGGCGACCGACTTGGTCCATTCGCCGACCACCTCGGTGAACATCTTCTCGGCCTCGGCATCCTTTTCCAGCGTGATGATCGCTCGCTTGCCGGTGGCATAGATCAGCGCCAGGTCTATCCATTTGCGCGAGATCAGCAGGCTGCTGTTGGCGGTGATGTCGGCCGGCGAGGCGCTGAGCGCGAACAGGAACGAGTTGCCCACCACCCTCGCCGAAGCGCCGACCAGCGGCGTGCCCTGCACCAGCTCTTCGTTCTTCAGCAGCACGCCGGGGAGGCCGGCGATCGAGCCGCCGATGAAGCTGTCGGTCACGCGGAAATTGACTTCCATCAGATGGCTGGCCGGCAGGCTGGCATCGGAGTTCTTGCGGATCAGCACGTCGACGGCGAGGTTGCGCGCCGGGATATTGGCCTTGCCGATCAGTGTCGGCAGGCCCATTTCGTCGGTGCCTTTGCTCCATTCGACCGTGCCCGAGAACGGCACGGCGCCAGTAGTGCCGCTGTCCGAAGCTTCGAGCAGCAGCGACTGGCTGCCGGCAAGGCCGGCCGGGTCGACCGCAGCCGCTGCCTGCGCCGCATCGGCCGCCGGCGTCTGCTGGTCGGTGGTGAGGCGCTCTTCAGGCGCCGGCGGGACCAGGCGGCTCAACGCCGCCGGCGCTTCCGCCGTATCGGCGCCGAGGCGATCCTCGGTGGCCAGCACGGCGGCCGGTGCATCGTTTTCGGCCGGGGTGGCGGTATTGCCGGGACCGGTCGCAGGTGTGTCGCTGGTCGTCGTTGCGGCGGGCGTTGCCGTCGCCTGCTGGGTGGTGGTCGGGCCCCGCCCGAACATCTGGTCGAGGTCGATGAAGCCCTCGCGCCAGGCCCAGAAACCGGCGCCGCCGGCGCCGACCAGCAGCACCGCGAATACGATCAGGAAAATTGTCACCGCGCCGAGGCCGCGACGTTCGTCTTCGGCGCGGGCCCGCGGGAAGCTCGGCTCCGCATCGCGCGGCTTCCTGCCGCGCGGCTCGCGCGCGTCACGGGCGAAGGCGCTGGCCTTGGCCGCCTTGCCTTCGCGCTGCGGCCGCGCATCGGCTTTCAGCATGGCAGGCGCAAAACCGTTCTGCCGCGGCTGCTCGTCGGCCTCGTCGTCCTCGAAGGCGCGGTAGGGCACCCCGTTGCCGATCGGCTCTTCGAACTCGGTGTCGCCACGGGCTTCCCGGTCGAGCGTCGCGATGGCGCGATCGATGGCGACCTGCGGATCGGCCGGCGCTTCCACCTCGACCTCGCGGACGGCCGACATGGCGGCAGCAATCGGCGGTTCGCTGAACAGGGCGACGGGTTCGGAAATCTGGCGGGCAGTGGCCTGGCCGTTGCGGCCCGCCGCCTCGAGGCGAGGCGCGCTCAGCTCGCGCCGCGGCTCGAGCACCGGACCACGGGCGGCGCCGGCGATCGGCGCACCGAACGCGGCATTGCCGGTCCGACTCTTGGCGGCCTCGGCGCGCGCCACGATCGAGGGCAGCGGCGAACGGGCAGCGGGCGATTTCGCCGGGATCGGCGAACGGGCCGGCATCTGCGGCGGCAGCTCGGCGCCGTCGTCCTCATCTTCGTCGGACGGCACCGGCGCGGCGAGCTGCGCCGGCTGGCGCTGCGTCGAGGGCACCAGCTTGGGGACCGGTTTGCCCATCGGCTTGGCGTCGGGACGGACGATCGAGCGCGAGCGGTCCGAACCCTCGGTCTGCTCGGCATTGGCGGCGGCAATGATCTCTTCGATCGAGCCACCCGGCGGCAAAGGCTTGGGCGGCTCCTTGCCGTTCTGCTGCACGGGCTTCGCCACCGGCTTGGCGACGGCGGCCGGAGCCTTCTTGGCCGGCGGCTCGAAATAGACCGGCGGGGGCGGCGGATTGTCTTCCTTGCCCGATCCCAGTCCGGCGATCACCGCCTCGCTGGCTTCCTGCTCGACCTGGCGGATGCAATCTTCGAGCTGCAGGCGGTGTGCGGTGATGTCGCGGGCGGCCAGCGGCGGATTGATGGCGCGCAACTGACCCACGAGGGCGGCGCGCGCCTTCTCGTAGACCGCGCGTCGCGCAGCGCCGTTATTCTCCGGCAGAGCCTCTACCGCCCTACGTAACAGCTCTTTGTAGTCCGCCATCGGCTAAACGACATCCGTAATTTTAGGGGCCTGTTCTATCGAAAAAAACTCAATCTTGGAACGGGTCCTGAACCAGTATGGTGTCCAGCCTTTCCGGGCTGGTGGAGAGCATGGCAACCGGTGCCCCGATCAGCTCTTCGATGTATCTGACGTACTTTACCGCCTGGGCCGGGAGTTCAGACCAGCTTCTCGCCCCTGCCGTCGTCTCCGACCACCCCTCGAGGGTTTCGTAGATCGGCTTAACAGCAGCTTGTGCTCCCATTGAGGCAGGCAAGTAGTCAATTTTTTGACCATTGAGCTCGTAGCCCACACACACTTTGAGCTCTTTGAGGCCGTCAAGAACATCCAGTTTCGTCAGCGCGATGCCGTTTATCCCCGAAGTTCTCACCGTCTGGCGCACCAGCACGGCATCGAACCAGCCGCAGCGGCGCGGCCGGCCGGTATTGACGCCGACCTCGCGCCCTACCGTCGACAGGTGCCGCCCGATCTCGTCGTCGAGCTCGCACGGGAACGGCCCCTCGCCGACACGGGTGGTATAGGCCTTGGTGATCCCCAGCACATAACCGATCGCCGTCGGCCCCAGGCCCGAGCCGGCCGAAGCCTGGCCGGCCACGGTGTTGGACGAGGTGACGAACGGATAGGTGCCGTGGTCGTTGTCGAGCAAAGCGCCCTGCGCGCCTTCGAACAGGATGCGCGCACCGGCGCGGCGCTTCTCGTCGAGCAGGCGCCAGACCTGGTCGACATAGGGCAGGATCTTGCCCGCGACTTCGCTCAATTCGGTGTAGAGCGCCTCGGCCGAAAGCTCGGCAAGGCCCATGCCGCGGCGCAGCGCGTTGTGGTGGCTCAGCAGCCGCTCGATCTTGGGCATCAGTGTTTCGGGCTCGGCCAGGTCGCACACCCGGATAGCGCGACGGCCGACCTTGTCCTCGTAGGCCGGGCCGATGCCGCGGCGGGTGGTGCCGATCTTCAACCCGGAATTGCCGCTCTCGCGCACCGCATCGAGCTCACGGTGGAGGCTCAGGATCAGCGGCGCGTTGTCGGCGATCTTCAGCACTTCGGGGGTGATCTCGATGCCCTGCGCGCCGATCTTCTCCACCTCGGCGACGAAGTGGTGCGGATCGACCACCACGCCGTTGCCGATGACGCTGAGCTTGCCGCGCACCACGCCCGAGGGCAGCAGCGCCAGCTTGTAGCTGGTGCCGTCGATGACCAGCGTATGGCCGGCATTGTGACCGCCCTGGTAGCGCACGACGACGTCGGCGCGTTCCGACAGCCAGTCGACGATCTTGCCCTTGCCCTCGTCACCCCACTGGCTGCCGACGACGATCACGTTTGCCATGCGCTTATTGCCCCTCAGGAAGCGGCAGCCCGGCCGGGCATGCTGCCGGCGGACCGCAAAGATCAGTTTCGTTTTGCTGCAAGCTGACCCGCGTGGCTTCCCGCAAGGAAGTCCGAGGTAGTTGCGGATGTCCTTTAGAGCAGTCCTTGTCAGATGACAAATCCCGCTGCGTCGCACCTCTGGAAAACGAGGTTGGTCACACCCATGTTACCGCAACCCAGCGCGCCAACACGAGAACTTGAGGACTGCAATATGCCCCTCTCGACTGCCGCGAACACCTTCCGCCTGCCCGCCGGTTCTGCCGGCCGGGTGATCTCCGCCTCCGACGCCGACTACGACCAGCTGCGCACCGTCATGTATGGCGGCCTCGACAGGCGTCCCGCCCAGATCGTCCGCGTTTCCGACGCCGCCGATATCGCCGCCGCACTTGCCTATGCCCGCGACCACCGGCTCGAGCTCGCCATACGCAGCGGCGGGCATAGCGCCGCCGGCCACTCGACCACCGATGGCGGCGTCGTCATAGATGTCCGCGACCTCAAGGACATCGACATCGACGCCAGCAACCGCACCGTCTGGGTGGGCGCTGGCGTCACCGCCATGGAACTGACCGCAGCCCTTGCCCCGCACCAGTTGATCGTCGGTTTCGGCGATGCCGGAAGCGTTGGTATCAGCGGCATCACGCTCGGCGGTGGCGTCGGCTACCTCGCGAGGAAGCACGGCCTCTCCATCGACTCGCTGCTTGCTGTCGAACTGGTCACCGCTGACGGCAAACAACTGCTCGCCGACGAGGCCAACCACCCGGAACTGTTCTGGGCGCTGCGCGGTGGCGGCGGCAATTTCGGCGTCGTCACCCGGCTGAAGTTCCGGCTCCACCCGCTGCCCGCCTTCACCGGCGGCATGCTGGTGCTGCCGGCCACCGCCAAGACCATTGCCGGCTTCGTCGCAACCGCCAAGGCGGCGCCCGAGGAACTCTCGGGCATTGCCAATGTGATGCCGGCCCCGCCGATGCCGTTCCTGCCAACCGAGCAGCACGGCAAGACGGTGATCCTCGCCATGCTGGCCTTCGCCGGCGAGCCGGAGGCGGCGGAACAGGCCCTCGCCCCATTCCGGGCGCTGGCAGCGCCGCTCGCCGACTTCGTCAAGCCCGGGCCCTATGCCGGCATGTATCCGCCCGAGGACCCCGACTACCATCCGACCGCGGCGGCGCTGAACCTGCTCGTCGACCGCATCGGCACCCCCGAGGCCGAAACCATCCTCGGCTATCTCGAGGAGTCCGACGCCGGCATGCGCGTCTGCCAGATCCGCGTCCTCGGCGGCGCGGTCAGCCGCGTCGCCCCGTCGGCCACCGCCTATGCCCACCGCAAGAGCCCGATCATGCTCAACCTCGCGGCGTTCTACGATGGCGAAGCGGACAAGCCGGCCAAACAGGCGTGGGTCGTCGACTTCTCCAAGGCGCTGCACCAGGGCGAGGACGGCGCCTATGTCAACTTCGTCGCCGACGAAGGCCCCGCCCGCGTCCGCGCCGCCTATCCAGGCGACACCTGGGACCGGTTGCGACAGGTGAAACGGGCCTATGACCCCGATAACCTGTTCCGGCTCAATCAGAACATCCCGCCGGCCTGAGGCTGGCACCGGCCTCTCCGCCAATCCTCCCCCGCGTGGCGGGGGAGGATCATCGCGCCACCGGTGGGTCCTCCCCCATTCCTGATCCCTCGCTGAGCGACGCATTCATTTGCCGTTCAATCGGCCGCCCCTAGACGCCGCGCTCTCAACGCAACCTCAGCGAGTTCAAGGGAATGGACAAACGCTTTCCGCTCGAAGACCAGATCGACATGCTGGCCTCGAGCCTGCGCGGCCGCGTCGTGACGCGCCGCGATACCGCCTATGACGAGATGCGCACCGTCGCGCTCGGCAATTTCGACCGGCGCCCGGCGGCGGTGATCCGTGTCGCCAACGTCTCGGACGTGGCGGCAGTGATCAACTTCGCCCGCGCCACCGACCTCGAGCTGGCCGTCCGCAGCGGCGGCCACAGCGTCGGCGGCCATAGCGGCACCGAGGGCGGGCTGGCGATCGACCTCCGCGACCTGAACGGCATCGAGATCGACCATGCGGCCAGCACCGTCTGGGCCGGCGCCGGCCTCACCTCCGGCGAGGTGACCCGCGCCGTCGAGCAGCACGGGCTGATCGTCGGCTTCGGCGATTCCGGCACCGTCGGTATCGGCGGCCTGACCCTGGGCGGCGGCGTCGGCTACATGGTGCGCAAGCATGGCCTCACCATCGACTCGCTGCTCGCCGCCGAACTGGTGACGGCGGCCGGCGACATTCTCGTCGCCGATGCAACCCATCACCCCGAGCTGTTCTGGGCGCTGCGCGGCGGCGGTGGCAATTTCGGCGTGGTGACCCGGCTGAAATTCCAGCTTCACCCGCTCCCCTTCTTCGTCGGCGGCCCGCTGGTACTCCCCGCCACGGCCGAGAACATCGCCCGCTTTGCCGCACTGGCCGATGCGGCACCCGAGGCGCTGTCGACGATCGCCATGGTGATGCCGATCCCGCCGGTACCGTTCGTGCCGGCCCAGTTCCACGGTACGTTGGCGCTGATCGGCATGATGGCCTTCTCGGGCGCGCCCGATGCGGCGGCCGAAGCCCTGGCTCCGTTCCGCGCCATCGCCACCCCGATCGCCGATCTGGTCGGTCCGGCCCCCTATTCCGCCATGTACGCCATGGATCCGCCGCCCGAAATGCGTCCGGCCGTGTCGTGCCGCTCTCGCTTCGTCGACGAGGTCAGTGTCGAGACCGCAGCGAAAATGCTGGCCGCGCTCGAGGCTTGTCCGTCGCCGATGAAGATGGGGCAGATTCGCGTGCTCGGCGGCGCCTATGCGCGCGTTGCGCCCGACGCCACCGCTTTCGCGCATCGCCACGGCAGGGTCATGCTCGGCTTCCTCGCCATGTATGAGGGGGACGCCGAGGTCACCGCGCATTTCGACCGCTGGGCCACCGACGCCATTGCCAGCGTCAGCGCCCGCAACGCCGTCGCTTATGTCAACTTCCTCGGCCTCGAGGGCGGCGAAGGGTTGCGCGCCGCCTACCCGGGCTCGACCTGGGACCGGCTGCGCCAGGTCAAGGCCAAGTACGATCCTGAAAACCTGTTCCGGCTCAACCAGAACATCCCGCCGGCGGTCTGACGGGCTGGCGCGACGCATCGGGTGCGAATAAGTTCGCGCCTCCCTCGGCCGCCGTCCTTTGTGGATGGCGGCCGATGTCCGAACCTGACGGCCCCGATGACCAACTCCCCTGCCGCGACCGGCAACCGCGCATTCCACGCTCTGCTGGATCGCCCCTACCTGATCCTCATCCTCACCACGCTGTTCTGGGGCGGCAACGTCGTCGCCGGCAAGCTCGCCGTCGGCCATATCGACGCGCACTCGCTGATGATCCTGCGCTGGACCGGCGCACTGCTGCTGGTGCTGCCCTTCGCCATCACACCGCTGAAGCGCGACTGGCCGGTGATCCGCGCCAGATGGTGGCTCTACCTGTTCTATGGCGCCGTCGGCTTTGCCACCTTCAATGTGCTGGTCTATGTCGCCGCCTACTACACCTCGGGGGTCAACACCTCGCTCGAACAGGTGGCGGTCAACATCTTCGTCATCATCCTCAACTTCGCACTGTTCCGCACCCGGGTGCGCGGCCTGCAACTGCTCGGCGTGGTGATCACCATCCTCGGCGTCGCCATCATCGCCACCCATGGCGATCTGACCCGTATCCTGACGCTGGAAGTAAACCTTGGCGACCTGCTGGTGATCCTCGCCTGCTTCGCCTACGCCATCTATTCGATCGCGCTGCGCTGGCGGCCGCAAACCCACTGGACCAGCTTCCTCGTCGCCACCTGCATCGGCGCCATCGTCGCCTCGTTCGCCTACCAGGCAACGCTCGGCAACGGCACGGCAAACCTTCCCGCCAACCTCGCCGCCATCGACACGCAAGGCTGGCTGATCGCCGCCTACACCGTGATCTTCCCCTCGGTGATCTCGCAGCTGCTCTATGTCCGCGGCGTCGAGCTGATCGGCTCCAACCGCGCCAGCCTGTTCGTCAACCTGATCCCGCTGTTCGGCACGGTCGGCTCGGTGATCGTCCTCGGCGAGGCGCTGCAGCTGTTCCACGTCATCGCCGCGGTGCTGGTCGCCGCCGGTCTGGTACTGGCCGAATACTCGGCGCGGCGCGGCGCATGAGCGGGATCTCGCTCCGTGCGGCGAAACCCGGCGACTACGACGCGATCGCCGCCATCTGGCATGCGAGCGCCGGCCTGCCCGGCGTCGGCCCGGCGCAGTTGCCAAGCCTAGAGCGGCTGCGGGCCAGGGTTGACGTCGAGATGGAAGCCGGCTGGCGGGTGACCGTTGCCATCGCCGGCGAAGAACTCATCGGCTTTCTCGCCGTCAAGCCGGAGGCCGATATCCTCGACCAGCTGTTCATGCATCCTGACGCGCGTGGGCTTGGGCTGGGCCAGTTGTTGCTCGATGAAGCCAAAAGCCAGATGCCCGACGGCTTCACCCTGTTCACCCGTCCCGGCAATCTGCCGGCACGCCGGTTCTACGAAAAACACGGGCTGGTGCACCTGCGCGACGACCTGCACCCGGTCTTTGGCGATCCGATCGTCTGGTATGGGTGGAAGCGGGGGTAGCGCTCACGCCGGCGCGTGGGGCTCCCCCCTCCCAGCCTCCCCCACAAGGGGGGAGGTGCGTTCAGTGTTTAGGGCGCGATCAAGCCAACCCACCGGGCTGGCACCTCCCCCTTGATGGGGGAGGCCGGGAGGGGGTGGAGCCACAAACTTGATATCGCTTCGCCTACCCCACCACCGCCGACAGCAGCGCCGCAGTCTCCGCGTCCGCTGGCAAAAACGCCTCGATCACCAGCTCGCTGAGCGTGATCTCGGTGGGCGTACCGAACACCGTGGTGGTGGAGATGAAGCTCGCCACCTTGTCGCCCAAGCGCATCTTCATCGGCACGAACACCCCGCCATGCTCGTCGCGCCCCTCGTGGCCGGGGGCGATACCGGAAATCTCGCGCAGCTCGTCCAGCAGTTCGGCGATGGCCGGATCGCCGCTGGCTTCGAGCTGCGCCGATACCCGGCGCAGGATATCGCGGGCCCACTCGTCATAGTTGACGATCAACCGCCCCAGGCCGTCCTGGCGCATGCTGAGCCGCAACACGTTGATCGGCTCCTGCAGCAACTGCGGATTCTGCACCTCGGCCAGGAACGCCGCTGCGGCGGCATTGGCCGAAACCAGGTTCCAGCCGCGATCGACCGCCACGGCGAGGTAGGGTTCGTACGCCTTGAGCACCAGATCGACCGCAGAGCGCGCCGGCGCGAGGTCCGGATGGTCGAGCCGCCGCTCCGGATAGACCGGCGCGTAACCCGCGGCGAGCAGCATCAGGTTGCGGATGCGCAGCGGCACTCCGAGGCCCGAGGCGATGCGCAGCACCACCTCGCGGCTCGGGACCGAACGCCCGCTCTCGATGAAGCTCAGGTGCTTCTGGCTGAGCTCGATCTCCAGCGCCAGGGAAAGCTGGCTGAAGCGCCGGTGCTGCCGCCAGTCGCGGATATAGTCGCCGATGGAACGGTCGGACGCCGTGGCTTGCGCATGTGTCATGCGCCGAACCTACCCGCTCGCCTCACCGGTTCAATTACCTCTGCGTTAGTTGAGACGTGGAAGCGGGAGGTAGAAATGTCTCGCCGTCACCTACGACCCGACGGAGAACCGAAATGAACCTCATCCGCCTTGCCCTCGTTGCCGACGCCGCTGCGACTGCCGCAACCGGCGCGCTGCTCGCCCTCGGCGGCAGCCTGCTTTCCGACGTCACGGGCCTGCCGGCCACCGCCACCCTGCCGCTCGGGCTGTTTCTTGTCGTCTTCGCCGCCTTTGTCGGCTGGGTGGGGCTGCAGCGTGAGACGCCGCGTGGCGCCGCGACGCTGATCGTCATCGTCAATGCCGCCTGGGTGGTCGCCAGCGTGCTGGTGGTGCTCGCCGGCGCTTTTCCGCTGACCCTGCTGGGCGTCGCCTTCGTCCTCGTCCAGGCTGTCGCGGTCGCGGCATTCGTGGCGCTGCAATGGATCGGCCTCGGCCGGGCCCGTGCCCTCGCCTGAACCCGATCTCACGGCCGCGGATCGGCGCTGCTGACAGGCTCTGTCAGCAGCGCCGGCGCATTGTTCCGGGGCCGGTCAGACCGGCGCCGACACAGCGAGGACGACCGTCAATGACCATCACCCGTCGATCCCTCATCCAATCCGCCATGGCCGCAGCCCTCGTGCCGGCGTTCACGGCCATCGCCCTTCCCGCAGCCCGAGGAGAGACCATCATGACCACCGCCAAGCCCTTCAAACTCGCGATTGCCGATGCCGATATCGCCGACCTGCAGTATCGCCTGCGCGGCGCGCGCTGGCCGGTCGAGGTCGCTCCCGACACCTGGGAGCGCGGTATCCCCGGCGGCTACCTCCGCCGGCTCGCCGAGCGCTGGGCCGATTTCGACTGGCGCGCCAAGGAGGCCGAGCTCAACCGCTTCGACCAGGTGATGCTCGACTTCGAAGGGGCGCAGATCCATGCCTTCCACATCCGTTCGAGGCGCGCCGACGCCACGCCGCTGGTGCTCTGCCATGGCTGGCCGAGCTCGGGCATCGAATACCTGAAGCTGGTCGAGCCGCTCACCAACCCGGCGGACCCCCGGGACGCCTTCCATCTGGTGATCCCGACCGCCCCCGGTTTCGGTCTCTCCCCTGCCCCGCGCCAGCCCGGCTGGACGGCCAACAAGACTGCTGCCGCCATCGTGCAACTGCTCGACCAGTTCGGCTACGACCGCTTCGCCATCCACGGCACCGACATGGGGTCGGACGTTGCGGCCCAGCTCGACGTGCTGACCAATGGCCGCGCCATCGGCCTCCACCTCGGGACCGACCTCGACAGCGTCATCGCCGTGGCTTCGTTCATGGGCGGCGAGCTTGCACAAAACCCGGCGCTCACCCCCGAGCAGAAGGAGCGGGCCGGCGCCCTTCTCGCCAAAGTCGCCGATCGCAATGGCTACATCGCCATCCAGTCGACCCGTCCCAAGACGCTCGGCTACGCCCTCAACGACTCGCCAATCGGCCAGCTCGCCTGGATCGCCGAGAAATTCGCGGCCTGGACCAATCCGAACAAAGGAACGATCGAGGAGGCGGTCGACATCGACCAGTTTCTCACCAATGTGAGCCTCTACTGGTTCGGCGGCGGCGGCTCGGCTTCGGCCAATGCCCTCTGGGAAGCCTTCAAGGCCATGGGCTGGGCCCCGCCCAGCGCCACGCCGCGCGGCGTTGCGGTGTTCAACGCCAGCGATCTGGTCCGCCCGCTGTTCGACCCTCAGCAGCAGATCGAGCACTGGAGCGAGTTCCCCCAAGGCGGGCACTTCCCGGCGATGGAGGAACCGGAGCTGCTGGCCGGGGATCTGCAGAAATTCTTCCGACCGCTGCGGTAGTCACTCTAAAGGTGAGGTAAACCACTACCTCGCCTCCTCCACCGGCTGTCATCCCAGCGAAAGCTGGGAGGTGGATTCACATTTCAAGTGCAACAGGCGTTTTGAGAAGACCTCGGCTGGGGTTTTGAAGCCGAGGCATTTGCGTGGCGTATTGTTGAGGTCGTTGGCGAGTTCCTGCAGGTGCTCGTCAGAGAAGCTGCCGGGATCGGTTCCGCGCGGGATGTACCGGCGCAACCGGCCATTGGCGTTTTCGACGCCGCCCTTCTGCCAGGGACTATGGGGATCGCAGAAGTAGGTATCGATGCCGCCCGGGTTGAGCTGATGATGCTCGAAGAACTCGGTGCCGTTGTCCTGGGTGAGGGAGCGGCGCATTTGCGGCGGCAGGGCACTGAACCAGCACTTGATGCGGTCGACGACGAGCTGGGCATGCTTGCTTGGCTGCTTGGCGAGCAGGATGAAGCGGGTGCTGCGCTCCTGAACCACCAGGATGGCGGCGCCGGATTTGCGCGGATGCAGCAGGTCGGCCTCCCAGTGCCCGCACTGACGACGGTTGTTGACGTGCGCCGGCCGGCAATCGATCGAGACGCGGTCCTTGATATGCTCCATGGGGCGGTGCGGCCGGCGGCGCCAGCCACGCTTGCTCTTGGCTTGCGGCAGATAGTGGCGCCACTCGTAGCGGTTGGTGCGCCGGATCTGGGCATAGATGAAACGATAGATGCTCTCATGGCTGATGCGCATGCTAGAGTTGCCCTGCGTCAGCCGTCCTGAGATCTGTTCGGGCGACCATCCCATTGCAAGGCGGTCCAGCACGAACTGGCGTAGGACCGGCTGACGCGCCAGCCGGCTGCCCCGCCAGCGCCGCGCCCGGGCCTGCTCGTCGGCATAGGCCGGCTTGTAGCCCACTTGCACACCGCTGTTGCGATTCAGCTCCCGACTGATCGTCGATGCCGGGCGATCCAAACGCGTAGCGATTTTCCCGAGCGAATGCCCCTCTGCTCGAAGACAGGCAATCGCACTTCTCTCGTCCAGCGAGAGCTGCTCATAATAGGTTCCCATTGCAACATGACCTTAGCAGGCTGTTGCACTTCGTTTGTGAGTCTAACGGACCCAACTCACCCCCAGCGCCAGCCGATAGATGGGTCCCAGCTTTCGCTGGGATGACACCGAGTTGGTGGGACGGGCGGTGCAACCACCAACGATCCACACCAAACAAAAAAGGCCGGGCAACGCCCGGCCTTTCGTCTCATCGCGATACCGCGCCTCAGTTGAACGCCACGGCCTTCGCCTGGCGCACGCCGGGGAGCGAGGCGATTTCCTTGAGCTGCTCCGCCGTCACCTCGCCGTCGATCGACAACAGCGCAATCGCGTCGCCGCCCACCTCGGCGCGGCCGAGGTTGAAGTTGGCGATGTTGATGCCGAGGTTGCCGAGGAGCGTGCCGAGCCGGCCGATGTGGCCCGGCTTGTCCTCGTTGGTGACGTAGAGCATCGACGGGGTCAACTCGGCATCCATGTTGATGCCCTTGACCTGGATGATGCGCGACTTGCCGTTGGCGAAGATCGTGCCGGCAATGCCGCGCTCCTGCCGCTCGGTGATCACCGTGAGGCGGATGTAGCCTTCATAGGCGCCCTGCTGGTCGCGGGTGATGATCTCGACATTGATGCCGCGATCCTTGGCGATCTGCGGCGCCGAAACCATGTTCACTTCCGCCACCTGCGGCTTCAGCACGCCATTGATCGCCGCAGCGGTCATCGGCTTGGTGTTGAGTGCGGCGACATTGCCCTCGTACTCGATACGGATGCCCTTGATCGAGGTCTCGGTCAGCTGCCCGGCGAACGAACCCAGCGCTTCGGCGAGCCTCACCCACGGGGTCAGCCGCGGCGCTTCCTCGGCCGAAATCGAGGGGAAGTTCAGCGCGTTGGTGATCTCGCCGGTGTTGAGATAGGCCGAGATCTGCTCGGCCACCTGCAGCGCCACGTTTTCCTGCGCTTCGGTGGTCGAGGCGCCCAGGTGCGGCGTGGCGATGAAGTTGTCGAGTTCGAACAGCGGGTTGTTCTGCGCCGGCTCCTCGACGAACACGTCGAACGCCGCGCCGGCGACCTTGCCCGATTTCAGCGCCTCGTAGAGCGCCGCTTCATCGACGAGGCCACCACGGGCGCAGTTGATGATGCGCACGCCATCCTTCATCTTGGCGATGGCTTCGGCATTGATGATGTTGCGCGTCGCATCGATCAGCGGCGTGTGCAGCGTGATGAAATCGGCGCGCTTCAGCAGTTCGTCGAGCTCGACCTTTTCCACCCCGATCGCCTGGGCGCGCTCCGGCGTCAGGAACGGATCGAACGCCACCACCTTCATCTTGAGGCCCTGCGCCCGATCGGCGACGATCGAGCCGATATTGCCGGCACCGATCAGGCCGAGCGTCTTGTTGGTCACCTCGACACCCATGAAGCGGTTCTTCTCCCACTTCGATGCCTTGGTCGAGGCATCCGCCTCGGGCAGCTGGCGGGCCAGCGCGAACATCATGGCGATGGCATGCTCGGCCGTGGTGATCGAGTTGCCGAACGGGGTGTTCATCACGATGATGCCGGCCTTGGTGGCGGCCGGGATATCGACATTGTCGACGCCGATGCCGGCGCGGCCGATCACCTTCAAATTCTTGGCGGCGCTGAGAATCTTCTCGGTGACCTTGGTGGCCGAGCGGATGGCGAGCCCATCATACTGGCCGATCACCTCGAACAGCTTGTCCTTGTCCTTGCCGAGATCCGGCAGGTAGTCGACGTCGATATTATTGTCCTTGAAGATCTGGACCGCGGTCTTCGACAGCTTGTCCGAAACGAGAACCTTGGGCATGTCGCCCTCCGTGTTGGTTGCGGGTCTGGGATTTGAACCCGTGACCGCATGAAACTGTGGGGAAGTGAGCCGCCCCCGGTGGGGCGGCTGAAGCATCGAAGCTCAGGCGGCAGCCTGCTTGAGCGCGGCCTTCTCGGCGGCAAAGGCATAGTCGAGCCACGGGGTCAGCGCCGCGAGGTTGGCGGTGTCGACCGTCGAGCCGGCCCAGATCCTGAGGCCCGTCGGGGCATCGCGGTAGCCGCCGATGTCATAGGCGACGCCGGCCTTGTCGAGCCGCGAGACGATCGCCTTGGCAAAAGCCGCCTGCGCCTCGTCGGAAAGCGCGGTGATCGCCGGATCCTTGATCACCAGGCAGATCGAGGTGTTCGACCGCTCGGCCTCGTTCCTCGCGAGAAACGCCGCCCAGTCGGATTTCGCCACCCAGTCGGCCAGCACCTTGGCGTTGGCATCGGCGCGCGCCTGCATGCCCTTCAGCCCGCCGACGCTCTTGCCCCACTCCATCGCGTCCACCGCATCCTCGATGCACAGCATCGACACGGTGTTGATGGTGGCGCCCTCGAAGATATCGGCCATGAGCTTGCCGCCCTTGGTCATCCGGAAGATCTTGGGCAGCGGCCAGGCCGGCTTGTAGGTCTCGAGCCGTTCGACGGCGCGGGGGCTGAGGATCAGCACGCCATGCGCCGCTTCGCCGCCGAGTGCCTTCTGCCAGGAGAAGGTGACGACATCGAGCTTCGAGAAATCGAGGTTCTGCGCGAACGCCGCCGAGGTCGCGTCGCAGATCGTCAGGCCCTTGCGGTCATCAGGGATCCAGTCGGCGTTCGGCACCCGCACGCCCGAAGTGGTGCCGTTCCAGGTGAACACCACATCGTTGTCGAAGTTGACCGTCTTCAGGTCCGGCAGTTCGCCATAGGGCGCCTTCAGCACGCGGACATTGTCGAGCTTCAGCTGCTTCTGGACGTCGGTGACCCAGCCCTCGCCGAACGATTCCCAGGCCAGCATATCGACGCCGCGGGCGCCGAGCATCGACCACAGCGCCATCTCGACGGCGCCCGTGTCGGAAGCGGGGACGATACCGATCAGATAGTCGGCCGGGACCTCGAGCAGCTCACGCGTCAAGGCGATGGCCTTCTCGATCCGCTGCTTCGCCGGCTTGGCCCGATGCGAGCGGCCAACCAAAGCGTTGGCGAGCACATCCACCGTCCAGCCAGGACGTTTGGCGCAAGGACCCGATGAAAAATTGGGGTTAGCCGGTTTCACTGCCGGCGCAGTCAGGGGCATATCAGCCATGGCGACCCTCCCAGGTCGAAAGCTCCACGTTAGGGTGGAGTGTCCTGAGACGGGCAGATACTCCTCATCACCGGAGCGCGTCAAGCGTCCAGAAGTCGGATGGCGGCATTGGATCGCGCCGATCGACCGGCCGACGTGATCAGTCCTGGCCTGCCCACCCCTCGGCCGCCGCTATAGGATCATGGCGTAGATCATCAGGCCGAAGCCCAGCGCGATGCCGGCATAGCACACCCAGGCCAGGGTTTCCTGCCAGCGCCGCGGCCGCAGCTGTTCGAGCTCGGCATCGCTCGGCCCGCCGTTCCGCGTCTCGAGCCCCAGCACACCGAGCGAACGGTGGGTGAGGTCCTGATCCAGTTTTGTCCCCTTGATGGCGCCGCCGACGATCCGCCCCAACAGGAAGCGCTTCATGCCGGCGACGAGCGTGCCCAGGACGGCAGTGCTGAGCAGCGCTGAGCTGGCGACGAACACCACGAGGCCCACGAAAAACACGACCCAGTTGCTCATCTCCACCCTCCGTCCGGCGAAACCCCAATGGTCGAGATCAAGCCCTCGACAGGGCGATCACTCGTACCGACTCGAGTCGGCCTTGCAGCGATGCCACTCCATTTCATAGGCCATCTGGGTTTTCGTGCCGTAGCACCAGTTGAGCGCATCGAGCGCACGACCGGTCTCCTGCCGCTCCCCGCAAGCCTTCTGCGTCTCGGGCTTGTCGCCGGAGCCGCCCCGGCAAAGACTGTTCTGGGCGGTCCACTGATCGATCAGTGCCTGAACCGCGGCAGGCCGCGATTCGCCGAGCGCCGGCGCAACGATCAGCCCGGCGAGGGCGATGAGCATGCCAAGCTGTTTCATTGCAGGACCTCCGCATAGCCATGGTCGTCGAGCCAGTCGCGCACGGCCTGCCGTGCCGCCTTGGTTTCCGCGTTCAACATGCTCTCCTTCGGGGCTATTGCAAACAATGGCGCGAACGTCTTGCCCGCCCGGTTGCGAATGGTCGGATCGGCACCGGCTTCGAGCAGCGTGACAAGGCTGGCATAGTCGCTGATCTGAGCCGCGACATGCAGCGGCGTGTCCCCCGACCGGTCCGCCAGGTTCGGGTTGGCCCGGTGCGCGAGCAGCAATTGCACCGCGTCCCGGTTGCCGGTCATCAGGGCCTGGGCAAGCACCGGCGCCTGCGTCCGGCCATCCTGGAGATCAGGGCTGGCGTCGCTGTCGAGCAGGATCCTGAGGAATGGCTTGCCCTTGGCGCCAGCAGCGGCGTGGAGAGCGGTCATCTCGCCATAACCGATCTGCGCCGGGTCGGCGCCGAGTTCGAGCAGCAGCTCGAGCATGTCAGGGCGATCCTCGATCATCGACCACTGCAGCAGCGTGACGCCATCTTGGCCCCTGTCGGCGAGATCGGCGCCATCTCCCACCAGGGTGCGGACCGCCGGCTCGTCGCCGACGGCGATGGCCCGTGCCAGCGCCACAGTCTGCGGCGTGTCGAAGATGGCGGCCGGATCACTGCCGCTCCTGCCGCCCAGCAGCCCGGCACCGAGCAGCACTGCGACGAACAACAGGCCAGCCGATAAAAACAGGCCCCTTCCGGTCAGCACTTTCGACCTCATCTCGGACCTGCTGCCCCTGGCGAACAATCCCGCTCTCGCCGCCGAGGGTTGGCTCAGCCGAGCCGGAGCGTCAACCGTCCGATCCGTTTTGATCCTGCCGAAGCCGGCCCCCAGCGCTGACCGGCCGAGGCCGGCTCCCGACGGGCCGCAATGCCCTCGGATGCGACTTCCGGACGAGGCCACCCTCGGTTTTCCCAATGCTCCTTATTGGATGTTTGCCAAGGGACACGTCGCCGCGCCCGTTGTATCAAGACTGCGCGTCATGATCCGGCGCACGGCAGCTAGAAGAACTTCCGCTGCCAGGAGGAGATATAGAATTGATTCGACAGAATATTGTTCTGGCGGGTGTTGCGGCTGCATCCCTGCTGGCGGCAACTGGTTTTGCATTTGCCGCTGACGTTACATACGAGCGCCTGCTGAACCCGGAAGCTGCAAACTGGCTCAGCAATAATCGCACCTACGATTCGAACCGTTACTCGCCGCTGGACGAGATCACCAAGGCCAATGTCGGCGACCTCAAGGTGGCGTTCACCGTCCCGCTGACCCCCTCGAGCAAGGGCGCCGGCGCCTTCTGGAGTTCGTTGCAGGGGACGCCGCTGGTGGAAGACGGCACCATGTACATGTCCGACGGCTGGGGTCGCATCTACGCCATCGACCTGAGCAAGGGCGATCGCGGCTACATCAAGTGGATCATGGACCCGCAGACCAGCCCCGAGCTGGCGACGGGCATCCTCAACAACCGCGGCGTGGCGCTTTATGGCGACTCGATCTACTCGATCACGCCCGATTGCGGCCTGCTTCGGGTGAACAAGCAGACCGGCGAGGTTCTCTGGCGGGTCGAAACCCAGCAGGATCCGGTCGAGTACTGCACGATGGCGCCGCTCGCCATCAAGGACAAGATCATCATCGGACCGGCCGGTGGCGATGGCCCGATGCGCGGCCGCCTCGAAGCCCGAAATCCCGAGAACGGCGATCTCATCTGGACCTTCGGCACCGTGCTCGACGCCTCCTATGACGAGGGCGCCGCGACAGGTGGCGGCGCCGTCTGGGTGACCGGCTCCTACGACGTGGAGCGGAACGAGCTGATCTGGGGGATCGGCAACCCCTACCCCGATTGGGAACCTGCCAAGCGTCCTGGAGACAACCTCTACACCAACTCGACGGTGGCGCTCGATGCCGATACCGGCGAGGTCAAGTGGCACTTCCAGTACACGCCCAATGACAGCTGGGATTTCGACGAAGTCGGCACCCAGCAGATCTACAAGGCGAATGTGAACGGCACCGAGACCAGCGTCGTCGGGCACTTCGGCCGCAACGGCTTCTTCTACAACCTCGACGGCAGCAACGGCGCCTATCTCAACGGCACGCAATATGCCGAGAAGGTCACCTGGACCAAGGGCATCGACCCCAAGACCGGCAAGCCGCTCGAATACGATCCGGCGCTCAAGGTGCAGACCTATCTGCCCGAAAGCCGCATGGCCTTCGACCTGATGGATATGCCGGACGATTTCGAGTTCTGCCCCTATTGGGAAGGTGGCGTGAACATGTTCCCGACCACCTACAGCCATGACACCAAGCAGGTCTATGGCCTGCTCATGGAAGGCTGCACCTACAATCCCAAGAGCCGCCCCGAAGGTGAGAAGGGCTATCTGACGGGGGCGATCGTCGCCATCGACACCGCCACCGGCCAGATTTCCAAGCGTACCGACTTCAGCTCCACCGGTCGCGGCGGCCTGTTGTCGACAGCCGGCGGCGTGGTGATCGGCACCAGCTCGAACGGCGACATCTTCGCGCTCGACGACACCAGCCTCGAGCGGCTGTGGAACTTCAATGTCGGCACCATGATCGACGCGCCGCCGATCACCTTCCAGGTCAACGGCAAGCAGTATATCGGGCTCGCGGTCGGTCCCGGTGGCGTCGGCCTTGGCTTCCACAACTACCCGGGCAAGAACGCCAACGCCGACGAAGCTGCGGCGGCGCAGAAGTTCCAGCCGGCCACCACGATGTATTTCTTCTCTCTCTGAGATCGCGTCATCGACCGCGGCGGCCGGCAACGGCCGCCGCAGCCTCTTCTCTCTTCAGGAACGACCTCATGCCGAGCCGTGTTGCTTCGTCACCCCTTGGCCGCCTTGTCGCGACCCTCTGCCTGCTCCCCGCCATGGCCTGCTGCCTCGGCCTGCCTGCCGCCAACGCCCAGAATGCCCCTGCCCCCGCCGCCGCGCCTGCGGACGCCGCCGTCGAACGCGGCCTCCTGGTGTGGAAGAGCCAGGACTGCATTGGTTGCCACGGCTGGGCCGGCAATGGCGAACGCATCGGCGAGAACCCGCGCGGTCCGAACCTGCGCGCCCTCGAACTCGACGCCGAAACGCTCAAGGAAGTGGTGATGTGCGGCCGTCCCGGCACGCAGATGCCCTACCACGACCCTGCCGCCTACTCCGACGACCGCTGCTACGGCATGACCCGGACCGACACGCAGGGTATGCAGCTGCTGGAAGGCAAACCGATCACCGCCGAAGAGGCCGACGACCTGGTCGCCTATATGGAGGCGCGAATGCTGGGGCGGCCCGAACAGCCGAACCAGGACGATTGCCGCGCCTACTACGGCAAGCGCCCCTTCTGCGACAAGCTGCCGACGGCCGCCGAACAGGGCCTGTAGGCCATGCCCTCGGCGCCGATCCCCCGGATCGCGACCCTGCTGTTGGCGTTCGGCGCCGCCGCCTTGCCGGCGGTTGCGCAGACGCCTGAAAGGCCCGACGTGCAGCAGCTGCAGCTCGGAGCGGGCATCGACAGCCAGCCGGGCCCGTTCCGCGATTTTGCCTGCGGTACCGATGGCGGTCCGCCATCGGTGAAAATCGGCGGCTTCGCGGAGTTTTCGCGCTGCCCGCGCGAGGTGCGCACCGGCCTGCACGAGGTGGCGTTCCGCTATGACGACGAACTCGAATACTACGCCCTGGCCATGAACCTGAAGCCGATCGCCGATCGCTATGGCGGCACCCGTTTCGGCAGTTTCCCGGTGATCGTGTCGGCGCTGTTCGACGACGAGGGCATCCTGCAGGGCTATCGCGTGGTGACCGACGACCGCGTCTCCCTGCGCGAGCGGCGCGCCGCCTACGGCATGGGCAGGTTCGCCAAGTCGCAATTCCCTGACGGCGAGCTGCACTGCCGGGACCTCCCGCCGGCCGATCGCGAGACCCCACTGGGCAATCTGTTCGTCAAACAGGATTGCACCAGCACTACCCCCGAAGGCGGGCGCGTCGAACTGAAAACCCGCCTGCTGCACCGACCGGGCCAGGCGGCGGTCGACCCGCATTCGGGTGAGAAACGCTCCGGATCCTATGAGAGCACGGCGCGGTTGGAAGTGTTCGCGCCGGGCTGGGAGCCCCAGCCGTGAGAGCGCTGGCAGCCTTCGCGACGGCCATGCTGCTGGCCGGTCTCGACGTTGCGCCATCCGCGGCCTGGGCCGCCGATGCCGCGTCGGCTTTCCTCGCCGGCACCAGCAAGGACTGTCCGGGCTGCGATCTGACGCGGGCGAACCTCAGCTATCGTGACCTCTCCGGCGCCAATCTCCAAGGCGCCGACCTGACCAAGGCCAGGCTGCACCGGACGGTGCTGACCAGGGCCAACCTCAGCAACGCCACCCTCACCTCAGCCAACCTCAACCTCGCCGACCTCCGCTCCGCCAATCTGACCGGGGCCGATATGAGCCGGGCGCTGCTCTATGAGGCCAACCTCTCGGCCGCCACACTCCCTGGGGCGAAGCTCGATGGCGCACGGGTGCAGCATGCCAGGTTCCCGCGCGCCGTCATGACCGGCAGCAGCTGGACCGGCGCGGACGCCACGGGGGTCGAGTTGCCCGGCGCGGTGCTGCAGGGCGCCGACCTCACCGATCTCTATGCCCCCAATGCCGATTTCCGGGATGTCGGTCTCCAGGGGGCGCTGCTGACCGGCGGCCTGTTTTTCGAAGCCAACTTTTCCGGCGCCGATTTCAGTCGGGCCAGCGTGCGGGATGCCGACTTCCGCCAGGCTCGGCTGGAACGCGCCAACTTCACCCAGGCCGACCTCGGCGGATCGCATTTCGAGCAGGCGTGGACCAAAGGCGCCGACTTCACCCGAGCCGTCATTGGAGACGCCATCGGGCTGAGCATCCCGCATTAGCCGCAGCAGGGGCGGCCAAGGGCAAGGCAATAGTTTCCATTGGGCCGGGCGAGCCGGCGTGGTGGCAGAACGCGTAGCAACAACAACGAGGGAATGGATTATGCGAGCATTGTTGATGGGTGGATTGGCGCTGGCCGCGATGGCGAGCGCCGCCGTGGCGGCCGACAAGGTGCAGATCGGGGACAAGAACGTCTTCCCCGAGAGCATCACCTCGACGGCCGACGGCACCCTGATCGCCGGCAGCATCGGCACCGGCGAGATCTTCAGGGCGGCACCGGGAACAGCGACCGCCGGGAGTTGGATCGCGGCGCAGACCGACGGTCCGACCGCAGTGCTCGGCGTCTTCGCCGACGAGGCCAACGGCACGCTCTGGGCCTGCTATTCCGATCTGGCGATGTTCGGCGGCGCCGGCGGCAAACCGTCGGTGCTGCGCAGCTTCGATCTCGCGACCGGCGCGGTGAAGGCGTCGATCCCCCTGGGTGAGGGGACGTTCTGCAACGATATCGCCACCACCGCCGACGGCACCGCCTATGCCGCCGACACGGCCGGCGGCCAGCTGTTCCGGGTCAAGCCCGGGGCCGACACCGCCGAGCCGTTCTTCAAGGATGCCGCCTTGGCCAGCCTCGACGGCCTGAGCTTCGGGCCGGACGGCGCGCTGTATCTGAACGGCGTGCAGACCAACAAGCTGTTCCGCCTGGCGATGAATGCCGACGGCACGCCGGGAGCGCTGACCGAACTGACGCTGTCGCAGCCGATCAAGGGGCCGGACGGCATGCGCTTCGGCGAGGATGGCGTGCTCTACCTTGCCGAGAACGGCGCAGCGCAGGTTTCGGCCGTGACCTTCGAGGGCGACAACGCTATCGTCAAAGTGGTCGAAGCCGGCGGCTGGGACATGCCGACGGCGGTGACCAAGGTCGGCGATACGCTGTGGGTGCTGGAGGCCAAGCTGTCCAAGCTGGGCGGCACCGAGGATCCCGGCGCCTTCTGGGCCTACCCGCTGACGCTGCAGTAAGCCGCTCCCGTCGTTGCTTTATGCACTGCACTCTCGGCGCTCCTCCCCCGCGTGGCGGGGGAGGGGAACCAGCGAAGCTGGTGGAGGAGGCGGCCAAGCCAACCGATGCCCCCTAAGGTCTCTGACCTCACCAAGCCGATGAGCTGAGCCTCATCATTCCTGCCCCCTGCCCCGACACCGCCACGCCCATCCCTTGATAGATGCATGCGCACGCATATATGTTCTGCAACAACAGCCCGCAGGAGGCATGTCATGCAGTTCGGAATCTTCTCGGTCAGCGACGTCACGCGCAACCCGCTCACCGGCACCACCCCCAGCGAGGCGCAGCGGATCGACGCCATCGGGCAGATCGCCAAGCGCGCCGATGAGGTGGGGCTCGATGTCTTCGCCATCGGCGAACACCACAACCCGCCCTTCTTCTCGTCCTCGCCGACGACGCTGCTCGCCCATATCGCGGCGCTGACGCAGCGCATCATCCTCAGCACATCAGTGACGCTGATCACCACCAACGACCCGGTGAAGATCGCCGAGGACTACGCCATGCTGCAGCACCTGGCCAAGGGCCGGGTCGACCTGATGCTGGGGCGCGGCAACACCGTGCCGGTCTATCCCTGGTTCGGCCAGGATATCCGCAACGGTGTGGCGCTGGCGCTCGAGAACTACAACCTGCTGCACCGGCTGTGGCGCGAGGATGTGGTCGACTGGCAGGGTAAGTCGCGCACGCCGCTGCAGGGGTTCACCGCCATTCCGCGGCCGCTCGACGACGTGCCGCCCTTCGTCTGGCACGGCTCGATCCGCACCCCCGAGATTGCCGAGCAGGCGGCCTATTACGGCAACGGCTATTTCGCCAACAACGTGCTGGCGCCCAACTTCCACTTCCTGCCGCTGGTCAACTTCTACCGCGAGCGCTTCGAGCATTATGGCCACGGCACCAAGGAACAGGCCATTGTCGGCCTGGGTGGGCACGCCTTCATCGCCAAGAACTCGCAGGATGCCTATGAGCGCTTCCGGCCGTTCTTCGAGGGCAACCCGATCTACGGCTCGAGCTATGGCCTCGAGGAGTATGCGAAGAACACGCCGCTGAGCGTCGGCAGCCCGCAGGAGATCATCGACAAGACCCTGACCTTCCGCGAAGCCTTCGGGGACTATCAACGCCAGCTCTGGGTGGTCGACGCCATGGGGCTGCCGCTCGAAGCGGCGCTGGAGCAGGTCGAGCTGCTGGGCACCGAAGTGGTGCCGGTGTTGCGCCGGGAGATGGCCGCGCGGCGTTCGCCGGGCGCTGCCGATGCGCCGACCCATGCGAGCCTCGTCAAGGCCAGGTATGGCGACGCCCCGGCGCGCCAGCCGACGCCCAACCCCAACCGCGGCGACAATCTCACCGGCGCCCGTCCTTACCAGGACACCGCTCCCGAGATCGCGGCCAAGCTGCCGCTGGTGGGCTGAGCCATGGCCAGCGATACCGGATTGGCCAATGCGGCCTGGGAGGCGCTGTTCCGCGCCCAGATGACCATCGCCGCCGAGCTTCACGCCGGCGATGCCTGGGGCGACCTGGTGCCGAGCGACTATGGCGTGCTCTACGCGCTCTCGACCGCGAGGACCGGCCTGCGGATGTCCGAGCTCGGCAGGGATATCCTGCTCAGCCAGGCCGGGCTCTCCCGCGCGGTGTCGCGGCTCGAGGCGCGCGGCCTGATCGAGCGTCAGCCCGACCCTGAGGATGCGCGCGCCAGCATCCTCAGCCTGTCCAAGGCTGGGGTGCATATGCAGAAGCGCGTCGGCGCAAAACATGGGCGCCATGTCGCGGAGGCGATGACCCGTCGCCTCGGCGACGCCGAACTCACCCAATTGCGCGACTTGTGCGAGCGGCTGCTCGCCGCCGCGCCCCCCACATCGGAGGTCTAGATGACCGGGCCGTTCAACACCCCTGCCGCGCCGGTGCGGCTCGTCGTCATCAATGCCGGGGTCAGCGACCCGTCTTCGACCCGCATGCTGGTCGATCGCATCGCCCAGCAGAGCCTCGATCGCCTCTCGGCGACGGGGCACGCCACTTCACTTGCCATCATCGACCTGGCGCCGCTGGCCGTCGACATCGCCAAGGCCATCGTCGCCGGCTTCCCCGGCGAGAAGGTGCAGGCCGCGATCGACACCCTCGCCAGGGCCGATGCCGTCATCGCCGCCACCCCGGTCTACAAGGCCGGGATGAGCGGGCTGTTCAAATCCTTCATCGATCTCGTCGACAACGACCTGCTGATCGCCAAGCCGGTGATCCTCGCAGCGACAGCTGGCACGGCCCGCCATGCAATGGTGGCGGACGAACAGCTGCGCCCGCTGTTTGCCTTCCTTCGCGCCGTCCCGGTCCCCACCTCGATCTTCGCGGCGCCCGAGGATTGGGGCGCGCCTGAACTCGGCAAGCGCATCGATCGCGCCGCGACCGAGCTCGCCCAGTTCGTCGCCTCGGGGGTCGGCCGCGCCATCACCAATGCCGCCTGGGATGGCTACCAGCACCAGTTCGCCGGCAACGCCCCCAAGGCCGAGCGCGCGGCCGCCGACGTGAATTTCGACACCGACCTGATGCGACTGGCAACCGGCGGATCTTCGGTGGAGTGATCCCGACGAATGGGGGAGTGACTCTGCGGGTCTCGGTGGCCTCCACACCCTTGTAGGGCACGATGGCCGCTCTCAGCGCGACGCACCACGCGAGCGCTGCACCCAGGCCACGGCCAGCTTCCGGGCCTGTTCTATTTCGGCCGGGCTCATCTTGGCGGTCAGGGTGTCGAGGTCCTTCACCGCGATCGGCAGGCCGTATTGGGCGGCGAGGCTGGTCCACATATAGGCCGTGACATTGTCCTCAGCCACGCCATAGCCGTTCCGGTACATCGCCCCCAGCCCATATTGCCCATAGACATCGCCCTGGTTGGCGGCCAGCGAATACCACAACACCGCCTGCTGGTCGTCCTGCGGCACCCCTTGGCCGTGGTCGTAGAGCATGCCCAGGTTCGCCTGCGCCGCAGCATGGCCCTGCTCGGCGGCGAGCTTGAACCAGCGCGCCGCGGCGACATCGTCGGGAGCGACGCCGCGCCCGGTGTGGTAGGAGATGCCGACATTGAACTGCGCCGGCGCATAGCCCTGCCCCGCCGCCAGCTCGAACAGCCGCACCGCTTCGGCCTCGTCGCGGGTGACCCCGTGCCCCTCGAAATACATGCTGCCCAGGTTGAACTGGGCAGCCGCATAGCCCTGTTTGGCCGCCTGGCGCACCCATTTCAAGGCCTCGGTGAAATCCTGCGCGACGCCGTTACCGCTGAGGTACAGCAGCCCGAGCGCCAACTGCGCATAGGCGTCGCCCTGCTCGGCGGCGAGGCGGAACCATCTTGCGGCCTCGGCTGGGTTCTGCGGCACGCCCTCGGCGCCCGTCTTGAGGAGCACCCCGAGATTGTAGCGCGCATCGGCACGGCCCTGCTCGGCCGCCAGCCGATACCACTTGACCGCCTCGGCCGGGTTTTTCGCGACCCCGAGGCCGGCGTCGTAGAGATAGCCGAGATCATGCTGCGCTTCGGCATATCCCCCTTGGCTGCGGCGAGGCCGAGCCATCGCACCGCTTCCGCGGCGTCCTGAGCGACCCCCTTGCCGGTCGCATACATGAACCCGACCGTCGTCTGCGCCCGCACGCTGCCCGCCGCCGCGGCGGGCTTCAGCTCGCGCATCGCCGCTTCGAACGCGCCCCGTTGGTAGGCCAGCATCCCCTCGGCTTCGCCTGCTGCCGCTCCACCGGCGAAGTATCCCAGCAGCAGGATCGTCACTACGAGACGCCCGGCGAGAGCCACAACCGCCCCCTCACTCGCGCGGGGAGAACGGGCTGGCGGGCTTGTCGCGCTCCAGCACATAGAAGCCGCCGGCCGCGAGATCCGGCCACTCGCTGCGCGTCCCATCCGGCCAGACCACCGCGACGCTCGCCGCTGCCTCATCGCCGAGCCCGAAATGCACCCAGCCGAGTTGCCCGCCGGCATGGCCGCCGCCCACCGTGAGCTCGCGGCGCATGGTGGCGTCGCCGCGCTTCACCTCGATCCAGCTGCCGATCGCATCCTCATTGGGGGCAGGTTGCCTGAGCTCGAGCTCGATCCAGTTGCCGCCTTCGGGAGCGCCGTCATTGCGCCAGACCTGCGCGCTGCTGCGGCGATTGACCACCACCAGGTCGAGCAGCCCGTCCATGTTGAAATCGGCGAGCGCCGCACCGCGGGCATTGCCGTTATTGGCGATGCCCGCCTTGTCCCCGGCTTCGACGAATTTGCCGTCGGTGCCCTGCAGCAGCAGGTTGTCGGGGTCGTGCATGGCGAAATCCGGCATCTGGTCGACATTGCCCTTGGCGACGAACAGGTCGACGAGGCCGTCATTGTTGACGTCGTCGAACTGCGGGTGCCACGCGGTGCTGGGCCTGAGGTCCTCGCCGGTATAGGGCCGATGCGCAGTCACACCCTTGGCGTAGGCGACATCCTTGTAATCCGCCTTCGGCCCCGGCGTGGCCAGCGTCTGCAGCTTGTTGTCGGCCATGCTGGTGAGGAAATATTCGGGGTAGCCGTCGCCATCGAGGTCGTAGCTGGCAATGCCCATGCCCCAGATGCGCAGCACCTTCCAGCCATCGGCCGGCGTCAGGAGTTTTGGCGCCTCGCCGGGCAGGATGCGCCACATCTGCTCCTGCCCGCCTTCGTAATACTCGCGATCGTTGGAGACGCGCAGGCTCGGCGTCCCCGACTTGTCCCAGTCGGTGAACAGCATCGAGAGCGCGCAGTAGCTTGGCTTCAGCGGCAATGGCGCGGCGAACTTGCCGCCCTCGCCCGGCCGATGCAGCCAGTTGTCGGTGCACGATCCCCAGGGCGACAGGTCCTCGTTGCGATCGATATAGTTGCCCACCGCGATCGTCGGCCAGTTGGCGCCGTGCTCGAAGGTCAACGCCGCCGCTGCCGTCCAGGCATCGCCGCCTTCGAACCCCCAGGCCTCGTTGGCGCGCTCGAACCTGCAGGCGCCAAGCCCGCGCATCACCAGGTTCTCGCCCACCCGCAGCACCAGGAGATCCGTGATCCCGTCGCTGTCGATATCGGCCGGATAAAGCCCGCTGACGCTGTCGAGTTCGAGCCCGCTCTGCTGCGGCGCGAAGCGCAGGCCGCCGCCCCTGCTGCTGGTGTTGACGTAGAGCTGGGCTTTCGCCTCGCCGCCCGGCAGCACGACATCGGCATAGCCGTCATCGTTGCAGTCGAAGGCCGCGACACCGCCGCCGACCATGTAGAACCAGTCGCCGTCATAGCTGGTGGTGATGCCGGAGCTCGCGGTCTCGTCGACGAAGGCCGGCACCGCCGGCGCCTGCGCCAGCGCCGGTTGCGCGAGGCCCGAGCCGACAAGCAGCATGGCGGCAAAACTGTGCGGGATGCGCATGGTCCTACTTTCTCGTCTTGAGCGCGATGGTGTAGGCGGCGATGCAGTGCCCCTGCGCCAGCCCATCCTCGATGGCGGAGCGGAAATGGATGCCGCCATAGAGCCGGGAAATCCCGGCTTCGAGCGCCGCCTCGTGGAAACTGGCGTAGTGGCGCGGGTTCCTGCCGTCCGGCGAGCCGGTCTTGTCCTCGAAAGCATAGTTGTCGCCGAAAAACGCCGTCAGCACCGCATCCATGGCGCCGGACACCGTGCTGTGTCCGCTCGGATATTCGGGGAATGGCGGGGTATTGAGGATCGGCTCCCACTTGGGATCGATCACTTTCTTGATGTAGGTGATCGGCCGCACCAGGTCGTAGACGTATTTCTGGCGCCAGCAGCCGACAAAGGCATCCGACATGGCGATGCCCATGCGGGCCAACAGGTCGACATTGTCGTCGAGCGGCAGGTCTTCGCGTTCGGCCACCTGCAGCGCGATCGACACCCAATGGCCCGGCGGCGTCATCGACAGCATCGGATCGTCCGACCAGAAGCGGGCGATCGCCATCTGTTCCGGGGTGGCATCCTTCACCGTCTCGTAGACCTCCTCGGCCTGCTTGTAGAAGTCCGAGCCGGGCTCCGTGCTGTAAGTCGGGTTGCCCGGTAGCGGGCAGGCAGTGCCGTCTGGCGTGGCGAAGGTTCGGTTGTGCCCCCATTCGGGCAGCAGCGGCAGCTGCTGCTGGCGGACGAGGCTGGTGGGCACCCATTTGTCGTCGCCCTTGGGCAGCTCGTACTCGTAGGGAAAGCCCATGTTGAGCACGGTGGCGCCGCCATCGTTCTGCGACCAGGCGAAGATCGCCGCCGCCATGGCCTTGCCGAAGGCTTCGCTGCGCTGCACCACGTCTTCGGGCACGCCGTCGACCGCCAGCGCCCGCCACTTGCTCTGCGCGCGGTTGATGGCGCGCTGGCCGGTCGGGCCGGTATTGCCGAAATAGAAGACGATGGCGTCCGACATGGCGGCGCTGATCACCACCGTCTCGTCGTAGCCGGCGCCCGCCTCGCGCTGCGGGACCTGGTCGAGCCCATGCAGCTGGCCGACCAGCGACGTGAGCTTGTCCGAGCCGCCCACCGCCGCTTCGAACGCCGTGATCCCCAGATAGGCGAACGACCGGCTGGCGACCGGCGGCGAATAGGTCGCCGTGTGCCGCACCAGCTCGTTCATGAGAGTGTACCAGTCCCTGAGAATGACGCCCGGCTCGGGCCGCGGCTGGGCCAGCGCCCCCAGGCTCGCGACACACCACAGCAGCACCGCCGCAGCGAGCGCGGCAATCCGGCGACCACCCATTGTTCCCCCCCGAACCCTCCTGGCCGGCGTGCTTGTTCGCCGCGCCGTCCTCCTGCGGTTCTATTTCAACTCGGCAAGTGGTCTCTGGTCAATGCCTCCGCCAAAAGTCGGGATTGACGGAAAGATGCATAATTATCCGCGACCAACGGGATGCAGATTGACTTGCTTCGACGCCTGATGCAGCGTTGCGGCGCGTACCTCACAGGCAAATCGTCACAAGAAGCTGCGGAACGACGGCGTGGTTTGTCTGGCCAGTGGACGCGTGTGCGCCGGTTCCGCACGGAGTCTGGGAGGGCTCTGCGATGAAGTTCAAGATTCTTACGCTGCTTGCTGGTGCGGTGCTGATCACCGCCAGTTCGACTGCGGTCATGGCCGCGGGCAAGACTATCGCCGTATCGTGGAAGACTTTCCAGGAAGAGCGCTGGAAGACCGACGAAGCGGCGATCAAAAAAGTGGTCAAGGCCGCCGGCGATACTTACCTCTCGACCGACGCGCAAGGCTCGGCCCAGAAGCAGGCCGCCGACATCGAAAGCCTGATCTCGCAGAAGCCCGACGTGATCCTCGTGGTCGCCTACGACTCCGACGCCATCCTGCCCTCGATCCAGAAGATCAGCGACGCCGGCATCAAGTCGATCGCCTATGACGTGCAGTTCGAGGATCCGAACGCGCTCTACATCACCTTCGACAATGTCGGCGTCGGCCGCATTATGGCGCAGGAAACGCTGAAGGTGAAACCCGAAGGCCGCTATGCCTTCATCAAGGGCGACAAGGGCGATCCGAACGCCACCTTCCTGTTCCAGGGCATGCAGGAGGTGCTCAAGGACGCGCTTGCCAGCGGCAAGGTCACCAATGTCTGCGAGACCTTCACCGACGGCTGGAAGCCGGACAATGCCCAGAAGAACATGGAGCAGTGCCTGACCTCCACCAATAACGGCGTCGACGCAGTGCTGTCCGAGAACGACGGCATGGCCTCGGGCGTCGTCGCCGCCCTCGAAGCGCAGGGCATGGCCGGCTCGGTGCCGGTCACCGGCCAGGACGGCGATCTTGCCGCTATCAACCGTGTGGCGCTCGGCACCCAGCTGGTGTCGATCTGGAAGAACTCGATCGACCTCGGCACTACCGCCGCCAACGCGGCGATCGCCCTGGCCGACGGCACCGACCCGACGGCCATTCCCGGCGTCGCCAAGTTCAACGGGGGCAAGAACAAGGTGGAGATGAACGCCATCCTCCTGGCCCCCACCCCGATCACCAAGGACAATATCCAGGTGGCGATCGACGCCGGCCACATCACCAAGGAACAGGCCTGCGCCGGCGTGGCCGCCGGCTCGGTCCCGGCCTGCAACTGACCGGTCCGGCCTGAGCTGGAGACCTAGCGGCCGCGTCGCCCCACCGGGTGGCGCGGCCTTCTCGTCGGCGCCCGCCGCGGCGCGACACTTGCAATGGGCGGGGTTCGAACCCCGGCGGCCGTATCGCTCGGCCGGAGGTTGGGATGGCAGAACAATCAAGTAACGCTGGCCCCACGACCAGCAATGAGGGGCCGATCGCGCGTCTGATCCGCGCCGCCGAGATCGATACCCGCATGCTCGGCATGCTCGCCGCCATGCTGGTGATCTGGGTCGGCTTCGACGTCATCAGCGCGATCCTCAGGCCCGGTGGCGGCGGCCTGTTCGGCGGCTCTTTCCTCACCTCGCGCAATCTCTGGATCCTGCTGGTGCAGACCTCGGTGATCGCGGTGATGACTACCGGCATGGTGCTGGTGATCGTCCTGCGCCAGATCGACCTCAGCGTCGGCTCGATGCTGTCCATTGTGGCAATGGCAACCGGCGTGCTGCAGGTGTTCGATCTCGGCCCGCTGCTCGGCGTCGGGCACCCGGCGATCTGGATCATTGCCGTGGTATTCGCCATTCTGCTCGGCGCGGCCATCGGCGCCTTCAACGGCATCCTCATCGCCTATGGGCAGATCCCGAGCTTCATCGTCACCCTGGGCGGGCTGATCGCCTTCAGCGGCGCAGCCTTCCTCATTGCCAGCGGCGTCACGGTGGCGCCGATGGACAAGACCTTCAAGCTGATCGGCGGCAACGGTCCGGCCGCCTCTATCGGCCCGCTCTGGAGCTGGGCGCTGGCCGCCGTCGCCTGTGTCGGCATCGGTGTGGCGATCGTCGCCGGGCGGCGCCGACGCCTCAAGTTCAGCTTCAAGGCCAAGCCGGTCTGGGCCGAGGTGCTGAGCGTCGTGGTCGGCTGCGCCGCGGTGCTCGGCACCACCGCAGTGGTCAATTCCTATCTCTATCCGCCGCGCGTCGCCGAGCGCTTTGCGCTCGACAACAATATTCCCATTCCGCCCGGCGTCGAGAACAAGGCCGGGCTGGCCATCTGCCAGGCCGCCGACAAGGTCGTCTCCTGCGTCGACGGGCTGACCTTTCAGACCGGTTACCCCATCCCGGTGCTGATCATGCTGGCGGTCGGACTGGTGATGACCTTCGTCGCCCGCCGCACCCGCTTCGGCCGTTACATCTTCGCCACCGGCGGCAACCCCGAAGCGGCCGAGCTCGCCGGCATCAACACCAAGCGGCTGACCGTCATGGTGTTCACCCTGATGGGTGCGTTGGTCGGCATTTCGGCGATCATCGCCTCGGCGCGCCTCGATGCCGCGACCACCGCGCTCGGCACGCTCAACGAACTCTACGTCATCGCCGCGGCGGTGATCGGCGGCACCTCGCTGGCCGGCGGCATTGGCACCATCTATGGCGCCATCCTCGGCGCCCTGCTGATGCAGTCGCTGCAATCGGGCATGGCGCTGCTCAATGTGGATTCCGCCTATACCAACATCGTGGTCGGCATCGTGCTGGTGCTCGCGGTGTTCGTCGACCAGATCTATCGCCGGCGGGTGAAGTGAGGAGGCAGGCATGAGCACCGAGACAGTCGTCACCGACAAGGGCGCGCCGCTGGTCGAGATGCATGACATCTCGATCGCCTTTGGCGGTATCAAGGCCGTCGACCACGCTTCCATCGATCTCAATCCGGGCGAGGTGGTAGGCCTGCTCGGCCACAACGGCGCCGGCAAGTCGACGCTGATCAAGGTGCTGTCGGGCGCCTACAAGCGGGACTCGGGCACCATCCGCATCGACGGCAAGGATGTCGACATCTCCAACCCGCGCGACGCCAAGGCCTTTGGCATCGAGACCATCTACCAGACCCTGGCGCTCGCCGATAATGTCGACGCCACGGCCAATCTCTACCTCGGCCGTGAGCTGCGCACCCGCTGGGGCACTCTCGACGACATCGCCATGGAGGCCGAATGCCGCAAGGTGATGGGCCGCCTCAACCCCAATTTCCGGCGCTTCAAGGAACCGGTGAAGTCGCTTTCGGGCGGCCAGCGCCAATCGGTGGCCATCGCCCGCGCCATCCATTTCAACGCCCGCATCCTGATCATGGACGAGCCGACGGCGGCGCTCGGCCCCCAGGAAACCGCGCAGGTCGGCGAGCTGATCAAGCAGCTCAAGGCGCAGGGCATCGGCATCTTCCTGATCAGCCACGACATCCATGACGTGTTCGACCTCGCCGACCGCGTGACGGTGATGAAGAACGGCCGGGTCGTGGGCACCGCCCGCGTCAAGGACGTCACCAAGGACGAAGTGCTCGGCATGATCATCCTCGGCAAAGTCCCGCCCGGCGCCACCCCCGGGCCCGGCGCGATCAAGGACGCCTAACGAGAGAGCTCCTCCCTCGGGGAAGAGCAATCGCACCTCTGGCGAGCCGGTGCGGGAAGAGTACCCCCCACCCTGTTCCTCCTTACGCCGCCGTCGGTGAATCGTCTTCCACCTAGGGCAGGGCAAATGCATATGGGCACTGACGGTAGTTCGAGTGCCTCCTCCCCTTGTGGGAGAAGGTGGCCGAAGGCCGGATGAGGGGTTCTCTCCGCGTACTCAATCGCCCTTCGCTGCGCTCAGGTCGCGCTACACTTCGTTGCGCGGACCCCTCATCCGCCCTTCGGGCACCTCGCGGCGAGGGCTTTGCCCTCGTCCGCTGACCACAAGGGGAGAAGGCCCTTCGTCCACTGTCAGTGCTCATACGCGATGGCCCTGCCCTTAAGAGCTGGCGATAGCATCGCCCTACCGCGCCGGCGGGCCCGAACTGGCGCGGACGATCAGCCGCGGCTCGAACAGTTCGACCTCGCCCGATGGCGCCGACTTGCTGCGGATTTCCGCCAGCAGCCGGTCGATGGCGCGCTGCGCCATCTGCTCGACCGGCGCCGCCACCACGGTGGGGGGCGGGTTCATGATATTGGCGAAGTCGAAATCGTCGATGCCGACGACGGAAATGTCAGCCGGGACCTTGAGCCCCACCTGCTGCACCGCGTTGAGCACGCCCAGCGTCATCATGTTGGAAAGCGCGAAAATCGCCGTCGGCGGGTCGGGCTCGCCGAGCAGGCGCAACGTCGACTCGTGCGCGGTGGCCTGGTCGAAGCGGCCGTCGATCAGCAGCCGCTGCTCCACTGCCAGCCCGTGCGCCGCATGGGCGGCGAAATAGCCGCGCATGCGATCCTCGCCGGTGACGATATTAGGCCGGCCGGTGGTCACCGCGATGCGCCGGTGCCCCAGCCCGATCAGGTGATCGGTGGCGAGCCGGCCGGCGGTGACGTTGTCGAGCTTGACCACGTCATAGGGCAGCCCGGTGACGAAGCTGTCGAGCAGCACGGTGGGCACATGGATCTGCTCGGCGAGGCGCGCCCCATGCTCGGCGTCGGAGCGGGTGGGAATGATGATCAGGCCGGCGACGCGCTGCATGCGCATCATCTCGAGGATCTGCCGCTCGCGATCGTAATCCTCGCTGGTCGAATAGACCGCATCCATGTAGCCGGCCTCGAGGCAGGCCGATTCCACCACCTTGGCGACCTTGGCGAAATGCGGGTTGGTGATATCGGGCAGGATCAGCCCGATCAGCCGCGATTGTCCCATCCTGAGGCTGCGCGCCCCGCCATGCGGCACATAGCCGATCTCGCGCACCGCCGCCTCCACCTTGGCGATCACGTCCTCGCTGACCGGCGCCGAGCGGTTGATCGCCGCCGATGCGGTCGAAATCGCCACCCCCGCCAGGCGGGCCACATCCTTGATGGTGGCCAATCGACCCCCTCCTCCAATCGGCCCTCTTGCCAAGAGCGCATCAAAATGCACTATACGAAACGTTTCGAGTATGCAAATTGCTGCCGCGAAACTGGGGAGCACCCGTTTCGGCGCTTTGCCGGAACCGAAAAACGAAACGTTTCGACCGAGATATCGGCGAGACGGCAATGCGCTGGGGACGGCGCCAAGGGAGGATATCCAATGCTTAAGCTTTCACGGCGCAGCCTGCTGCTGTCGTCTGCCGCTCTCGCCGCCGGCGCCGGTCTCGGGGTCGGGCGCGCCTTCGCCCAGTCGGATGCCACCGCCACCCTGAAGCTGCAGGGCTTTGGCGGCGAGGCGCAACTCGCCGCGATCAACAACGCCATCAAGCGCTTCAACGCCAAATACCCCAACGTCACCGTCGAAGTGGAAATGGACGCCATCTCCACCGGCTGGGGCGACTACGTCACCAAGGTGCTGGGCCAGTTCAACGCCGGCGCCGCCGCCGATGTCTACGGCACCGCCATCGAGACCTTCCAGGCCTTCTCGTCGCGCGGCCTGTGGCTCGGCCTCAACGATTTCGTCGCCGCCAATACCGGCTTCTCCGATTTCGCGCCGAGCCTGTTCGAGCAGGGTTCCTACAAGGGGGAGATCAACTATGTCCCCATTGGCTGGAACAACATCATGATCAACTACAACCGCGACCTGTTCGACAAGGCCGGGGTGGCCTACCCGGCCAATGGCGCCTGGACCTGGGAAGAGTTCCGCGAGGTGGCGAAGAAACTCACCGTCAAGGACGGCTCGGGCAACGTCACCCAGTTCGGCTACGAGGTGCCCAACCAGAACTTCTTCATCCAGCCGTGGTTCTTCTCGAACGGCACCGGCGTCCTCAATGACGACTGGACCGCGTCCAACATGCTCGACCCCAAGGTCGCCGAGTCGCTGCAGTTCCTCTATGACCTGATCCATGTCGACGGCGTCTCGCCCATTCCGGGCAAGGACACCATGGACAACCAGTTCTTCGCCGGCCAGGTGGCGATGATCAGCCGCGGCCACTGGATCGTCGAGAACGCCAAGGCGAACAAGCTCAACATGGATATCGCCAAAGTGCCCTCGAAAGAGAGCGACACCACGGTAATCGGCTTCGGCGGCTACGCCATCAACAAGACCACCGCCAATGCCGATCTCGCCAAGGCGCTGGTCCTCGAGTTGACCAGTGAGGAGACGCAGAAGGAAGAAGGTGAAGGCGGCGGCGGCGTGCCCGGCCGCAAGTCGGCGGCCTCGACCGAAGCCTTCCTCAGCTTCCCGCCCTCGGCCGCGCTCTACTACGAGACCCTGCCGCACACCAAGGCGGTGCCCTCGCCGGCCAACTTCCAGGAAGTCGAGAAGATCTTCATCCGCTACTACACCGCGATGATGTCGGGCGAGACCTCGATCGCCGACGGCGTCAAGCAGGCCGATGCCGAGCTCAACGACTCGTTCGCCCGCCTGAAGCAGCAGATGGGCGGCTGACCGCTCCTCCCCCTCCGTCCGGGCAGCGCCACGAGGCGGGCCCGGACGGGGTTGCGCTGCGCCTGAGCCGGCCGATGATCTCTCAGTCGGTTTGCCTTCTCCCCTTGTGGGAGAAGGTGGCGCGAAGCGCCGGATGAGGGGTCCGCAACCCCTTGGTTGCGCGGCCGGAGCGAAGCGACGGGCGACACAACACGCGGAGAGAACCCCTCATCCGCCCTTCGGGCACCTTCTCCCACAAGGGGAGAAGGCGACAACTCAAGCATTGGCGCACCATGCCGACGACCGCAACTGTACCCAGATCCCGCCGCTCCGAACTGGCCCGCGCCCAGGCGCGCACCGGCTACCTGTTCGTGCTGCCGACGGCGGTGCTCTATCTCACCTTCGTCCTCGCCCCGGTGGTGCTGACCTGCATCCTCGCCTTTGCCTACTACGACCCGATGCTGGGCTCGCGCTGGGTCGGGTTCGACAATTTCGCCCGCTTCTTCTCCAATGGGCGCTCGCTGCAGATCCTTTGGAACACGCTGCGCTTCACCTTCTTCGCGGTGACCTTCAACGTCTCGATCGGGCTGATCCTGGCGCTGGCGCTCAACCGCATGATGCCGAGCTGGCTGCTGTATTTCTTCCGGTTGAGCTTCTTTCTGCCGGTCATCATCGCCGCGGCGTTCGTGTCGATCGTCTGGACCTATTTCTACGGCGACGACCTGGGCGTGATTAACTACTTCCTCCGCGTCGTCGGGCTGCCCGGCGTACGCTGGCTGACCGACGCCAACCAGGCCATGACCTCGATCATCATCATGGACGTCTGGAAGAACACCGGCTTCTTCATGATCATCTTCATCGCCGCGCTGCAGGGCGTGCCCAGGAACATCCTCGAGGCCGCGGTGATGGACGGCACGCCCGCCTGGCGGCAGTTCTTCCGCATCACCCTGCCCTACATCTCGCCGGTGGTGTTCTTCTGCATCGTTTACGCCTCGATCGGCGCGCTGCAGGTGTTCGAATCCATCGTCATCCTGACCCAGGGCGGCCCTGGCGACTCCACCCGCTCGCTTTCCATCCTCATCGTCGAGGAGGGCTTCGGCAGCTTCCAGATCGGCTATGCCGCGGCCATCTCGGTGGTGATGACGGTGCTGATCCTGCTGATCACCGCCCTCCAGCAACTGGTGTCGCGCAAGTGGGTGCAGCAATGAGCGCCGTGCTGCAGACCCAAGCCGCCAAGCGCTGGATCGACTGGGCCATCATCGCCTGCATGGTGCTGCTCGCCATCGGCATGCTGCTGCCGTTCCTGTGGCTGTTCTCGATGTCGTTCCGCCCGGTGGCCGACGCCTACAAGATGCCGCCCAGCTTCCTGCCGCCGAGCCTCGATTTTTCCAACTACCTCGCCGTGCTCAACTCCAAGGTGCCGTTCGTCCGCATCTACATGAACTCGGTGCTGATTGCGCTTCTCGTGACGGTTGGCCAGATGGTCACCTGCACGCTCGCCGCCTTCGCCTTCTCGCGGCTCAACTTCCGCGGCCGCGACGCGCTGTTCTTCATTCTCCTGGTCGGGCTGATGTTCCCCGCGCAGGTGACGATCCTGCCGATCTATCTCGGCTATGCGCGGGTCGGGCTGCTCAACCAGCCGGTCGGGCTGGCGCTGATGTACCTGACCTCCAGCTTCGGGGTGTTCCTGATGCGGCAGTTCATGCTCAGCCAGCCCAAGGCGCTGGAAGAGGCGGCGCTGATGGATGGCGCCGGCTACCTCAAGATCTTCTGGCGCATCTCGCTGCCGCAGCTGAGGCCCGCGCTCTCGGCGCTCGGCATCATCACCTTCACCCAGACCTGGAACTACTACTTCCAGGCCAAGGTGCTGCTCGGCAAGCAGGACCAGATGACCCTGCCGCTCGCCATGGATGTGCTGCGCGGCTACATGGGCGCCGGCAACCTGTCGGTGGTCATGGCCGCCATGAGCATGTCGATCCTGCCGGTGGTGCTGCTCTTCCTCCTCGCCCAGAAATTCGTGATCGAAGGCATCACGATGAGCGGCATCAAGAACTGAGGCGTCCGGTGACCATGCCATCGGCCCACAGGTCCGGCGCGAGCCGCCCCCCACCCCTGTCCCCTCCCCACGAGGGGGAGGGAGACGCCATCACCAGCGCCAGTGTTTTGGTCTCCCTCCCCCTTGCGGGGAGGGGACAGGGGTGGGGGTCCACCATCGCCGGCGTCAATTGCCCGCACCTGAACGACAACACCAAGGATCTCAACTGAATGTGGGACGATCTCGCCTCCATCGAGCCGCGCTTTCACTATGCCGGCGAACGCTCCCGCTACATTGCCTTTCCGCTCGGCGGCATCGGGTCGGGCGGGTTGTCGATCTCGGGCAGCGGCCGGCTGATCGACTGGTCGATCCGCAACCGGCCGGCGCTGCAGGGCTATAACGGCTACTCGCATTTCGCCATCAAGGCCGAAAAGGATGGCGCGCTGCTCGATGCGCGGGTGCTCAACGGGCCCTACGATCTCAACCCCTCGGGCGCGCCGGGCCTGCGCAAGATGTTCGATGGCTTCGGCCATGGCGCCAACCGGCAGACGCTGGCCGGCGTGCCGCATTTCAAGTCGGTCGAGTTCTACGGTCGCTTCCCCACTGCCGACCTGGTGTTCGCCGATCCGCATTTCCCCGGCCAGGTGCGGCTGACGGCGCTGTCGCCGTTCATCCCGCACAATGACCGCGACAGCTCGATGCCGGTGGCGATGTTCGAGTTCGAGATCGTCAACCCGACGGCCGACGCGCTCACCTACACGCTGGCCGGCACGCTGGGCAATTACGGCTCCAACAGCGGCCGGCACAGCTTCACCCAGTCGGACGGCATCTCATCGCTGCACCTCACCTCGACCGATACCGAGCTGCCCGAGACCGACCGCGGCGACCTCACCATCGCCACCGACGCCGACGATGTCGACCATACCGACCACCATTATCGCGGCCAGTGGTTCGACGACCTGGCGGTCTACTGGAAGGAGTTCGCCCGCCCCGGCCGGCTGCCCAAGCGCCACTACGACCAGCCGCGCACCAGTCGGCACATGAGCCTGCAACCCGAACACGCGACGCTCGGCGCCCGCATCACGGTACCGGCCGGCGGCCGCAAGCGGGTCCGTTTCGTCATCTCCTGGAGCTTCCCCAAGGGCGATATCTACTGGGCCTTCCGGCCCAAGCCCGATGGGGTGATCCCGGATCGGCCGACCCCGAGCTGGACCAACTACTACGCCACCCAATGGGCGAACTCGACCGCCAGCGCCACCGAGGCGCTCAAACGCTGGGACAGCCTTGCCGCTGCCACCGTGGCCTTCCGCGACGGCCTGTTCGGCACCACGCTGCCCCCCGAGGTCAAGGACGCAGCCTCGTCGACGCTCGCGCTGCTCCGCACCGCCACGGTGATCCGGCTCGAGCAGGGCGAGCTCTGGGCGTGGGAAGGCCAGCACATCAATGACGGCTCCTGCGAGGGCTCGTGCACCCATGTGTGGAACTACCAGCAGGCGCTGGCGCATCTGTTCCCGGCGATCGAGCGGACGCTGCGCGAGACCGAACTCAGCTACAACATGCTGCCATCGGGCGGCCTGACCTTCCGCCAGAAACTGCCGCTCGGTTCGAGCTTCGACATTATCGGCCCCTGCGCCGACGGGCATTTCGGCGCCATCATCAAGACCTTCCGCGACTGGAAGCTCTCGGGCGACAGCGATTGGCTCCGTCGCTACTGGCCGCAGGTGAAGCGGGCCATCGAATATGCCTGGTCGCCGGAGAACCCCGACCGCTGGGACCCTGACGAGACCGGCATTCTCTCGGGCCGCCAGCACCAGACGCTCGACATGGAGCTGTTCGAGCCCAATTCCTGGCTCGCCTCGATGTATGTGGCGGCTCTGCTCGCCACCGCCGAGATGGCGAGGGCGATGGGCGACAACGCACTTGCGGACAAGGCCGCCCGGCTCGGCAAGGCCGGCGCCGATTACATCAACACCGAGCTCTTCAACGGCCGCTGGTTCATCCAGAAGATCGACCTCGGCGACAAATCCGTGCTCACCCCGTTCGATGTCGGCCGCGCCGCCGGTGTCTTGGCCGACGGCTTCATGGAAACCTACTGGTCCGACGAGTTCAGCGAGCTGAAATACCAGATGGGCGAAGGCTGCATCTCCGACCAGGTGCTTGGGCTGTGGCACGCCGAAGTCGCGGGGCTCGGTGCCTTCCTCGATCCCGCCAAGGTGGAAACCGCGCTTCGCTCGGTGCATCGCAACAACTTCAAGCCGAGCCTCGAGCAGCACTTCAACCCGGGCCGCAACTACGCCTACGAGGACGAGGCGGGGCTGTTGATCGCCACCTACCCCGAGGGCATCCGCCAGCCGATGGTCGCGGCGCCCTACGCCGAGGAAGTGTGGACCGGCATCGAATACATGTCGGCTTCGCACATGATCATGCACGGGCTGATCGAGGAAGGCCTGGACGTGGTCCGCGCCGCCCGCAACCGCCATGACGGCAGTCGCCGCAACCCGTGGAACGACATCGAATGCGGCTCCTACTATGCCCGCTCGATGTCGGCCTGGCAGCTGGTCAACGCCTTCTCCGGCCTCTCCGCCGATTTCGTCAGCGGCCGCGTCAGCTTCGCGCCCAAGCTGACGGGCGACTGCGAACTGTTCTGGTCGGCCGGCAACGGCTTCGGCCGGCTGAGCCGCAGCAACGGTCGGCTGCGTTTGAGCGTGCTGGGCGGCACCCTTGCGGCAAAGGAACTCGCGGTCGATGGCGTGTCCCATGGCCCCGTCAGCCTCGACGCCGGCGAAAGCCTCGAACTGGGAGCGGCAGCGTAATGGCCGGCATCCAGCTCAAGTCCGTCCGCAAGAGTTTTCAGGGTTTCGAGGTCATCCACGGCATCGACCTCGAGATCGCCGATGGCTCGTTCACGGTGTTCGTCGGCCCTTCCGGCTGCGGCAAGTCGACCTTGCTGCGGATGATGGCCGGGCTCGAGGAAATCACCGCCGGTGAGGTCCATATCGACGGGGTACGCTGCGACCACCTGCTGCCGGCGGCGCGGGGCTTCGCCATGGTGTTCCAGTCCTATGCGCTCTACCCGCATATGAGCGTCGAGCAGAACCTCAGGTTCGGGCTCGAAAACCAGAAGCTCGAAAAGCGCGAGATCGCGGCGCGGGTGCAGAAGGCCGCCGGCATCCTGCAGATCGAGCATCTGCTGGCGCGCCGGCCCAGCCAGCTCTCGGGCGGCCAGAGCCAGCGCGTCGCCATCGGCCGCGCCATCGTCAAGGAACCCAAGGCCTTCCTGTTCGACGAGCCGCTCAGCAATCTCGACGCCGAACTCAGGGTGAAGATGCGCGGCGAGCTGATCAGCCTGCATCAGCGGCTGGGCTCGACCATGATCTACGTCACCCACGACCAGGTCGAGGCGATGACCATGGCCGACCGCATCGTGGTGCTCAACCAAGGCCAGATCGAGCAGGTCGGCACTCCGGTCGAGCTCTATGCCCGGCCGCGTAACCGCTTCGTCGCCGGCTTCCTCGGCGCGCCGCCGATGAACATGCTGGCCGGCACGGTCACTGGCGGTGGCGTGCTGCTGGAGGGCGGCACACTGGTGCCGCTGCCCGGTCGCACGGTCCCGCTCGCCGAGGGCGCTCCGGTGACCCTGGGCATCCGCCCCGAGCATGTCGAAGTCCGCCCCGGCCCGCTCAAGCTCGCCGTGGCAACCACCGAGGTGCTGGGCTCCGAAACCATTGTCCACGCCACCACCGGCTCTGGCGCCCCCTTCACCGTCGCACTGCGGGGCATCAGCGGCGTCAAGGCCGGCGACAGCCTCGAGGTCGACCTCCCCGCCGCCTTCATCCACCTGTTTGACGAGGCCGGCACCACGATCGGCGCCACCGAGGACTGGCGGGCCGCGTATCTGACGTGAGGGGGCGCGGCACGTAGAGGTCGATCTTGACGCCCGCCGCCCGGTCCCTTCTCCCTCAGGGGAGAAGGTGGCGCGAAGCGCCGGTTGAGGGGTGAAGCGGCGCAACCTGCGCTCGCTGAAAAACTGAACCCCTCACCCTAGTTCCGCTACGGACCTTCGGTCCTAGCTGCACTGCCCTCTCCCCTCAGGGGAGAGGGGACGATGTGGCGAAATCAGGCGCTCCGTCACCCCTTGGTCGAGCCGCCCGCCATGCCGTCGATGAAATGCCGCTGCAGCAGCACGAACAGCATCAGGATCGGCACCACGATGATCACCGCGGCGGCCATGATCTCACCCCAGTCGCTGGAATATTGCCCGCTGAGCAGGGTGAACGCCACCACCGCGGTCATCTCACCCTTGGCCTGCAGGAACGTCGAGGCGATGAGGAACTCGTTCCAGCAATAGAGCCCGATGATCAGCGCCACGGTGAGGAGGCCCGGTGAGACGATCGGCAGCATCACCCTTGAGAACAACTGCCACTGGTTGGTGCCGTCGAGCGAGGCGGCTTCCTCAAGCTCCTTGGGGATGGCGATGAAATAGGTGCGCAGCAGCATGATGGCGAACGGGCTGAACATGGCGCAGTAGATGAACGACACCGCGATCGGATTGTTGATCCACCCCGCCCGGGCAAAGCCGAAATAGAGCGGGAACAGGAACAGTTGGATCGGCGCCGTCGTGGTGGCGAGGAAATAGGCGCTGACCGATTTCCAGCGCTTGATCTTCTGCCGCGCCAGCACATAGGCGGCGCCCGAGGCCGTGGTCAGCACGAGGACGATGGTCATTGCCGTGACCTTGGCCGAGTTCAGCATCGTCTCACCCAGCCGCGCATCCGACCAGGCCCGGGTGAAGTTCGACCAGTCGAGCTCGTTAGGCAGGCTGAGCGGACTGGTGATGATCTGAGGCGTCGGCTTGAAGGCGTTGAGCAGCATCAGCAGCAGCGGCCCCAGCGCCAGCGCCAGGCCGAGCGTCAGGATCAGGTAGGTCAGGACACGCGAGATGCGGCTGGACATCATCAGTTGGCTCCCTCGCGCGCCTGCAGCCGCACATAGGCGAAGGTGGCGGTGAGGCCGAACAGCGCGATGACCAGCGCCACCGCCGCCGCCCGGCCGAGGTCGAACTCGAAGAAGGCGTTGCGATAGGCCAGCGTCGACAGCACTTCGCTCGAATAGGCCGGGCCGCCCTGCGTGAGGATGTAGACGAAGTCGAACACCAGGAACGACCAGATCACCGTCATCACCATCATCAGCTTGATGGTCGGGGCGATGGCTGGGATCAGGATGTGGCGCAGCAAGCCGAAGAAGCCGGCGCCGTCGAGCCGCGCCGCTTCCACCATTTCCTGCGGCACCTGGCGGAGCGCCGCAAGGAAGATCACCGCGAGGAACCCCCACCAGTGCCAGAGGTCGACCGCCGCGATGCCGTATAGCGCCGTCTCGGTGTGAGCCAGGGGGTCCGCCAGTTCGATGCCGAAGCGCTGCAGCAGGCCGAACACCCCGGTATTCGGGTTGTAGATCATCCCCTGCCAGACCCGCGCGGTGATCGCCGTCGCCACCACCACGGGCATGAAATAGACGATTTGGAACAGCGTGCGGCCGCGGTGGATGAGCAGCAGCAGCGTTGCCGCGAACAAGCCGATGGCGATCGGCACGGTCAGGAAGATCAGCGTCCACTTGATGTTGTTGCCGAGCGCGATCCAGAACACGCGGTCGGCGAACACGGCGTTGAAATTCGCCAGCCCCACGAACACCGGCATCGACAAGCCATCCCACTGGCAGAACGCCAGGGCGATGGTGAGCAGCGCCGGGATCAGGATGATCACGACGTTGATCGAGAGCGCGGGGAGAGCAAACAGCCACATGGGCGGGATTCCGGATCGGGAGTCTCGGTTATCCTCCCCCGCGTGGCGGGGGAGGATGGTGGAGAGGCCAGTGGCCTTCAGACAGTCCCCATCACCTCACGGCAGCGGCGGCACGCTGCCTTCGGCCAGCTCGCCGGCGAAGATCTCCTGCAGCCCGGCAAGGAACTGCTCCGGCGTCGCCTTGTTGAGCCACAGCTCCTCGACGCCCGAGATGATGTACTGCTCGGATCTGGGCGGCCAGAACGTCCAGGTGGTGTAGCCATAGCTGCCATCCGCGATGGCGTCGGCGATCATCGTCGTCGCCTCCTTGTACAGCGGCGTCACCTCGCCCTGCATGGCAATGCCGGAAAGGTCCGCCAGCGGCACGTTCCACTCACCCTGCCACTGCGGCACGACGGCGCCGTAGAAATCGCCGCTGAAAATGTAGTCGATCACCTGTGCCGCGGCATCCGGGTTGGCCGACTTGGCGTTGATCGACAGGGCCGAACCCACCCCGATCGGGAACAGCGGATAGGGCACGCCTTCGGCCACCGGAATGGAGGTGAAGGCGGCATTGGCGCCTGCGGGGTCGAAATAGTCCTTCACCCACGAGAACGCCCAGGTGCCCTGCGGCGCCATGCCGGTCTTGCCGGTGACCATGCCGGCGAAGGCGTCGATGGTCGAGGTCGAGAAATAGTCCTTGCCGTAATAGCCCTTGTCGTACCAGGCCTTGAACCTGGTCATCGCCTCGACGAACACCGGATCGGTCCATGGCCGGGTGCCGGCTAGCGCCTCGCGGATGGCGGCCGGCCCGGCCAGCTGGTTGAGCGCGACGGTGAAGAACTGCTCGTTGGCCGGGCGGAAACCGGCATTGCCGGCGACGAACGGCGTCATCCCCTCGGCCAGCATGGTGTCGGCCAGGGCTTCCATCTCGGCCACCGTCTTGGGCGCCGTCCAGCCCTTCGCGGCGAAGATGTCGGCGTTGTAGAACAACCCCATCGCCTCGTAGTTCTTGGGGATGGAGTAAAGCACGCCATCGACCTTGCCGAGGCTGAGGAACATCGGGATCAGCCGCTTGTCCCAGCCGAGCTTGGCGGCATAGTCGTCGAGCGCCAGCAACTGGCCGGCCTTGGCGGTGGCCAGCGCCGTCGCCGGACCGTTGGAGTTGATGATGTCCGGGCCACCGCCCGACATCAGCGCCAGGCGCTGCTGGTTCTCCACCGCGTTACCGCGATATTCGAGCTCGAGCGTCACCCCCGGGTGGCTGGCGGCAAAGCCGCCCACCAGCTTGTCGTCGAGCAGCTTCTGCTGCTCCGGCGTCAGCGCCTCGTACCACCACGAGACGGTCTGGGCCATCGCCTGGCCCGACGCCATGAGGGTCATGGCTGCGAACGCCACTCCCGAAAGTGAGCGAGTAAATTTGGTCATGCTGCGTTCCCTGCTGAATTCAACTGTCTGGTGTTGTCCGAGACCTCAGGCGGCGGAGCCGTCGAGGCGCGGGCAACGATCGAAAACGGCAGGGCGACGGCCTCTCCCGGCCCGTCCACCTCGCCGCGAATACGGGCCAGCAGCCGTTCGCCGGCCAACTGGCCGAACAACTCCTGCCCCAAAGCCACCGTCGTGAGCGACGGGTTGAGCACATCGGTCATCGACAGGTTGTTGAACCCGGTGATCGACATGTCGCGCGGCAGCACGAGGCCGGCCGATTGGCAGGCGCGGATGGCGCCGCAGGCCAGCAGGTCGTCGGCGCACATGATGGCGCTCGGCCGCTCGCCGTCGGCGAGCAGGCGCGCCGCGCCGGCGGCGCCGCCATCGATCGAATAGCTGTCGACAGTGACGACACGCGGCGTAAGCCTCGCGGCTGCGAGCGCCGCGCTGTAGCCCGTGATACGCGCCCGCTCCGGCCCGCCCGGCGATGCCATGAAGACGATGCGCCGGTGCCCCTGCCCCACCAGTTGCGAGGCCAGCTCGAACGCCACCTGCTGGTTGTCGACGTAGAAATCGTCGATGGCGAGCGGGCCGCCGCGCTTGGGCGCCGACTCGTAGCGCACCACCGGGATATCTCCGCCCAGCACGTCGCCCAGTTCACGCGCCGTAGTGACGAAGAACACTCCGACAATGCCGGCGACCCGGCGATCGAGGCAGAGGTTGAGGCTGCCGCGTTCGGAACTCCCCAGCCCGTCGGTACTGAGCGCGATCACATCGTACCCGGCCGGCTCCACCACCTTCTGCACCGCGCGGATCAGCGGCGGATAGAACGGATTGGACAGATCGGGCACGATGCAGGCGATCATCATCGTGCGGTTGGTTTTCAGCGCCTGCGCCATGCGATTGGGCACATAGTTCAGGGCTGCGGCGCTCTGCCGGATCCGTTCCTGCACCGCCGGACTGATGCCGACGCCATCGCCCGACAGCACCGACGACACCGCCGCCTGCGACACCCCGGCATGGGTGGCCACATCTTTCTGGGTCGGCTGGCGCTGGCTCGATTTCATCCCGGAATTCACGTTTCGCCTTGAAATTCTGGTACTGATACGTATCAGTAGCGATATCAGTATGAAGGATGATCGATCCCGTCAAGCGGGTGCCGATCGAACTTGAAACGACCCGCATCGTGATCGGAACCGCCATGGCCCTGCCCCCCAATACGCTCGAACACATCTATGCCGGCGTGCTCGGCAAGCTGATCGGGGTCTATCTCGGCCGACCGTTCGAGAACTGGACCTATCAGCGCATCATGCGCGAGCTGGGGCCGATCACCTACTATGTCAACGAGCAGTTGGGCGCGCAGCTGGTGGTCACCGACGACGATGTGTCGGGCACCTTCAGCTTCGTGCGGGCGCTGGAGGATCACGTCTGCTCAAGCGAGCTGAGCTCGGCGGATATCGGCCGCACCTGGCTCAACTACGTGGTCGAGAACCGCGCCGTGTTCTGGTGGGGTGGCGCCGGCAACTCCACCGAGCACACGGCCTGGTTGAACCTCGCCAAAGGCATCCCGGCGCCGGCTTCCGGCGCGATCGCCACCAACGGCAAGACCGTTGCCGAACAGATCGGCGCCCAGATCTTCATCGATGGCTGGGCTCTGGTCGCCCCGGGGAACCCGGCGCTGGCCGCAAAACTGGCCCGCGCCGCCGGCAGTGTCAGCCACGACGGCGAAAGCGTGCATGCCGCGGTGTTGTGGGCGGCGATGGAAGCCGAAGCCTTCGTCAGCCGAGATGTTCAGCACCTCATCGACACCGGCCTCTCCTACATTCCCGCTGACAGCCTGATCGCCAGGCTGGTGGCCGATATCCGCGGCTGGGTCGCCGCCAATGGCGATGACTGGCAGGCCACCCGTCAGCAGATCGAGGACAGCTACGGCTACGACAAATACCCCGGCGTCTGCCACGTGGTGCCGAACCACGCCCTGATGATCATGGCGCTGCTGCACGCGCCCGACGATTTCAGCCGCGGCCAGACGATCGTCAATACCTCGGGCTGGGATACCGACTGCAATGCCGGCAATCTGGGGTGCCTGCACGGCATCATGCTCGGGCTCGCGGGGCTCGAAGGCGGGCCGGACTGGCGCGGCCCGGTCGCCGATCGGCTCTATCTCTCCACCGCCGATGGCGGACGGGGGGTCGGCGACGCCGCCGCAGTGACGCTCTGGCTGGCGGGGCTTGCCCATCGCCTCGCCGGCTTGCCCGAGCCGCAGCCGCCCAAGGACGGCGCGCAGTTCCATTTCGCCCTGCCCGGCTCGGTGCAGGGCTTCATGGCCGGCGGCTCAGAGCGGGACTGTGCCGATGTCGTGGTCTCGGGCACCGGCTCGGCCCTGGCGGTCGACCTGGTGTCGATGACCTCGGGCCGCTCCGCCTATGTCGGTACACCCGTCTTCACCCCGCCCGCGATGATCGGGCATAGCTGGTACGAAGTGCTGGCGACGCCGCGCGTCTGGCCGGGGCAGACGCTCGAGGCGAGGATCAGCGCCGAAGCGAACCTCTCGGGCAGCGTCGAAGTGGCGCTGGCCATCCGCCACTATGGCGAGGGCGATAGCTTGGTCACCCTTGTCGCTCCCGAGAGCGCGACGCTCGAAGCCGGCGGCAGCGCCGCCCTGTCCTGGCGCCTGCCGCAGCTCGACGGCAACCCGATCGCCGAGGTCGGCTTCGTCATGTCGGTGCGCGACCAGGCCACGGTAGGCCGCGTCCTCCTCGACTGGATGCGCTGGGACGGCGAGCCCGAGCTGGTGCTGAAGCGCCCGCACAACGAGGGCAGCATGTGGCGCAGCGCCTGGATCAACGGCGCCAGCGTCTTCTCCAAGAACTTCAAGGAGTCGTTCCGCATCTCCGGCAATCGCGGCGAAGGCGTCATCCTCACCGGCACAAGGCAATGGGCCGACTACCGGCTCGACGCCACGCTGAACCTGCACCTTGGGGATTATGGCGCCGTGTTGGTGCGGGCCGAAGGCTTGCGCCGCTACTACGCGGTGCGGCTCGGCCGCAACGGCAAGCTGCAGATCGTGCGCCGCCGCGACGAGATCGAAACGGTGCTCGCCGAAACGCCGCTGCCGGTGGCCTTCGAAACCCCGATCGAACTCCGCATCACCGCCTTGGGCCGGCAGCTCACCGGTGAGGCTGCCGGGACGAGGCTGGAAGCCGAGGATGCCACCTATCGCAGCGGCATGATCGGCCTCGCCGTGTTCGAAGGCGCGCTGTCGACGGACCGGATCCACGTCACGCCGGCTTAGTCCCTATCGTACCTGGTGGTTGACTGACCCCCACCCCTGTCCCCTCCCCCTAAACAAGGGGAGGGAGACCCTCACACAGGCATCGCAGTCAGCGTCTCCCTCCCCTTGTTAGGGGAGGGATCAAGGTGGGGGTCAGCCCGCACCGGCTTCGGCGCCCACCTCAATCCCAGCTCAGCGCGCCGCCATTCTGGTACTCGATCACCCGGGTCTCGAAGAAGTTCTTCTCCTTCTTGAGGTCCATCGCCTCGCTCATCCACGGGAACGGGTTCTCGGTTTCGCTGAACACCGGCGCGAGGCCGAGCTGGGCGCAGCGGCGGTTGGCGATGAAGTGCATGTATTGCTCGCACAGCGCCGCATTGAGCCCGAGAAAACCCCTCGGCATGGTGTCGCGGCCATAGGCGGCTTCGAGTTCGGCCGCCTTCCTGATCATCCCCCGCACCTCGGCCTGGAACTCGGCCGTCCAGACATGCGGGTTCTCCGCCTTGATCTGGTTGATCACGTCGATGCCGAAGTTGAGGTGGATGCTCTCGTCGCGCAGGATGTACTGGTACTGCTCGGCAATGCCGACCATCTTGTTGCGCCGGCCCAGCGACAGGATCTGCGCAAAGCCCGTATAGAACCACATCCCCTCGAAGATCACGTAGAAGGCGATGAGATCGCGCACGAAGGCCCGGTCGGTCTCCGGCGTGCCGGTGGTGAACTCCGGATCGTCGAGGTGCTGGGTGAAATTCAGCGCCCAGGCCGCCTTGTCGGTGATCGAGGGCACCTCGCGATACATGTTGAACAACTCGCCCTCATCGAGCCCCAGCGATTCCACGATGTACTGGAAGGTGTGGGTGTGCACCGCCTCCTCGAACGCCTGGCGCAGCAGGTATTGCCGGCATTCCGGATTGGTCAGGTGCCGATAGATGGCGAGCACGATATTGTTGGCGACGAGGCTCTCGGAGGCGGCGAAGAAGCCGAGATTGCGCTTCAGCGTGTGACGCTCGTCCTCGGTCAGACCGTCCTTCGATTTCCACAACGCGATATCGGCCTGCATCGACACTTCGGTCGGCATCCAGTGGTTGTTGCAGCCGCTGAGGTACTTCTCCCATGCCCACTTGTACTTGAGCGGCAGCAACTGGTTCACGTCGGCACGGCAGTTGATCATCGCCTTGTCATCGACCGAGACGCGCCCGCCACGAGGATCGATGCGTGTGTTGGGGACGGGGGTTGGATTGTTGAGGTCGGAAGACCAATCGAGGGACATTCTGGATTTCCTGTAGGTGCTGTGGGTGAAACTGTTCGGGCTGGGTTGGTCGCCTGAGAGGCAGCCACCGCAGGCTGGCCTCCCTCCCCCTTGAGGGGAGGGACTGAGGGTGGGGGTGGTGCAGTCAGCACCTAGCGTCCCTCACCACCCCCACCCCCGCCCCTCCCCTCAAGGGGGAGGGGAGCGCCAAGCCCGCGGCTTGCGGCGCTACTGGCAGGCTTCGCAATCAGGGTCGTCGATCAGGCATGCCGGACCGTCGAGCACGGCCATTTCCAGCGCCGGCTTCTTCGGCGCCTCGACCACCACCACCGGTGTCACCGCCACGGCATTGAGCTTGCCATCCGTCCCCTTGAGCGTCGATTTCTCGACATGCGTCGCCGAGCGCGAACGGAGGTAATAGGTGGTCTTGAGACCCGCCTTCCAGGCGCCGCGGTAGAGCTGATCAAGCGCCTTGCCCGAGGGGTTGGCGAGATAGAGGTTCAGCGACTGCGCCTGGTCGATCCATTTCTGCCGGCGCGAGGCGGCGGCGATCAGCCAGGCCGCATCGAGCTCGAATGCCGTGGCGTAGATCGCCTTGAGGTCATCGGGCACCCGATCGATCTGGCCGACCGAGCCGTCGAAATATTTGAGATCCGAGATCATCACCTCGTCCCACAGCCCGCGAGCCTTGAGGTCGCGCACCAGCATGGCGTTCACCACGGTGAAATCGCCACTCATGTTCGATTTCACATAGAGGTTCTGGTAGCCGGGCTCGATCGACTGGCTCACCCCGCAGATGTTCGAGATGGTGGCGGTCGGCGCAATCGCCATGGTGTTGGAGTTGCGCATCCCGACCGCTTTGACGCGCTGGCGCAGCGTCTCCCAGTCGAGCCGCCGGGTGCGGTCGATATGGATCTCGCTGCGGGTCGCTGCCAGCATTTCGACGCTGTCGATCGGCAGCACGCCTTTCGACCACAGCGAGCCTTGGAACGAAGCGTAGGCGCCGCGCTCTGCGGCGAGGTCCGTCGATGCCGAGATGGCGAAATAGCTGATGGCTTCCATCGAGCTGTCGGCGAATTCCACTGCCGCATCGGAAGCATAGGCAATGCCCTGCACCTGCAGCGCATCGGCAAAGCCCATCAGACCGAGCCCGACCGGCCGGTGCCGTAGGTTCGACCGACGCGCCTCGGGGATGGTGTAGAAATTGATGTCGACGACATTGTCGAGCATCCGCATCGCCGTATCGACGGTGCGCTTGAGCCGCTCGAGGTCGAGCCCCCGGTCGGTGACATGCTGCAGCAGGTTGATCGAGCCGAGATTGCACACCGCCACCTCGTCCCTGGACGTATTTAGGGTAATCTCGGTGCAGAGGTTGGAGGAGTGCACCACGCCCACATGCTGCTGCGGCGAGCGGATATTGCACGGGTCCTTGAAGGTCACCCAGGGATGGCCGGTCTCGAACAGCATGGTCAGCATCCGGCGCCACAGATCGAGCGCCTTGACGGTCTTGAAGACCTTGATGCCGCCGGCCGCGGCCCTCGTCTCATAGGCTTCGTAGGCGGTCTTGAACGCCGGGCCGTAGAGATCGTGCAGGTCCGGCGTTTCGTCGGGCGAGAACAGCGTCCAGTCGGCGCCGGCTTCGACGCGCTCCATGAACAGGTCCGGCACCCAGTTGGCGGTGTTCATATCGTGAGTGCGACGGCGGTCGTCGCCGGTGTTCTTCCTCAGGTCGAGGAATTCCTCGATATCGATGTGCCAGGTCTCGAGATAGGCGCAGACGGCGCCCTTGCGCTTGCCGCCCTGGTTGACGGCAATGGCGGTATCGTTGGCGACCTTGAGGAACGGCACCACGCCCTGGCTCTCGCCATTGGTGCCCTTGATATGCGCCCCGAGGCCCCGCACCGGCGTCCAGTCATTGCCCAGCCCGCCCGAATACTTGGCCAGCAGCGCATTATCCTTGATGGCCTTGAAGATGCCGTCGAGATCGTCGGCGACCGTGGTGAGGAAGCAGCTCGAGAGCTGCGGCCTGAGCGTGCCCGAGTTGAACAGCGTCGGCGTCGAAGCCATGAAATCGAAGCTCGACAGCAGATTGTAAAACTCGATGGCCCGCGCCTCGCGGTCGATCTCGCGCACCGCCAGCCCCATCGCCACACGCATGAAAAACGCCTGCGGCAGCTCGAACACCGTGCCGGCGGAGTGCAGGAAATAGCGGTCGTAGAGCGTCTGCAGCCCCAGATACTGGAACTGCCGGTCTCGCTCGGGCTTGAGCGCTGCGGCGAGGCGGGCGGTGTCGAAACGCCCGAGCTCCGGGTCGATCCGTTCGAGCTCGATGCCGCGCTCGAGATATCGAGGAAAATACTCGGCATAGCGGCTGGTCATCTCCGCCTCGGTCGCCTGGTCCGGGCGGCCGGCGAGAAAGCTCAGCGCCTCGCGCCTGAGCTTGTCGTTGAGCAGCCGCGCCGAGGCGTAGGCATAGCCGGGTTCGGTTTCGACCAGCGTACGGGTGGCGAGGATCGGCGCCAGCGCCAGCTCGTCGGTCGAGATGCCGTCATAGAGATTGCGCCGCGTCTCGGCGAGGATGGTCTCGGCGACAACCCCCTCGAGGCCCGCCGAGGCTTCCGCGATGACCGTGGCGAGCCGGGCTTCGTCGAGCGGCGAGCCATCCGCCATGCGGATCGCTGCGCTCGCCTCACCTGCCGTTGCCCTATCGGCGCGCGCCTTGGCGTGCTCCTCGCGATACAGCACATAGGCGCGGGCCACCTTCTGGTGCTCGCCGCGCATCAGCGCCAGCTCCACCTGGTCCTGCACGTCCTCGATGTGGAATACCCGGCCGTCCTTGGCCCGTCGGGTGAGCGCCAGCACCACTTCGCCGGTCAACTGCTCGACGATCTCATGCACCCGGCGCGACGCCGCCGCCTTGTTGCCCTCGACCGCGAGGAACGCCTTCGTCAGCGCCACGGCAATCTTGCTCTGATCGAACGGCACCGTGCCGCCATTGCGTTTGATCAGCGAGAAGCCCGGTTCATTGGCCGGGTGCGGCTCGGGCGACCTGACGACCACCGGACGGCCGGTGTCGGAATGAATGATCTCTTGAGTGGACATGCCTCAAAAACCCCGTGAGTGGCGGCGGGGCTTTTCGAAGACGCGAAAGCGCGCCCGGGCAGAGCCTGCCCGGCGTTTCTCGCGGCCTGTCGGGACACCCCGCCCGTGGACGAACGAACCTGTCGTGGCAGGTATCTGGCTTGCCGATGCTCCATCTCAGCGCTCCGCCAAGAGACGCGCGAAGCATCCGCTTTCACAGTTGCGGGGGCAGCGCCGGACTTGAGCCTCAGGCCCTCACCAGCTTCCCTATTATCACCCGTCCTTGCGACCCGGGCGACCACGACACCATATGTAGTGTGCCTGTTCGGGATTCGCGTCAATAGGTTGCGACGCGAATTGGCGACAGCCTATCCAAGGGATTGCGGCACCGAGAACTCAGCCTGCAATTTGCTGAGCTCGAATCGGCTGACCCGGAGATCGAGCTCGAGCCGCCAGGTTCCGGCCGCCGGCACGGTGAGATCGCCGACGCGCCAGCCCCTGCCGGTGCCCACCGCGTCGCGCCGCATCGGCTCGATACCCAGCGCCGGCGAAGCGAGCGTGGCCGAGACGGACTGCTCGAAGTCGAGCCGCGCCAGGTCGTTCTGCAGTCCGGCGGCCTGATGCAGCGGCAGCAGCAGGGTGAGTACATAGAGCGAGAGCACCGCCAGCGCGGTGCCGATTTCCCCTCCGCTGTCGTGCGACCTCGGATGCATCTTCCCCTCGCCAGCCTGCCTAGCCCGCGCCCGGCCCGTGCAAGGACGACGATGTCGCAAGCCTGCCCGCGTGCGCGGTGCTGGCGCGCCGGCATGAGATGAATTATCTACAAAATCATGAGCACTGCCAAAGCCGACCCCGTTTCCGTCCGCATCAGCCGGGCCTTGGCCGAGCGGATCATCGCTGGCGACGTCGAGCCCGGCGCCCGGCTGCGGCAGGACCATATCGCCGAGGAATTCGGCGCCAGTCACGTGCCGGTGCGCGAGGCGTTCCGCCTGCTCGAATCGCAGGGCCTGGTGGTGAGCGAGCCGCGCCGCGGTGTGCGGGTGGCCGGCTTCAGCCTCGACGAGGTGCGGGAGGTGGCCGAGATGCGCGCCGCGCTCGAAGTGCTGGCGCTGCGCCAGGCCGGTCCGCATTTGACCAAGGCGCTGCTCGAAGAAGCCGAAGCCATCAGCAAGGCGGGCGACCGGGCCAGCGACGTGCAGGCCTGGGAAGAGGCCAACCGGGCGTTTCACCGGCTGATCATCACCCCTTGCGGCATGCCGCGCCTGCTCCGCACCATCGACGACCTGCACAGCGCCAGCGCCCGCTTCCTGTTCTCCGGCTGGCGGGCGGAATGGGAAGCGCCGACCGATCGCGACCACATGGCGATCCTCGCCGCCCTGCGCGCCGGCGAGATCGAAACCGCCACCGCCGTGCTGGCGCGCCACATCCGCTGGAGCGGCCAGGAGCCGAGGAAACCGGCATTGCGCAGGGCTCAGGTGGCAGCCCGACTTTAGACCAGCTGAGATGCGGTGGCCCGCTCCCTCATCTCCTTTCGGATGGCATCCCAATGCAGGGCTCATACACCAAGCTGCGGATCCAGGTGGCCTGATGCACCGCGCCCTGATGGTCATTGGGTGGCGCAGGGTGCACGAGCTTGGGTTCTGCAAGTTCCCCAAAACTCGGCGTCATCCCCGCGAAAGCGGGGAACTCCGTTTGCGATGGCGCAGCCTGCAGGAAGACTGGGGTTCGCGCTTTCGCGGGAATGACCCGGTGGGTGCGGCACCGCTCCAGCTCAAGGCGTACGAGCCAAGCTGGGACGACACCGAGCGGGGAGCGCACATGGTGCCGGCCCAGCATGAAATTTCCTGCCCTCTTGCAATTCCCCCTGAGCTGTGGACTCCTTTAGCGATAGATAACGTAGATTATCTATAATTTTTCAAGGAGCCTCCTCGTGTCCAACACCGCGACATCCGCCTTCAGCCCGCTCGACCTCGACAGCCGCCCCCTCGCCTGGCGCGTCGGCGCCGTGGTGCTGGGCACGCTGTTCCTCGCGCTTTCGTCCTATGTCGAGGTGCCGATGGTGCCCGTGCCGGTGACGATGCAGACCTTTGCCGTGATGCTGGTCGGCGCGCTCTATGGCTGGCGGTTGGGCGCCATCACCATCGTCGCCTGGCTCGCCGAAGCGACCATCGGCCTGCCGGTGCTGTCCGGCGGCGCGGCCGGTGCGCATCACTTCGTCGGTCCCACCGCCGGCTACCTCTTCGCCTTCCCGGTGGCCGGCGCCGTGGTCGGCTGGCTGGCCGAGCGCGGCTGGAACGGGCGCCGCCCGGTGCTGGCCTTGTTCAACATGCTGCTCGGCAACGCGCTCTGCCTCGCGCTCGGCGCAGCCTGGCTGGCCGTGCTATTCGGCGCCGACGTCGCCTGGACGAGCGGCGTCGCTCCGTTCATCGTCGGTGGCGTGCTGAAATCGGTGCTCGGCGCCGCCCTGGTGGCCCTGCTCGCCCGCGGCAAGCCGCGCACCGCCTGATTACCATCCGGCTGCGCCCGCATCACCTGCTTTGCCTCCTCACCTATGTAGGCAAGGGCTACAGCGCGGCGTTCACCGCCAACTATGACGCCATCGCCGCGCGCATCGGCGCCGGCGAAGACGTGCTGATCGTCGCGGGGCCGGACGATATCTGCGCCCCGCTGCTGGACGAGGCCGACCCCCATTGCCACCGCGACAGCGTCATCGAACGCGACCGCCTGGCGCTGCGGGATCTGGGTGAACTGCTCGATGAGCCGCCGCAGATCGGCGGGTCGGTGGCGCTAAGTCAGGCCATCCTCAGGCAGATGCGCCAAGCCTTCGCTGCCGGCCGCACCCGCGCGGCCTGCGCAGGGTGCGAGTGGCACAGGCTGTGCACCGGCATTTCCGCGGGCGGCTATGCCGGGGTGATTGTTGCAGCCTGACACCGACGGTGGTCTCGCGTCCCCTCGCCCCTCTGGGGAGAGGGCCAGGGTGAGGGGCGCCAAGCGCACTCGCGGGAGTGATTGCCGCCTGCCGACTTGGACCTCATCCAGTGCTTGGCGCCCCTCACCCCGCGGCCCGCCGCCCTCTCCCCAGGGGGCGAGGGGGCGGTGTGGCGCCGTCGGCGCAAACCAGCGCTATCGCGCCGTCCAGCCCCCATCGATGGCAATCGTCGTGCCGGTGATCGAGCGCGCCGCGTCGCTGACAAGATACGAGGCCAGGCCCGCCACCTCCTCCGCCTCGACGAAGCGCCGCGTCGGTTGCGAGGCGAGCATGATGTCGCGAATCACCGCCTCGCGGCTGAGGCCGTGCACTTTCATCTGGTCGTCGATCTGCTTTTCCACCAGTGGCGTGCGGACATAGCCGGGGCAGATGGCATTGGCGGTGACCCCGGCTTCGGCAACCTCGAGCGCCACGCTCTTGGTGAGGCCCACCAGGCCGTGCTTGGCGGCGGTGTAAGCGGATTTGAACGGCGAGGCGATCAACCCATGCGCCGAGGCGATGTTGACGATGCGGCCCCAGCGGCGCTCCACCATGCCCGGCACCGCGGCCTTGATGCACTCGAACGAAGCATCGAGGCTGAGGGTGCGAACCAGGTCCCAGTCGGCCCGGGCGAACTCGGCAACCGGGGCCACCTTCTGCGCGCCGGCATTGTTGACCAGCACATCGAGCCGGCCGTAGCGGGCGATGACGTCGGCGACCAGTTGCTCGCCGGCGCCCGGCTGCAGCAGGTCGGCGCGGAAATAATCGTCGGCCGACCGCTCGACGATGTCGTGATAGGCGATGCGGAATCCGTCGGCCGCGAGCCGGGCCGCAATGGCCGAACCGAGGCCTCCCAATGCGCCGGTCACCAGCGCCGTCTTCTGCTCGGTCATCGCCCTTTGCATCACCCTTCCCTCTCGTTGAACCATGCCATCAGCTCGGCGCCGTTGCGCACCCCGATGGTCTTCATCAGCCGGGCGCGATGCGCCTCGACGGTGCGTCGCGACAGCCGCAGCTCGGCGGCAATTTCGGCGCTGGTGCGGCCCTGCGCCACCAGCATCAGGATCTGGCGCTGCCGCCCGGTGAGCACGTGCTCGGTGGGCAGAATGCCGCGCTGCATCGGCTCGAAGCAGTAGATCGCCTCGGCGAACGGATCGTCCGGCGTATTGGAGCGGCCATGCACCCGGCACCACAGCGTGCTGCCATCCTTGCGGCGCATCACCCGCTCGTCGAAATAGATGCTGCCGGCCGCCAAGTGGGCGCGCCACAATTCGCCCACCCGGACGAAATCGCCGACGTCCTGGTAGAGCTGCCGGAAGCTCGCGCCGATCATCTCGGCGCGCTCATAGCCGAACAGCGCCGCGAACGGCGCATTGCAATCCCTGATGATGCGGTGGGCGGCGAACACGATGGGCACCGGGATATCGGCAAGCGAGTAACCGAAGCCTGCCGCACCGGGGTCGGCCTTGCCAAGACTGCGAGGGAGGAGGTGCATAGGGTAGAAATACGACTCCTTGTCGAGGCGGCACAAGCTCTAGCGTCGCCTCAAACGGGAGGCGCAAATACTCTGGCAGATGGACCCGGCGCGTCGGCGCGATACCTTGCTTTGGCAGTTCGCCGAACTGACCCATGCTGGCCATGGCTGCGCCCCCGACGACTATTGGGGCCTGCACCGCTGGTCGATCAGCGAGCCCGGCCCGTTCTGGAGCACCGTGTGGGATTTCTGCGGCGTCATCGGCGACAAGGGTGAACGCCTGCTTGCGGATGGCGAGCTGATGCCCGGGGCGCGGTTTCTGCCCGATGCGACGCTGAACTTTGCCGAAAACCTGCTGCGGCTGGATGGGCCGACCGACGCCATTGTCTTCCGCGACGAGGCTGGCGCGCGGCGGCGCTGGAGCTGGGCTGAGCTGCGCGCCACCGTGTCGCGCCTGCAGCAGGCCCTGCTCGGGCTCGGTGTCGGGCCCGGTGACCGGGTGGCCGGAATGCTGCCCAACCTGCCCGAGACGGTGGCGATGATGCTGGCCACCGCCTCGATCGGCGCCGTGTGGTCGTCCTGCTCGCCCGATTTCGGACCGCGCGGCGTACTCGACCGCTTCAGCCAGATCGCGCCGAAACTGTTCGTGACGGTCGATGGCTACCACTACAACGGCAAAGCGATCGATATCGGCGCGACCGTCGCCGAAGTGGCGGCAGCACTCGCGCCGGCCCGGACGGTGGTGATCGACCTGCTCGGCCGCGCTGCCGAGACCAGCACGCGCATCGCAGGTGCGGTGACGCTGTCGGCGTTCCTCGCGCCCCATGCCGCCGCGCCGGTGCGCTTTACCCGCCTGCCGTTCAGCCAGCCGCTGTTCATCCTGTTTTCGTCCGGCACCACCGGCAAACCCAAATGCATCGTCCACTCCGCCGGCGGCACGCTGCTGCAGCATCTGAAGGAACACCGGCTGCACTGCGACGTGCACGAGGGCGATCGGGTATTCTACTTCACCACCTGCGGCTGGATGATGTGGAACTGGCTCGTCTCGGCGCTGGGCTGCGGCGCAACGCTCTGCCTCTATGACGGTTCGCCCTTCCATCCGGCGCCGACCCAGCTGTTCGACTATGCCGAAGCCGAGCGCTTCACCCTGTTCGGCACCTCGGCGCGCTATCTCGATTCGGTGCGCAAGCTCGGGCTGAAGCCGCTCGAGACGCATGACCTCGCATCGGTGCGCGCCATCCTTTCGACCGGCTCGCCGCTCGCTCCCGACTGCTTCGATTTCGTCTACGCCAACATCAAGCCCGACGTGCATCTCGCCTCCATCTCGGGCGGCACCGATATCGTCTCGAGCTTCGTGCTGGGCGTGCCGACCCTGCCGGTGTGGCGCGGCGAGATCCAGGCGCCGGGGCTCGGCCTCGCCGTCGATGTCTTCGACGAGGACGGACGGCCGATGCGTGAGGGCAAGGGCGAACTGGTGTGCCGGGCGCCCTTCCCTTCCATGCCGATCGGCTTCTGGAACGACCCCGACGGGGCGCGCTATCGCGCTGCCTATTTCTCGCGCTTTGCCGGCGTCTGGGCGCATGGCGACTATGCCGAGTGGACCGCGCACCAGGGCATCATGATCCATGGCCGCTCCGATGCGACGCTGAACCCCGGCGGGGTGCGGATCGGCACCGCCGAGATCTACGCAGTCGTCGAGGAACTGCCGGAGATCGACAGCACGCTCTGTATCGGCCAGGACTGGGAGGGCGACACCCGGGTCGTGCTGTTCGTCAAGCTGGTGCCCGGAGCAATGCTGGACGAGCCGCTCCGGCTGCGCATCCGCAACGCCATTCGCGCCGGCGCCAGCCCGCGCCACGTGCCGGCCAAGCTGATCGCCGTGGCCGACCTGCCGCGGACCCGCTCGGGCAAGCTGACCGAGCTGGCGGTGCGCGATGTGGTGCACGGCCGGCCGGTGCGCAATATCGAGGGCCTCGCCAACCCCGAGGCGCTGAAACTGTTCGAGAATCTTGCGGAGCTCAGCACGTGACCAACCCCGTTCATATCGTGGCGGCCCGTCGCACCCCGATCGGCCGCTTCATCGGCGGCTTCGCCGAGCTGAGCGCCAGTGCGCTGGGCGCCGTCGCGGTGCGGCAGGTCCTTGCCGACAGTGACGTCGACCCCGCTTCGATCGACGAGGTGATCATCGGCCAGGTGCTGACGGCAGGCGCCGGCATGAATCCGGCACGCCAGGCAGCGATCGCCGGCGGCCTGCCGATCCTTGTACCGGCCTTCACCGTCAACAAGGTCTGCGGCTCGGGGCTGAAGGCCATCCACCTCGGCGCCCAGGCGATCGGCGCCGGCGATGCCGAACTGATCCTCGCCGGCGGCCAGGAGAGCATGACGCAGGCCCCGCATCTGTTGGCCGGGCGTCGCGCCACCAAGCTCGGTGAGATCACTGCCACCGACAGCATCATGGTCGACGGGCTGGTCGACCCCTTCCACCACGTCGCCATGGGGATCACCGCCGAGCGGCTGGCGCAGAAATTCGCCATCTCGCGCGAGGCGCAGGACGATTTTGCCTTGGCCTCGCATCAGAAAGCCGTCGCTGCCGCCGCGGCCGGGCGTTTCGCCGCGGAAGTCGTACCGGTCAACGTTGCCGAACGGCGCGAGCAGCGCCTCGTCGCAGCCGACGAACAGCCTCGCGCCGACAGCACGCCAGCGGCGCTGGCCAAGCTGAAGCCGGCGTTCGATCCTGCCGGCAGCGTGACCCCCGGCAATGCCGCCAGCCTCAATGACGGCGCCGCAGCAGTCCTGCTAGCCTCCGAGGCCAGGACGGCGCAGCTCGGATTGACCTCGCTCGGCCGCATCGTCGCCTGCGCCGCGGCGGCGCTCGAACCGATGGAGATGGGATTGGGCGCCGCGACCGCTGCCCAGCGGGCGCTGCAGCGGGCCGGCTGGCGCTCCGCCGACCTCGAGCTGATCGAGCTCAACGAGGCCTTCGCCGCCCAGGCGCTCGCCGTGATGCGGACCATGGATTGGGGGCCCGACCGGGTCAATGTGAATGGCGGCGCGATTGCACTCGGCCACCCGATCGGTGCATCCGGGTGCCGCGTCGTGGTGACGCTGCTCCACGAAATGCAACGCCGCAACGTGCGGCGCGGCCTCGCTACCCTTTGCATCGGAGGCGGCCAGGGCGTCGCCGTCTGCATCGAGCGTTAACGCCGGTTGCGCCGGCAGTTGCGCTGACATGCAGCTGACGGCGCGCATAACGCCGACGTCACGCCGGCCTGCCTAACATGCTCCCTGCATAGGGAATTCGGGTCCTGTGTCCTACTGCTCCCTCCCCACCAAATGGAGGGGGCAGTTTTTGCAACACTACCGGGCGAGTCGTCGACTTGCCCCGGGGCGAAGGCGCGGCCGTCACCACGTGGAGTCTTCATCGAGAAGGTGAAAGACGCCGAGGTCGCCGGCCTTGAGGTTGCCGCGATCTTGGCGTCATGAATATGTACGTGCGACAGAACCGGCGCCACGAGGACGCCGGTCTGATTTGTCGCCTGGCGTGAACCGTCAGGAAACGATCTTGGCGCGACCGCGCGTTGCAGTCGCCTTGGGCTTGCGGCCAAGGCCGATGGTCTTGGCGAGACGCGAGCGGGCTTCCGAGTAGGTCGGGGCAACCATGGGATAGTCGACCGGCAACCCCCATTTGGCCCGGTATTCCTCCGGGGACATGTCGTATTCGGTTCTGAGATGACGCTTCAAAGACTTGAATTTCTTGCCGTCTTCGAGACAGATCAAGTACTCCGGCGTGATCGATTTCTTCACCGGCACGGCGGGCCGGAGCTCGACGACTGCCTCGGGCTCGACCATCCCGCCGAGACCGCTCAGCGTTGCATGCACCGTCGCGATCAGCTTCGGAATGTCGCTGGCGCTGAGTGCGTTATGACTCACATACGCGCTGACGATATCGGCGCTCAGCTCGATCAGTTGGGAACTCCTAGCGTCCGCGATTGCCGCCGCAGCCAGGTTCGATGTTCCTGATTCCATTCGTCCCTCGATATTGTTGCCTAGGTTTCGGGTCCTATATGCGGGACACTGCGGCCCACCTGCCGCGTCTCCTCGCAGTTATTGTGCTAGCGCATCGCCCGCGGGTAGCTTACTTGGATGCGTTATCTAGCCGTTACGTGGCTACGCTTTGCCCTTTACTTCGTCAAGTAAACTTCCACCTGTTCCGTCGGATCAATTGAGCAATGCCGATCACTTCTATGCGTGAAACGGTCAGCCTGCAGCTCCTGGGGACTCCGGTCCTCCGGCTGGCGGATGGTTCGGCAGTAAAGCTGCGCCAGAAGGCGTATGCGCTTGCGGCCGTGCTGTATCTGGACTTTTCGAATCGTGCCCGCCGCTCGGCGCTGGCAGAACGCACCTGGGAAAGCAGCACTGCCGAACAGGCGATGACCAACCTGCGTCAGACGCTGCTGCATACGCGCGAACTCGAAGGCAGATACGGGTTCGAACTGTTCGATGCCGATGCCACCGAGATCGAGCTGAACCGTGACGTCATTCTCGATCTGCGCGAGATCGGCCGAATCCGGACTGCCGAAGACGCGGCGGAACTGGAACGTCTTGTTGCACTCTATCGCGGAGAATTGCTGGCCGGGGTGACTGGCGTCGGCAGCGAGTTCGACCAGTGGCTAGCGCTGGAACGCACCCGCATCGAAAACCAGTTCGCCACCCATGCCACCGAGGCCGCGCTGCGCATTGGCGGCCGCGGCGCCCATTCGGCGTTGTTCCGCCTCGCCGAGCGCCTGCCCTATTCCGATGTGGTGTGCCGCGCCACCATCGAGCTGTTCCGGTCCGAGAACAACGAGAGCGGCGCCCGCGCCGCCTATGCCGCCTTCCGCAATCGGCTGCGGCACGGGCTCGGCATGGAGCCGGCGGCCGAGACCGCTGGCTTGTTCGAACCGGAAAGCGAAACCACGACCCCGGCGCAACCGCGCACCGCCGACCACCGCCGTCCCCTGGCAGACGAGGATCGCGCGCGGCTGAGCTTCGTGCCGCGCGTCGTGCTGCTGCCGCCGCTGCAGGATTTCAAGCAGGCCAGCGTGCCCAAGCATCTCGCGCCGGCGCTGGTCGAAGATGTGACGATCGGGCTGTCGCGGCTGAAATCGGTGTCGGTGATCGCGCCGCACACCGCCTGGCAGCTCGACCCGTTCACCGCGCTCGACGAGGTGCGGGCGCATCAGATCGACTATGCGGTCGAGAGTCGTATCGCGCCGCATTTTGCCACCGACGGCCTGTCGCTCGCTATCCGCCTGGTGCGAGCCGCCGGGCGCGAGATCGTCTGGGCCGACAAGTTTGCCTTCTCGGCGCTGACCGCGCCCGAGCGCTACTGGGATTTCACCAACGGCGTCGCCCGCGCCCTCGCCGAGTCGATCGAGACGGCGGAACTGCAGCGTGAGCGCACGCTGCGCGACGCCAATGCCTATTCGCACTACCTGGCGGGGCGGCAGAACCTGCGGACCTTCGATCTCCCCAAGATCCGCCGCGGCCGCAAATCGCTGCGCATCGCCCGCGATATCGAGCCGGAGCAGGCCACCATCGAGAGCGCGCTGGCCCGCTCCTACGTGGTGGAATGGGTACTCCGCTCGGGGTCGGACAAGGCGCTGCTCGACAAGGCGAAACTGCACGCCGAACGCGCCGTCTCGATCGACCCCAATGACGGCACGGCCTACCGCGAACTGGGTCGCGTGGCGTTGTTCGACCGCGATCTCGACCAGGCGCTCGTGCATATGTCGACGGCCGCCGAACTGGCCCCCAACCACGCCGATATCCTCGCCGATTTCGCCGACACGCTGGCCCACAACTCCAACCATCGCGAGGCGGAGGAAAAGATCTCCGCCGCCATGCGGCTCAACCCGATCCCGCCCGACGAGTACCTGTGGACGCTGGGCGGCATCAACTTCTTCCGCGGCCGCTTCGAGGAAGCCCTGGCCAACCTGACCCAGATGCGTAACCCCGAGCCCGCCTATCGGCTGATGGCCGCCGCCGCTGCCATGGCCGGCCAGATGGAGCTGGCCCGGCGCTATCGGTTGCAAGCACTTAGATTGCAACCGGATTTTACAACCGCTCGTTGGCTATCCCGAGTGCCGCAACGCGATCCCTCCGATGTCGATCTGTATATAGACGCATTGCACAAGGCCGGTTTCAAGTAGGCCGCAAGGAGATGTACTTATGCGTTACGTTATCATTGGACAGAAAGATTCTGAGCAGTTGCTGGTTGTCGATACCCAGCTGATGACTGTGACCCCCGTTGACCAGGCCGCCGTGGTTCCGGCCGAAGTCCGCTCCGCGCTCCAGTCGGGCGATGCGCTCGTCGACGGCATCAACATTGCCGTGGCTGCCGGCAACCGCGCCGACGGCAGCGCTGCCTGGTTCTACAACGCCAAGTAAGTCTTGAATTTCGGAGCCCAGCTCCGCCCGGCGGCCGATCCGGCGCCGGGCGGCACGCGAAATCCCGCGGCCCTGCTGCGGGATTTGTCATTGCACTTTGACGGACTGGGGATCACCCGGCTGGCCAACCAGACCGGCCTCGATCGCATCGGCATCCCCTGCTACGCGGCGATCCGGCCGAATTCGGCGACCCTCGCCAGCCACCAGGGCAAGGGTATCGACGACGTTTCGGCGCAGATTTCGGCAGTGATGGAAGCGGCCGAGTACGCTGTCGCCGAAGCGCCCGAGACGCCGCAGCATCGGCTGACCCTCACGGAGCTGCGCGAGGCCGGATACGACTGGCTCGACCCTACCCCGCTGCTGCCGGCCGGCACCTCGATCGACACGGCGCTGCCGATCCGCTGGGTCGAGGGCTTTGCCCTCGGTAGCGGATCGCCGGTGCTGGTGCCCTATGATGCGGTCGTGCTCGGCACGCCGCCGCGCGAGCTTCCGGGCCTGTCGCAATCCAGCAACGGCGTCGCTGCCGGCAGTGCGTTGTCCGGCGCCCTGCTGCACGGCCTGTGCGAAGTCGTCGAGCGCGACGCGGTCTGCCTGTGGAGCTACAAGTCCGACGCCGCGGCCGAAGCTACTGCCATCGCTCCCGCCGCCTTCGGCGATGGTGACGTCAATGCCCTGTCCGCCCGGATCGCCCGCGCCGGTTTTCGGCTGCGGCTGTTCGACCAGACCAGCAATATCGGCGTGCCGGTGATCTATGCCGTGCTGTTTCCCGCCGATGGCGCCGACCGCCATTTCGACGTGGCGACGGGGGCGAGCTGCCACCCGGTGGCGGCGGTGGCGGCGCGGCGTGCCATCGTCGAGGCGGCGCAGACCCGCATCACCAATATCGCCGGCGCCCGCGACGACATCGTCGCCGGCGAATACGACCAGCAGCTCGGTCGCAGCCTCGCGGTATTGACCCGCGACGCGCCCGCCACCCGCGCTGCGCCTGCCGGCCTCCGGGCCGGCGCCACCGAACGCCAGCTGATCGCAGCCCTCGAGGCAGGTCTGGCCCGGGTCGGTCTCAACCGCATCATCGTCGTCCCGCTCGGCGGCGCGCGGTTCGGCATCGAGGTCGCACGGGTGTTCGTGCCCGGGCTCGAGGATCGGCTCACCAACAGCAACTGGCGCCCGGGTTCGCGCGCCACCGCCGCCATGCTGGGGTTCCTGTGAAAGTCCTGTTCGTCGGCCCCTCGCTCTGCGGCCAACCCTATGATCGCAGCGGCCTCGAGGTGCGGCCGCCGGCCCGCCAGGGCGACCTCCATCGGGCGGTGCTGGACGGCGCCGATGCCATTGGCCTCGTCGATGGGGTTTTCGGCTTCGTGCCCTCGGTCTGGCACAAGGAGATCCTCCATGCCCTCAAGCAGGGCATCGCCGTACTGGGCGCCGCCTCGATCGGCGCGCTGCGGGCCGGCGAGTGCGCCGCCTTCGGCATGCAGGCGATCGGCCCCATCGCCGAGAGCTATGTGACGGGCGCCCGCAGCGCCGATGCCGATGTCTGCCTTGCCCATGCGCCGGCCGAACTGGATTTCATGCCGCTCAGTGAGCCGCTGGTCGATGTCGAGGCGACCGTGGCGGCCATGGAGGTGACGCCGAGCGAGGCGATTGCGCTGCGGCTGGCGGCGCAGTCGCTGTATTTTGCCGACCGGACGGTCGAGGCCATGGTCGCCGAGGCCGGACTGCCGGCCTCCTTCGCCGACCGCTATCGCGCCGCACGCGTCCGCGCCAAGGCGGCCGACGCGCTGCTGCTGGTCGAGCGGCTCAGAGCCCTGCCACCGGGCCGCGGACCGACGCCGGATTGGAGCTTCGTCCCCTCCGGGCCGTGGCGCAGCTACCTCGCGGAGCTGGCCGGCGAGGCCGCCTGAATGCCGCCCGAGCTAGTGCCGCACGCCGTGCAACGCCCGGATCTCGACCGGATGGATCAGCCGGGCATGCGCCACCGTCACCGAATGCAGCGGCCCTTCGATCTGTTGCTCCCAGAAGGCGAGGAACTTCCTGAGGCTGGGGAACTGGGGGAACACGTCATATTGCTGCCAGACGAAATCCTGCAGCAACTCCAGGTGGTCGGGCACGCGATAGATGATCTGTGCGGTGGTAAGGCCAAACCCTTCGCTCTCGGTTTGGCGGTTGGTCGACAGCGGCATCAGGCACCTCCGATGCGCGGGCGACCGGATGAGCATGAGGCGACGTCGCCCGCATGACTCCATCATGACGGCAATAGCTTAACAATTTCAATAGGATAGCAGCAATCACAAGAGAGTGCTGACAGCGTGGCCCTAGCTGTGCGAGGCTGGCGCTCGAGCGGAGGCGACCATGCCCGGTTCGATGCCAGAGACCACCCGCAGCTTTCTCGCCGGCTTGCCACCCGAGCAGCGCCTGGCGCTCGAGCATCTGCGAGGGGTGATCATCGCGGCGGCGCCGACTGCCGAGGAATATGTCGGCTACGGCATCCCGGCATTTCGCCAGGACGGCGCGCTGGTATCGTTCGGAGCGGCGCGGCGCCACTGCGCGCTCTATGTGCAGAGCCCGGCGGTGATGGCGGCGCATGCCGAAGCGCTTTCGGGTTTCGACACATCCAAGGGCACGGTGCGCTTCCGGCCCGACAAGCCGCTGCCCGATGAACTGGTCGCCCGCCTCGTCAAGGCGCGTCTCGCTGAGAACGCGGCGCGCCGGGCCCGCAAGGGGCCGGCATCGGCAAACTGCGGGACCTGACTTTCGCCGGGAACGGCGCAATGGTGGGTGCTTAATCGCTTTCGAGGTTGGGCAGACTGCCCCCTTCTGCCTCAAGGCGCGCAACAGGGAGGTTGCGATGGCGACGGTGGTACGACTGTCCCGCGAACAGATCGATCAGATGTTCGTCGAGATGGAAGAGATGGAAAACAGCCTGAAGGCGATCCACGCCGAGCTGATCGAGGCAAACGTCTCCAAGGCGACGCTCAACCGCTTCGCCCGCATGCACGACCGCTACACCTCGGGTGTCGCCTTCCTGATGAAACAGCGCGACCTCGGCAAGACCGAAGGCAACTGACCGACCGGCGTCGACGGGCGAGGCCGACAAGCTAACCCCGTCGCACCAGCGCCGGCGGATGGCCGAACTGTGCCTTGAACGCGCGGCTGAAGGCGGCGTCGGACTCGTAGCCGATGCGACGTCCGACATCGCTCACCCGCGTATCCGGGCGCTTCAGCATCTCATTGGCAAGCAGCAGGCGCCAGCGCGTCTGGTAGTGCAGCGGTGCGGCACCGATCAGGGTGGCGAAGCGCTCGGCGAAACTCGAGCGCGACATGCCGGCAATGCCGGCGAGTTCGGCCACGCTGCGGTGCCGGAATGGCGCGTCGTGGATGGCTTTGAGCGCCCGGCTGATGCGAATGTCGGCGAGGGCGCCGAGCCAGCCGCGGTTTTCGGGCGGCGCAGTCCGCACCCAAGTCCGCATGGCGCGGATCACCAGGATGTCGATCAGTCGCGAGATCATCAGCGACGAGCCGGGATGCGGCTGCCTGGCCTCGGCGAGGAGGAAATGCGCGATGCCTTCGACCCAGGCCTCCTCCTCGCTGCGCAACGCCTTCGAGATATGGATCAGCGAGGGCAGCACGGCCAGCATGGTCGGCATGTTGTCGCCCTCGAAGCGAAAGGCGCCGGTGATCAACTGGGTCCGCCCGCCATTGCCGCCGAGCCGGATGGCGAGTTGGTCGTCGCGCATCTGCGCCGCCAGCACCTCGCCGATCGGGATCGGCGGCGCGCCATCGACCCCGATGCTGTGGCCGCTCCCCTGCGGCAGGACGATCAGGTCGCCCGCCTCGGCGATCACCCGCTTGCCGTCGCTGGCCCGCACCTCGAACGCGCCTTCCGACACCACGTGGAAATAGGCTGAACCGGCTTCGAACTGCAGTGCCCAGGGCGCCAGCAGCTCCGCCGAAAAGATCAGTTCCCCGCGCAGGCGGATCAGCGTCAGCACCTGCGACAGCAGGTCGACGCGTGAGGCCATCATTGGGAAAGCGGCTTCGGATTCCGGAGCATGAAGTCCGGAGGCGCGATCATGGTTGTTCACCGCCCTGACCTCTATCTTTCCGGTGTCACTTGGCGAGGAAGTTCAACAATCCTCGGCCGAAACGCAAGATCAGATTTTTGAAGCTCGGCGCCAGCCAGCGGCAAATCGACTTTGCCGATCGTCCAACTCGCCCCAGCAAATGGAGATGAAAATGAAGTCTGTTCTGTCCGCCGTCGTGTTCAGCGCCGCCGCTGTCGGTGCTGGGAGCGCGACTCTCGCCCAGGAGCCCGCCAGGAATATCGTCCTGGTGCACGGCGCCTTCGCCGATGCTTCGAGCTGGGACAAGGTCGCCGGGATCCTTTCGGCCAAGGGTTATTACGTCACCCAGGTCGCCAACCCGCTGACCTCGCTGGCCGACGATGTCGCGGCCACCAAAGCTGCCCTCGACGCCCAGGACGGCCCGACCGTGCTGGTCGGCCATTCCTGGGGTGGCGTGGTGATCGGTGAGGCCGGCGCCGACGCCAAGGTCAAGGCGCTGGTCTATGTTTCGGCTTTCGCGCCGGACAAGGGCGAGACGCTCACCAAGCTGCTGTCCAACGGCGCACCCAGCGAAGGCGTCAAGGCGATCCGTCCCAACGCCGAGGGCGGCCTGATCTTCGATCCCGCGCGGTACCCCGCTCTGTTTGCTGGCGACCTGCCGGTGGCGGAAGCCGCGGCCAATGCGACCACGCAGTTGCCGTCGAACCCGGCGAACTTCGACGCCGTGGCGGAGGTCGCTGCCTGGCACGACAAGCCGAGCTTCTACGTCGTGACCACTGAGGATCTGGTGTTGCCCCCCGACGCACAGCGCTTCTTTGCCGGCCGCATCGGTGCCACCGTCACCGAGATCGAGGCCAGCCACTCTGGTCTCATCTCGAAGGCCGAAGATGTCGCCAAGGTGATCGAAGCTGTAGCGCAGTGACGCGCGCCGCGGCGGCAGCGCCGACCCGGCCGGTCGACGCTGCCCATGACCTGCGTTCGGGGCGGCAGCGGGTAGCGCCCCGCCCCGATCGTTGAAATAATGTGGGTAACGGTGTCCCTTCTCGCGCCCCTCGTTCGTCGCTCTGGCACCGGTTCGATGAGGCCGGCAACAAGGAGTCGAACAATGCGTGTAATGGTGTTGGGCAAGGCCAGCGAAACCGGCGAAGCGGGGGCGCCGCCGAGCCGGGAGGCCTTCGAGGCCATGGACCGGTTCACCGAGGAACTGGTGAAGGCCGGCGTGCTGGTCGCCGGCGCCGGCCTCAAATCCGGTGCCGAGGCGCGGCGCATCATCATCGATGGCGATCGCCGCACCGTCATCGACGGACCGTTCGCCGAGACGCGCGAACTGGTCGCCGGCTTCCAGATCTGGGAGGTCAAGGACATGGACGAAGCCATCGCCTGGGCCAACCGCTACCCAAGCGTCGCGCCGGGCAGGAACGAGATCGAACTCCGGCCCTTCCTCGAAGCCGCCGACCTCGTCGGGCTGGTGACCCCCGAGGAGCTCGAGACACCACGCCAGGGCGAGCGCGGCAAGCTCGGCGTCATCTGAACAGCGAGCGGCTTGCCTTCCTGAACGCCGAGGCCGAAAACGGAGGCATGAGCGCACACGATACGCATCGCGCGATCGAGGCCACCTTCCGCATCGAACGGGCGAGGCTGGTGGCGGGCCTGGTCCGGCTGGTGCGCAGCATCGATCGAGCCGAAGAGCTGGCGCAGGATGCGCTGGTGATCGCGCTCGACAGCTGGCCGAAAACCGGAGTTCCCGCCAATCCCGGCGCCTGGCTGATGACGACGGCCAGGCGCCGCGCCATCGACGCCATCCGGCATGAGCGGATGCGACTGCGCAAGCACCCCGAGCTCGTGCATGCCCTGGACCAGGCCCCGGACGATGCCGCCGCCGCGATCGATGCCGCGCTCAGCGATGACCTCGGCGACGAATTGCTGGGGCTCATCTTCGCGGCCTGTCACCCGATGCTGTCCGCCGATGCCCGGGCCGCCCTCACCCTGCGGGTGGTGGGCGGATTGAGCATCGACGAGATCGCCCGGGCCTTCCTCGCCAACGAGGCCGCCATCGCCAAGCGGATCGTGCGCGCCAAGCAGGCGATCGCCACCGCCGGCCTTGGCTTCGAGGTGCCGCGCGGCGCCGAACGGGCCGCCCGCCTGCCCTCGGTGCTCGAGGTCATCTACCTGATCTTCAACGAGGGCTATGCCGCCACCGCCGGCGACGACCCGATCCGGCCGGGCCTCTGCCTTGAAGCGTTGCGGCTGGGTCGCGTGCTTGCCGGGTTGCTGGCCGACGACCCCGAGGTCTTCGGCCTCGTCGCCCTGATGGAGTTTCATGCCTCGCGGCTCCCTGCCCGCATCGGCCCCGATGGCGCCCTCGTTCCCCTGCCCGACCAGGACCGGACGCGCTGGGACCAGCTGCTGATCCGCCGCGGTCTCGACGCGCTGGCCCGCGCCGAGGCTCTGGGCCCGACGGCCGGCGGTTGGGGCCCCTATGTGCTGCAGGCGGCGCTGGCGGCCTGTCACGTGCGGGCCCGCACGGCCGCCGAAACCGACTGGTCCCGTATCGCCGGGCTCTACGATCGCCTTCGCCTGATGACCCCGTCGCCCGTCGTCGTCTCAATCGCGCCATCGCTCATGGCATGGCCTTTGGTCCAGAGGCTGGCCTCGGCCTCCTCGAGCAGTTGGCCGACGAACCGGCGCTCCGCGACTACGCCCCACTGTCGGCGGCGCGCGGCGACCTGCTGTTCCGCACCGGCCGGCTCGAGGAGGCCCGCGCCGCATTCGAGGCCGCCGCACGGCTGACGCGGAATGCCCCGGAGGCGGCGTTCCTGCTCCGCCGGGCCCGGGCCTGTGCCGGGTGAATTGCGAACAAACCGCGAATAGTGCTTCCTGATCCCCACCGTCAGACGGATCGATTCGCGTGCAGACTGCCCCGGCCTCCCACTATCTCGACAAGCTGAACCCCGAGCAGCGACAGGCGGCGGAGCATCTGGGGGGGCCGCTGCTGGTGATTGCCGGGGCCGGCTCGGGCAAGACCAACACGCTGGCGCACCGGGTGGCGCACCTGATCGTCAACGGCGCGGATCCGCGCCGCATCCTGTTGATGACCTTTTCGCGCCGCGCCGCCAGCGAAATGCAGCGCCGGGTCGAGCGGCTGGTGGCGCAGGTGATGGGCCCCAAAGCCGGCGTGATCACCGACGCGCTGAGCTGGGCCGGCACCTTCCACGGCATTGGAGCGCGGCTGTTGCGCGAACATGCCGAGCAGATCGGCCTGACCCCCGGATTCTCGATCCACGATCGCGAGGATTCCGGCGACCTGATCAACATCATCCGGCACGAGATGGGGTTCTCGGAGGCCAAAAAGCGCTTTCCCACCAAGGGCACCTGCCTCGCCATCTACTCGCGCGTGGTCAACGCCCAGGACGATCTCGACGCGGTGCTGAAAGAGGCGTTTCCGTGGGTCGCCATGTGGGGCCCGCAGCTGCGCGAGCTGTTCGCCGCCTATGTGGAACAAAAGCAGCGCCAGCAGGTGCTCGATTACGACGACCTGCTGCTCTACTGGGCCGCCATGATGCGCGAGCCTTCCATCGCCGAGGACCTGGGCGGCCGTTTCGACCATGTGCTGGTCGATGAATACCAGGATACCAACCGGCTGCAGGCCTCGATCCTGCTCGCCCTGAAGCCGGCCGGCGACGGGCTGACCGTGGTCGGCGACGACGCCCAGTCGATCTATTCGTTCCGCGCCGCGACCGTGCGCAATATCCTCGATTTTCCGGCGTCTTTCAGCCCGCCGGCCCGGATGGTGACGCTCGACCGCAACTACCGCTCCACCCAGCCGATCCTCGAGGCGGCCAATGCGGTGATTTCCGAGAGCAAGGAGCGCTTCACCAAGAACCTGTGGACCGAGCGGCAGGCCACCGAAAAACCGCGGCTGGTGACGGTGAAGGACGAGGCGAGCCAGGCCCGCTACGTGGTCGAGAGCATTCTCGCCTGCCGGGAGGGCGGCACCGCGCTGAAGCAGCAGGCCGTGCTGTTCCGCACCTCCTCGCATTCGGCCGAACTCGAGATCGAGCTGACGCGGCGCAACATTCCATTCGTCAAGTTTGGCGGCCTGAAATTTCTCGACAGCGCCCACGTCAAGGACATGCTGGCGCTGCTGCGCTTCGTCGACAATCCGCGCGACCGCGTCGCCGGCTTCCGCGTGTTGCAGTTGCTGCCGGGCGTCGGACCCGGCGCCGCCGGCAAGCTGCTCGATCGCATGGCCGAGAGCCCCAACCCGCTGCTCGCCCTGCTCGACGCCCCTCCGCCGCCGCGTGGCTCGGAGGGCTGGCCGGCGCTGCTCGAAGTGGTGCAGCACCTGGGCCAGGGCGGTGGCGGCTGGCCGGCCGAACTGCTCAGGGCGCGCATGTGGTACGAGCCATTGATGGAGGCGGTGTACGAAGATGCCGAGGTCCGCAAGGAAGATCTCTACCAGCTCGAGCAGATCGCCGCAGGCTATCCGAGCCGCGAGCGCTTCATCACCGAGCTGACGCTCGATCCGCCCGACGCCACCTCCGACCAGGCCGGCGTGCCGTTGCTCGACGAGGATTTTCTGATCCTCTCCACCATCCACTCGGCCAAGGGCCAGGAATGGAAGAACGTGCATGTGCTCAACGTCGTCGACGGCGCCATCCCGTCCGACCTCGGCACCGGTTCGACGCACGAGCTCGAAGAAGAACGGCGGCTGCTCTACGTGGCGATGACCCGTGCCCGCGACGAGCTGCACCTGATGGTGCCGCAGCGCTTCTACGTGCACCAGCAGGCGTCCTATGGCGACAAGCACGTCTATGCGCAGCGCAGCCGCTTCATCACCAAGGCCATGCTGCCGCTGTTCGACGACATGTTCTGGCCGGCAGTGAAACCGGCGGCGATCAGTGGCCTCGCCGCCCCTGCGGCGCCCCGCATCGATGTCGGCGCGGGGCTGCTGGCGATGTGGAAGAAATGAAACACTGACATCCCCTGGCAGGATGATGGGGTAGACGTGTCAGCATGAAAAAGCCGCTCAACCTAACCCTGCCGCACGCCCGCCGCATCTGGCTGCACGCCCAGCGCCTCGACGAGCGCGCGCCATTCGGCGCCGGGCCGGAGGCCACCCGCAAGGCGGTCGAGCACCTGGGCTATGTGCAGATCGACACCATCAATGTCATCGAGCGGGCCCACCACCACATCCTGTTCACCCGCATTCCGAACTATCGGCGCAGCGACCTCACGCATGCGCAATCGGTCGACAAGTCGGTATTCGAATATTGGACGCATGCGCTGGCCTATGTGCCGGTGCGCGACCTGAGATTCTACATCAGCGAGATGAAGCAGCATCGGAGCGAACCGATGCGCTGGTACGCCGATGCCGACCCCAACGACCTCAAGAAGCTGCTGCGCCAGATCCGGAAGGACGGCGCCATCTCGATCCGCGACATCGACACCGACGAGCTGGTGGAAAAAGACCACCCATGGGGCAGCCGCAAGCCCTCAAAGCGCGTCCTGCAATACGGCTTCTACTCGGGCGAGCTCACCATCTCCGAGCGCAACGGCATGGTGAAGACCTACGAGCTGATGTCGCGGCACTTCGGCACGCTGCCCAAAGCCGCCACCGAACGGCAGATCGAGACCTACCTCCTCGATCGGGCGCTGCGGGCACAGGGCCTGATCAGCGGCCCGTCGGTGATGCACCCCAAGCTGCGCTTCACCTCGGAACTGGCCAAGCAGATCGACAGCCGGCTCCGCCGCAAGGCGCTGCTGCCGGTCACCATCGGCGATGATCCGACGCTGCATTACGCCACGCCCGAAGCCATCGAAACGCCGGCACCCGAGGGCCCGCCGCTGGTCCACATCCTCTCCCCGTTCGACCCCCTCGCCATCCAGCGCCGCCGCACCAGTCTGTTCTTCGGCTACGATCACGTGTTCGAGGCCTACGTGCCCAAGGCCAAGCGCAAGTTCGGCTACTTCACGCTGCCGGTGCTGGCGGGCGACGAGATCGTCGCGGCGCTCGATTTGAAGACCGATCGCGCCGCCGGCAAGGTGCTGATCCAGGCCTGGCACTGGGTCGGCAAGGGTAACGCCGCCGAGCACAAGGCCATGCTCGAGGAGGAGCTGGGCCGGTTCGAACGGTTCCAGCTGGGCGAGTAGCCCGGCAAACCACGGACCGTGCTTCCCCTCGCCCCCTCGCCCCTCTGGGAAGAGGGCCGGGGTGAGGGCGCCAGGCTCTCGTCCAGTGGGGCCAAGCACGTAACAATCGCCTGTCCGGTGTGCTTGGCTACCCCTCACCCTGACCCTCTCCCCAAAGGGGCGAGGGGACGCGCGTTGCGCAGCCGGTGCCATCCAGGACCGATGAGGACGAGGCGGTGGTGACGCGCTACCGCGCCCGTACCTTGAGCCCGGTCTGGCTGAGGATCAGTTCCGCCTGAGGCGCCGACACCAGCGCGCCCTTGAACCGGCCCGCCTGGGCGAGGATCGACAGCCCGCCCAGATCGGCGCCGCGCAGGTCGGCATTTTCGAACCGGGCCTGCTCGATATTGGCTTCGCGGAGCGAACAGTTTTCGAATGTCGCCTCGCGGAAATCGCATTTGGCGAGGTCCGCCGAGCTGAGATCGACACCGACCAGCGTCTCCTTGCGGAAATTGAAGCCCGGCAGCTTGGCCGAAACCAGCAGCGTATTGGTGAAGCGCACATCCAGCGACTTCGCTTCGGTCAGGTCGCAGCCGGTCAACTTGCAATCCTCGAATGTCGCTGACGACAACGTCGCACTGCGAAAGCTGGCATTGTTGAAGTCGGAGGCGCGGAAGACCGCATCCTCGAGATTGGCGCTGTTGAACAGCGCGAAGGCGCCACGACAGTTGAGGAACTGTGCGAGCTCGAGCTCGGTCTTGCCAAAATCGGTACGGGCGACGCTGCAGCGTTCGAACACCCAACCGGTGAGATCGAGATCGGCGAGCCTCGCCTCATCTAGGGTGCAGCCCGCGAGCCGAACCGGGTCGTTCCCGGCGAGGCCGGCGATGTCGTCCCGAGTGAGCACTCGGTCCGCAATGGTGAGACTGGGCGGATTCATACCCGGCTTTTAGCGGTTGCCGCCGAGTCGGTCGACGGCAAGGTCGAACTTGCCATTCGTAGTAACAATTTGTCCCGTTACTTGTTCTTGCGCCCCGTCGATCTTTGGAGATAATGCCGTCGTTAATTGGGGCAAATCATCATGCGTATTCTTATTGTCGCCGCAGCTTTTGCGGCTCTCCTTGGCACGTCCCCGGCATCCGCTGCGGTGGAATATGTCCGGGTCTGCAATGCATACGGGATCGGTTGGTTCTACCTGCCGGGCACCGACACCTGCTACAACGCCAATACTGGCGAGACCAAACGGATGACCGAGAACGGCGTCGTCGAGGGTGAGACCAAGATGCTGGAGCAGGTGCGCGATGCCAACGAAGGCGTGGCGCTGAGCCTCGCCCTGCCGACGGCAGTCGTCGATGACGGCAAGACCTTCGGCGCGGCGGTGAATTTCGGCACCTTCAATGGCGAAAACGCCATCGGTATCGGCGGGGCGTTCGAGGCCGCTGACGGGCTCACCATCACCGGAGCGGTGGGCCTCGGTCTTGGGCGCGGCACCGCCGGCGGCCGCGCCGGCGTCAACTATTCCTGGTAGCAGAAACAAGGAACGGCGCCCTTCTGGGCGCCGCTCCGTTCGAACTGGTGTGGCTCTGACGGCGACTTAGTTGAAGCGGTAGCGGACTGTGCCGCGCAGCTCGTGGATCCAGTTGTTGTCGATCTCGTAGTAGCTCTCGCTCGTCGGATCGGTGGGCGAGTTGTTGATCTGGTTGATGTAGAGGCCGCGATAGCCGACATCCGCCACCCAGTTGCCCATGTCGTAGCCGACGCCGACCATGACGGCGGCCGCAGCACTGACATTGCCGCCGGTCGGAACCGGCTGGGTGACGCCGAGCGGCGAGTTGATCTCGGCGTGGTTCCACGCCACGCCGGCGCCCGCGCCGACATAGCCGAAGGCGCCGCCGGCGCCCGAGGAATAACTGAAGTCGCCGCCGAGACCGAAGTCGTAATAGACGTTGGCGAGTGCGACGGTGGAACGCAGCATGAGCGTATAGTCACCAGCGTCGCCGATCGGAGGGGGAGCACCGGTCTTGGTGATCATCAGCCCCTTGGTCTCTACCGAGTCGATCGTGCCGTCGAAACGGAGGCCGGTTCCGGTTTCATAGCCGAAGCCGGCGCCCCAGCTGTAGCCGTAGCCATATTCGGCAATCGGATCGACGTCGCTCGCATCCCACGGATGCTTCACTTCCGGGGCCCAGTGCCAGTTCAGCGCCGCCGAACCGCGCAGATAGAACGAACCGCCGATGTTGTAGTCGACTTCGGGGATTTGGGGGTATTCGGGCATGTCGGCCGCCATCACGGGGCCGGCGAGCAGCAGCGCGGCTCCTACCGCGGCCGCCGAGGCGAGATATCTACGCATATTGCAGGGTCCTTGTTGCCACCACGACACCAGTCGAGTGGCCACATCCTGCCTGGCTTTTCTTAAAACCCGCTTAACCCTAACGGATAACCCTAATAGCCGGTGAAGCAGAAGCGTTAACGAAGTCTTGGCGTCAGGTCGCGGTTACTTGAAGCCGGCGGTGCGGGTTGACCCCACCCCTGTCCCCCTCCCCTCAACAGCAGATCGCATATGGGAAGCGCCGGATGGGGATGCAGCAAACGCGGGTGGCTCCTCGCGCCCCCCTTGGAGGGCACGATAGGTCAGCCACCTCCCCATTACTGACCCACCAGAATGGCGCTCTACGCCACTTTCTTGATCGTCGCGGCAATCTCGCTGACGATGGCGGCGACCAGCCCCTCGTCATCGCTCTCGGCCATCACCCGGATGACCGGCTCGGTGCCCGACGGGCGGATCACCAGGCGACCGGCATCCCCAAGGCGGGCCTGGCTCTCCTTGATCGCCTGCTGCACCAGCTTGTGTTCGAGGGGCTTGCCCTCCTTGTAGCGCACCGACTGCAGCAGCTGCGGCACCTTATCGAAGCGCTTGCAGACTTCCGACACGGCCCGCCCGGCCTGCTTGGCGACCGCCAGCAGCTGCAGGCCGGCGATCAGCCCGTCGCCCGTAGTGGTGAAGTCGGTGAGGATGATATGGCCGCTCTGCTCGCCACCGACGTTGAAGCCTTTGGCGCGCATCGCTTCGAGCACGTAGCGGTCGCCCACCTGGGTCCGCTCGAGGCTGAGCCCGATACCGCCCAGGTAGCGCTCTAGCCCGAGATTGCTCATCACCGTGGCGACCAGCCCGCCGCCCCGCAGCTCGCCGCGGGCGTGCCAGGATTGCGCGATCACCGCCATGAACTGGTCGCCATCGACGATTTCGCCCTTCTCGTCGACGATGATCACCCGGTCGGCGTCGCCGTCGAGCGCAATGCCGATATCGGCGCGCAGCTCCTTCACCTTGGCGATCAGCGCCTCGGGGGCGGTCGAGCCGACCTTGTCGTTGATGTTGAAGCCGTCCGGTTCGTTGCCGATGACGAACACCTCGGCGCCCAGTTCCCACAGCGCCGTCGGCGCCACCTTGTAGGCCGCGCCATTGGCGCAATCGAGCACCACGCGCAGGCCCGTGAGGTCGATGCCCTTGGGCATGGTGCGCTTGGCATATTCGATGTAGCGGGTCTGCGCCGCCTCGTCGCGATGCGCCCGCCCGATATCACGGCCGACGCTGAGCCGGCCCAGCATGTTGGAATCCATCAGTTGCTCGATATCGTCCTCGAGCGCGTCACTGAGCTTGTAGCCGTCGTGGCGGAACAGCTTGATGCCGTTATCGTCGAACGGGTTGTGCGAAGCCGAGATCATCACTCCGAGGTCGGCGCGCAGCGAGCGGGTCAGCATGGCCACGGCCGGAGTCGGCATCGGGCCGAGGAGGTAGACGTCCATGCCCACCGCAGTGAAGCCGGCCGTCAGCGCGCTCTCGATCATGTAGCCGGAGCGGCGCGTGTCCTTTCCGATGACGACGCGATTGCGATGGTCGCCGTTGACGAACTTGAGGCCGGCCGCCATGCCGACTTTCATCGCAAGCTCCGGCGTCAGCTTTTCGCCGTTCGCCAGCCCGCGAATGCCGTCCGTGCCGAAATACCTGCGCGCCATGAGAAGCCCTCGAATTGGGTTGGCGCCAATCTAGCGCCAGGCCCCAAGCATACGAAATAGATTGGTGCCGTTTCGTTAACCGGGCAATCGGGGCGGATATACGGCTGGGCAACGGATGGCCCAAGGGCTGTTGCAGCGGCGCCTGGCAGTCGACTTACCTACTGCATACTGCGGACTGCCGCTTCAGCGCCGCTCCAGCGTCATGAACCGATACGTGTTGTTGGCGACAAACAGTTCGGGCGTGCGGTACTCGGCCCGCAACCGATCGGCGATGCGCTGGCGCTCCCTGGCGCCGACGAACAGGCCATAAGCTCGCGTCGCCAGCCAGTGGGTGAACGGGCGCTTCTCCTCGAGCAGCTCCCCGAGCTGGGCGACCACCGGGGACAGCACGTCGCGATAGAGCATCCGGTCGATCTCGATCGATGGCGCGGCAAGCGCCGTCACGTCCTCGTTGCTGGTGATCGCGAATTCCGATGCCGCCACGGCTCGCTCGAACTCCGAGTAGCGGTGCCCGCCACCGATCGCCCTGCCCCCTTTGAAGCCATCGCTGCGGAAACAATCGGCGATCACCACCCGCCCCCCCGGCGCGAGCAGCACGCCGAGCTTGGCGAACGACGCCGCGAGCGGAATGTACTGGTAGCTCTCGGAAAACAGGCAGACGTCGAACTGCCGGTCGGGGGCAAAATCCTCGAGCCGCGACAGATGCACCGTAGCGGCGCCGTTGAGCGATTCCCTCGCGATGCCGACCTGGACCTCGCTCGGCGTCAGCATCTCGACCGCATAGCCCAGCGAGGCCAGCCGGCCGGCCATGGCGCCGGTGCCGCCACCGATGTCGAGGATGCGTGCCGGCGCCGGCGGCAGCAGCGCCAGCAGCTTGTCGACATAGCGCTCCTGCGCCTGCCTGACCTTGGGAAAGCTCGGCGCCTCGCCGTCGAGCCACAAGCCGTAATGCAGCCATGGCGTGTCGGCGAACACCTTCAGCATGCGGGCGAACAGGTCGAGGTCGGCGTGCTTCTTGGGCAGCTTCAAGTGGTTGGCTCCAGTTGACCGGAGGGGTTTGCGGCAGCCCGGCGCAAAACACAACCGGAAACAAAAAGGGCCGCCCCCGTGGGGCGGCCCTGATCATGGTTTTTGGCAAGCTTAGCTGCCCGGCTGCGGCTCGGGCGCTCCGCCCGGCTCGGCGTCCGGGCGCTTCTTGCCCGTCTTGCCGGCAACCGGCACGCCCGTCGATTTCACCGGCGGATCGGTGTCGGACGGACGCATCGGCGTCTTGCCTTCCATCAGCCCGCGGATCTCATCGCCGGTCAGCGTCTCGTACTCGATCAGCGCCTGCGCGATGGTGTGCAGGTCGTCGATATTGTCGCGGATCACCTTCTGCGCGGTCTGGTAGCCATCCTCGACGAAGCGCTTCACCTCGGCGTCGACCAGTTGCTGGGTCTCGTCCGACATGTGGGTATTGCGCTGCATCATCGAGCGGCCGAGGAACACCTCGTCCTGCGCATCGCCGTAGAGCAGCGGGCCGAGCTTGTCGGACATGCCCCACTCGGTCGCCATGGCGCGCGCCAGGCCCGTCGCCATCTTGATGTCGGCGGAGGCGCCCGAGGTCACCTTCTCGTAGCCGAAGATCTCTTCCTCGGCGACGCGCCCACCCATGGCGACGGCGAGGTCGGCATAGGCCTTGCGGCGGGTCAGCGACACCTGGTCACGCTCCGGCAGGCGCATCACCATGCCCAGCGCACGACCGCGCGGGATGATGGTCGCCTTATGGATCGGATCGGACGCGTCCATCTTGATCGCGAGCAGCGCGTGCCCGGCTTCGTGATAGGCGGTGAGCTTCTTGTCTTCCTCGGTCAGGCTGAGGGTGCGGCGCTCGGCGCCCATCATCAGCTTGTCCTTGGCGTCCTCGAACTCGCTCATGGTGACGAAGCGCTTGTTGCGGCGCGCCGCCAGGAGGGCACCCTCGTTGACGAGGTTCATCAGGTCCGCGCCGGAGAATCCGGGCGTACCGCGCGCCAGCACCTTGAGGTCCACATCGGGAGCCAGCGGCACCTTGCGCACATGCACCTTGAGAATCTTCTCGCGCCCCTGCACATCCGGGTTCGGCACCACGACCTGGCGGTCGAAGCGGCCCGGACGCAGCAGCGCCGGATCCAGCACGTCGGGGCGGTTGGTCGCGGCGATGAGGATGATGCCCTCGTTCGCCTCGAAGCCGTCCATCTCGACCAGCAGCTGGTTCAGCGTCTGCTCGCGCTCGTCGTTACCACCGCCGAGACCTGCGCCACGGTGACGGCCGACGGCGTCGATTTCGTCGATGAAGATGATGCACGGGGCATTCTTCTTGGCCTGCTCGAACATGTCGCGGACGCGCGAAGCACCCACGCCGACGAACATTTCCACGAAGTCCGAACCCGATATGGTGAAGAACGGCACATTGGCTTCGCCGGCGACGGCGCGCGCAATGAGCGTCTTACCGGTACCCGGCGGGCCGACCAGCAGCACGCCGCGAGGGATCTTGCCGCCCAGCCGCTGGAACTTGCCCGGATCGCGCAGGAACTCGACGATCTCCTCGAGGTCCTGCTTGGCCTCGTCGACACCGGCGACGTCCTCGAAGGTGATCTTGCCCTGCGTCTCGGTCAGGAGCTTGGCGCGCGACTTGCCGAAGCCCATGGCACCGCCGCGGCCCCCACCCTGCATCTGCCGGATGAAGAAGAACCACACGCCGATGATCACCAGGAACGGCAGCCACGAGGTCAGCAGCATGCCCCAGAAGGGGCTCGATTCCGGCTGCTGGGCCGTGATCTGCACGCCGCGCTGCTCGAGCCGCGAAATGATGTCCGAGCCCTGCGGCGGCAATACGGTCTGGAACTTGGTGCCGTTGTTCAGCACGCCCGAGACCACGTCGTTGGTGATGGTCACCGACTGCACGCTGCCCGCATCGACATCGGAAACGAACTGGCTGTAGCTCTTGTCCGTCGTCGAAATCGACTTGGTCGACGACTGAAAGACCTGAAACAGGCCCATCAGCATGAACAGAATCACCAGCCAGATGGCGAAATTCCGGAAATTGACGTTCATCAATCCTGTCCTGAAGTCCGGCACGGGAGAGGCCGGAGAGTTGGGGCGAATGTAGGCCTCGCTCCTGGGCCTTACAAGGTAGCGGCGGGCCGAAACTGGTGCGGCGGTTTGGCCGAAAAGTCGAGTACGCTTGCGCTTTTCCGGTTAATTCCGCGTCACGGAGGCCTCGGACCTCACGCGGGATTGACGCGCCGCCTTACGGCCGGCCTCCCGCACGACGGTGATGGTCGCGCCGTCGCTGTCGATCAGACAACCATGCAAACTTGTCCGCTTCAGGGCTGGTTCCATCCGCAGGCGATCGGTCAGCGTTTCGACCGGCGCGAGGTCGTGCGGCTTCTGGCCGCCACCGACCCGCGCCAAGAGGTTGGCCACCGCCCGGATCGCCACCGCGCGCGGCAGCTTGTTCAGCTCGGCGCGGGCGATCGCGCCGGCCCCGCTCACCGGGTCGATGTCGGCAGCCGCCGCGGCCGCCATGCGGGCGATCGCCTGGTCGGCATCGCGCATGCGGTCGGCAAAGCGCGACAGGCGGCGCGCATCGAGCCCCAGCGCCGCCAGCTGCGGCAGCATCTGGCGCCACCGCACCCGCTCGTAACCGCGATCGGAATTGCCGGGATCCTCCGCCGGGATCAGCCCGGACGCGGCGACCAGCCGCGCCAGATCCGCAGGATCGACGCCGAGCAGCGGCCGCACCACCACCAGTCCGCCGATCTCGGCAAAGTAGTCCATGCCGCGCAGCCCCTCGAGGCCGGAACCGTGCGCAAGGCGCATCAGCACCGTCTCGGCCTGGTCGGCGAGATGATGTGCGGTCAGAAGAATTTCGGCGCCATCGGCCGCCATCGCCGCGGCAATCAGCCCGTAACGGGCGGCGCGGGCCGCCTGCTGGATGCCGGTCTTGGGCTTGGGGCCATCCCAACGGAGCACCCGCGCGGCGAACCCCAGCCGGCCGGCGGCGTCGGCAACATAGGCCGCCTCCCCTGCCGCCTCGGGCCTCAGGCGATGATCGACCGAATAGACCACGAACCGCTCGTGCAGGCCGTGCCGGTCGGCGAACTCGGCCGCCAGCAGCAGCAGCGCCAGGCTGTCGGGCCCGCCGGAGACGGCGAGCCCGAGCCGTCGGAATTCGCCGAGCGGCGCGAAGATCGCGTCGCTGTCGATCAGCTCACCGGACATTGCGCCTTCCGCGTTTCCTCCTCCAACCGCTGCGTGAACGCCGGGCTGAGCTGCGGATAGCGCTGCTTGAGGGTGAAAAAGGTGCGGCAACCGACATCGACCTGGTCGGCGCCGACCAGCGCCACGCCGAGCTTGAGCATCATGTCCGGCGCGCGCTTGCTGTCCTTGTGCTTGGTGTAGCCGTCGGCCAGTACCTGCGCCGCGTCGGTGAATTGGCCCTGCTGGATCAGCGCCTCCCCCAGCCAGTTGATGGCGTCGGGAGTTTGCGGATCGTCGGGATAGAGCGCGACGAACTGCTGGAACTGATCGGCTGCAAAGGCATAGTCGCCGCGTGTCATGGCGTCATAGCCGGCGGCATACTGGGCATTGGCGTCGCCATTCGAGATGCCTCCGCCGCCACCCAGCGACAGGTCGAGCGGACGGCTGCCGAGCGGATCGTCCTCGGTCATGGTACCGAGTTGATCGATGCCGCCCTTGAGCAGCGGATCGGCGGAGTCGCCCAGATTGTCCATCGGGGCGCCGTCGCCGAGGCGGTCCATCGGCGCATCGGTCCCGCCATCGGCGAGCGGGGTCGGCTGTTCGGGCTGCGGCGCCGTGTCGGCGGTCTCCGGAGCGTTCGGGGCGGAAGTATCCTGAGCGGGGCTCTGCGGCAGCGTATCGGACGGCGTCACGCCGTCAGTTGGCGCTGCCGCCTGCGGTTTTCCCCCAGCACCGCCTTCCAGCTGCTGGAAGCGGAACTCGTTGTCCTCGGTCTGCTTCTGCAGCTGCGTCTGCATCTGGGTGAGCTGGAACTCCAGTCCCTCGACGCGGCCGGTCAGGGTGCGGATCAGATCCTCGAGTTCCTGGATGCGAACCAGCAACTGAGCGCTCGACTGCTGGTTCTGCGCCACGTGGATGCGCGTCTCGGCCACCATCCTTGGGGCCGGCAGCGTCGCATCGTCGGCCGGCAAGGGGCCAGTCGCAGCCAGGGCCGGCACGGTCAGCACCGAGGCCAGCAGCGCGGCATAGATCGCGGGTCGGCGGCGGGTCGATCCACGGGTTGGGGGGAGTTTCACCATCAAAGCTCCGTCGTGTCCGGAAAGGGTCGGAATGTCGCACGCGGCCCACCGGCCGCACCACGCTGATTTAGCGTGACCATTGGATTAGCGCAGGATTTCGACAAAAAGAAAGCGCCGGGCCCATTTACATGGCGCCCGGCGCTTATGCCTCCAGTCGAACATGGCTTCGGGGATTACGCGTGAGACACCGCGTGGCCGCGGCCTCCGCCCCGAAGCCCGCTCGAGCCTATTGTACGACCGTCACAGCACGGCGGTTTTGTGACCAGCACGAAATATCGTTGCAGATGGCCACAGGACGTTCCTTGCCGAACGACTTGGTGGTGATGCGGCGCTGGTCGACGCCCTTCGACACCAGGTAGTTGACCACGACCGAACCGCGCCGGGCGCCCAGCGCGATGTTGTACTCGCGCGTGCCGCGCTCGTCGGCATGGCCTTCGATCAGGATGCGGTAGTTGGTGTAGCGGTTGAGCCACTGCGCCTGCTTGTCGAGCGTCGCCATGGCCGTGGGGGTGAGGCTGGAGGAGTCGGTTTCGAAGAACACGCGGTCGCCGACGCTCACCAGGAATTCCTGCTGGCTGCCCGGGGCGCCGCCGCCCGGCCCGAGATTGCCGACGCCGGTCCCGCCGCCAGCACCATTGCGTGAACAGGCCGCCACGGCGACCACGAGAACCACCAGCGCGGCAGCACGCAGCACGGCGATGAGGGGCGTTACTGAACGCATCCGGGTTGACTCCTAATCGGAAGGATTTGAGACGCCTTTTTTACCGATGGTAATCTTAAGGCGCGGTTGTCGCGCTTGGTTAATTGTTGGTCATTCTGGCGCGAATGTGGCCTGAATCCGGGCTTTTCCGTGGTGTTGCGGTGAAGACACGGAAAGAGCGAATGGTGATGGAAGGCACGGCTGCTTCCGTTCCTCTGTCCATTCACAATTCACAATTCACGTCCTGCCTCACCCTCTGAGCGGCGACCAGCTCGGATCCGACGCGAAGCTCTCGGTCTTGAGGTTCAGCTCGTTGCGGCCCCAGATGTCGATCGAATGCAGGCTCGGGCCGGCGTCGCCGCCCGGCTCGCGGAAGAAGCCGATGACCCGGCTGTTCGGTGCCCAGGTCGGGCCTTCCTGCACCTGGCCGGAAGACGACAAGATCCGCTCGCCCGAGCCATCGGGCTTCATGATGCCGATATGGAACTGCCCGCCGGACTGCCGGGTGTATGCGATGAGGCTGCCGTCGGGCGACCAGACCGGAGTGGAATAGCTGCCTTCGCCATACGAAACACGCTGCGCCCCGCCGCCGCCCGCGCCCATGATATAGAGCTGCGGGCTGCCGCCACGGTCGCTCTCGAATACGATGCGCGAGCCGTCCGGCGCAAAGCACGGTGACGTGTCGATCGCCGCCCCGCTGGTCAGTTGGGTCGGATTGCCGCCCCCGACGCCGGCCTGGTAGATGTTGGTGGTGCCGCCGTTCGACACCGAAAACACCACCGAGCCGCCATCGGGCGAGAAGCGTGGCGCGAACGACATCGGGGCGCCGTTGATGAGCTTTTTGGAGGCGCCGCCGAGCCCGGCGACATAGACCTGCGGGTTGCCGTCCTCATAGGAGGTGAAGGCCACCGAAGCGCCGTTGGGCGACAGCCGCGGCGTCAGCGTCAGCGACTTGCCCGAGCTCAGGTACTGCACGTTGAAGCCATCCTGGTCCATGATGGCGAGGCGCTTGACCCGGTTGGCCTTGGGGCCGCTCTCGGCGACATAGAGGATGCGGGTGTCGAAATAGCCCGAACCGCCCGCCAGCGAGGTGTAGATCGCATCCGAGACGATGTGGGCGATGCGGCGATAGTTCTGCGCGTCGGTCTTGTACGACTTGCCGACCACCTGGGCCGAGGCCTGCGTATCCCAGACCCGCACCTGCGAGGCGACTTCGGCGCCGCGCTCCACCGAGCCCATCACCAGTGCATCGACCGACGCCGTGCGCCAGGAGGCGAAATCGGGCTCGTTGGTGACGTCGCCGACACGGATCGGCAGCGATGCCGGGTCCAGCGGCACGAACAGCCCCGAGCGCTTGAGGTTGTCGCGCACGATCTGCGCAATCTCGGCGCCGAAGCTCGGGTCCGACGAGGCGAAATCCGGAATGGCAATCGGCAGCGGCGTGAAGTTACCGCCGCTGACGACGATCTCGACCAATGCCTGCGACGGGGTGGCGAGCGCTAGGGCGCCGCCGGCGAGACCGAGCTTGAGCGCGTTGCGCCGGGTGATCAGGGTCATGTAAGTCTCCATCCGGATACTGTGACGGGCATCAGAAATCTCTGGCTCGGAAAGTTGCTTTGACGTCTTGGCCGGCGACCATCATGTACGGGCCACAACGTGACACCGCACGCGACATGGCACCCGCATAGGCGTTCGCCATGGCGTCGCTGGTGGTCCCCACCACCTCCGGGCGCCCCGATACCGAGCCATCGCCGGCAACTGTGAATTGCAGTTGCACTTCGGAACCGGCCTCCGTGGCACCGGCCGGTACGGACAGGCACCCCTTCAATTGTGCGATCAGCGCCCCGATGTCGGACTGGCTCAGGGTTGCCGAGCGGCCATCCTCACGCCCAAGCGTCGCCTGGCCGCCGGAGCCGGTGGTGGCGCCACGCGATTCCTCGTTATTGATCAGGTTGGCCACCTCGTCGGCCACCTTCTGAGCCTGGTCGGCCTTGGCCTGCTCGATGCGCTTCTTCTCTTCGGCCGCCTTGCGCTTCTTTTCTTCCTCGGCCTTCTTCTTGTCCGCTTCTGCCTTGGCCTTCTCGTCGGCCTGCTTCTGCTTTTCCGCCTGCTGCTGCTTCTTGAACTCGGCGCGTTTCTGCTCGAGCGAGGCCGTGCGCACCGTCGGCTTGGGCGCGGTTTCAGCGGGCGTCGGGGTCTCGGGTGTGGCGACCGGCGCCGGCTCGGCCGGGGCCGGCTCTTCGACGGGTTCAGGCACCGGCTCGGGCTGCGGCTCGGTCACGGGACGCGATGCCGGGGTCGGAGGAACTGGCTCCGGCTCCGGCTCGACCACCGGCTCGGCCGCCGCCTCAGGCGCGGGAGCGGTCTGCTCGGTCGGAGCCGGAGTGGGGTCCGTATTGTCCATCGGAGTCGGCTGGTCTTCCTCCGTATTTCCGGTGGGCTGCGCCAGCTCGGCCGGCTTCTCGGACTCGACCACCGACGGTGCCTCGGTCTCGACCACGGTGCTGTCGAGGGTCCCCATACGAATATTGTCGAACTCGGTGACCGGGATCAGGTCGACGGCGATCGAGTCCACCGGCGTCGGATCCATCGGTCGCCCCATGCCGATGCCGACGACCGCGAGAACGATCAGTCCGACATGCCCGATGGTGGAAACCGTGAACCCGGTGCGCATCAGCTTACTGGCCCTGCTGCTGCGCGGCCTGTTCCGTGATGAGGCCGATCTTGGCGTAGCCGGCGCCCGACAGCGCCCCCATCACCTGCATCACCGAACCGTAGTTGGCGGCGAGGTCGCCCCGCACATAGATGCGGTCTTCGGTGCCGTTGACGGCAACCGCGGCGACCTGCGCAACGAGGTCGTCGAGCGTCACCGGATTGTCGCCGAGGAAGATCGCGCCCTCGTTGGTCACCGAGATGGTGATCGGCTTCTGTTCGGTATTGAGCTGTTTGGCCTGCGTCTGCGGCAGCTCGATCGGCACGCCGACCGTCATCAGCGGCGCCGCCACCATGAAGATGATCAGCAGCACCAGCATCACGTCGACCATCGGCGTGACGTTGATCTCGCTCATCGGCTTGGAGCCGCCGCCGCGCCGCCGGCCCCGACGGCGTCCGCCGCCTCCGCCGCCGCTGGATAGTGCCATTGCCATCAGCGGGCACCCCGCGCTTCGAGCTGCCGGCTGAGGATGGTGGAGAACTCGTCGGCAAACCCTTCCAGCCGGCCGACCAGCTTGTTCGCATCACCGCTCAGCTTGTTGTAGGCGATAACCGCCGGAATGGCGGCGAGCAGGCCGAGCGCGGTGGCGAATAGCGCCTCGGCGATCGGGCCGGCGACCACGCTGAGATTGGTGCTCGATGCGGCCGAGATGGCGGTGAAAGCGTTCATGATGCCCCATACCGTGCCAAAGAGGCCAATGAAGGGCGAGGCCGAGCCGACGGTGGCGAGGAAGCCGAGGCGCTTCTCGAGGTTCTCGCTTTCGCGGCTGATCGCCACGTCGAGCACCTTGTCGAGCCGGCCCTGCACCCCGACGAACGAGGACGCGTTCTGCTCGTGGCTGCGCTTCCATTCCTTCATCGCGGCGACGAAAATGGCGCCCAGCCCCATCGAGGGCTTTTCGCTCATCTGCTGGTAGAGTTCCTCGAGCGACTGGCCCGACCAGAACACCCGCTCGAAGCGGTTCATCTCGGCCTTGGCGCGCGCATAGAGCATGGACTTGTCGACGATGATCGCCCAGCACCACACTGAAGCGCCCAACAAGCCGATCATCACGGTCTTGACGACGAGGTCGGCCTGCCAGAACAGCGCCCAGATCGAAAGGTCGGCATGCGCAGTGGCCGTGCCAACGGCGTCCATGGCTTCCATGTAAGGGTCCTTCTCAGTCCGGCCCCGACGACCGAAACTTGATCGTCGGGTCGATGCGGTCCAAATTTGTCAAATTTAAGAGAAAAGCCCGGAATCCCGGACCTTTGGCAGCGCTGTTCGAGCACTGCCTTACTTATGGTCAAGCAAGTGTTAACAAAGCGATTCCTCGCGCTTGTGTGATCGCGGCGCATTGGCGCAGCGCAACCCTCCCGTTCCGCCGACGTTTGCTTCCCAGCCCCGCCGGACGGGTATCCGAGCGGGGGTTCACCCAATGAGAGGGAGACACCCAGATGCATCTCAACCTGACACGGACTTTGCTCGCCACCGCGACGGTCCTCGCCTTCACCGCCATGCCGGCCTACGCCGAAACGTTGAAGTTCATCGCCGACCTGAAAGGCGCTTCCGAGGTGCCGCCCACCGACTCGACCGGCACCGGCAAGGTCGAGGCGACGCTCGATACCGATACCAAGGTCTTCACCTGGACCATCACCTATGAAGGCCTGAGCGGCGACGCCACTGGCGCCCACTTCCACGGTCCGGCGGCCGAAGGCGCCAACGCCGACCCGGTGGTGCCGCTGGCCGACCCGCTGGCGAGCCCGATCAACGGCAACGCCACGCTCACCGACGATCAGATCACCCAGCTCAAGGGTGGTCAGTGGTACTTCAATCTGCATACGGCGAAGTTCCCCGATGGCGAAATCCGCGGCCAGGTCGTGGCTGCCGCGATGTAGGACCTTCACCAGAACAGGCTTGGGCCGTCGGTCCCTCTGGGGGACCGGCGGCCGGTTTTTATGCCTTGAGCAGGTCCAGCAGTTCGCGCGGCATGCGGGCCGCTCCACCGCTTGTCTTGATCGCCACCACCTGGACCTCGGCCCGGGTGATTTCCACGCCTTGGCGGCTGATCGACTGCACCAGGTTGAGACGTGCCGCGGTGAGCGAGGCAACCTCGGTCGTCACCTCCAGCAGGTCATCGATATGGGCGGCCGCCTTGAAATCGATGGTCATGGTCCGCACCGCGAAGGCGATGCCATCCTTCACCAGCTCGGAGTGATGCACGCCGCGCTCCCTCAGGAACTCGGTGCGCGCCCGCTCGAAGAAGTGCAGGTAAGCCGCGTGGTAGACGTTTCCGGAAAAGTCGGTGTCTTCGTAGTAGACCCGCGCGGTGAACTGGCTGCCGCTCATACCGCCTCGCGGTCGAGCAGATGAACCGTGCCCCGAGGCAGTATCCCGAGACGGTCGCGCAACAGTTCGGGGTGGAAGGTGTGCGCCGCCAGCGACTGGGGCGTCGCCTCGACCCATCGATATTCCATCTCGACATCGCCCTCGTAACAGCGGTGGCAGATATCGGTGTCGTGGTAGGGGAAGTCCTCCCCCACTTCGACGCCGAAGTAGAGACCGACTTCGTGGAACTGCTGACCCTTTTCTGCGTAGAACGACTCGATGACGAAGGCGAGCGGCCCCACAGCCACGGTGTGACCGAACTCTTCCTCGATCTCCCGCACCAGCGTTTCCGGACTGGCTTCCCCCTGTTCGACCCGGCCGCCCGGTAGGAAGGTACCGTGTCCGGCCTTGAGGTTCTGGATCAGGACTCGACCATTCCTCAGCGCGATGGCCGCCGCGCGTAGGTGAAAGCGGTCGCCCCCGTCATCGAAGCAGACCATCCGGTCGTGTCGCAACACTGCGCGATGCTCAACCATACCGGCTCCTCAACTGCATGACGCACTCCGGCCAGAAGGGTTGGCCTGCGTCGACATCCGTGACGCGGGAGAGCCAGATCATGCCCGGATCATTCACTCTTCACCCGGCTCCTCGAACAGGCTGCCCTGCATCCCGACAAAGCCCTGCGGCGTGGCGAGCCCCAGATGCTGGAACGCCAGCGTCGTCAGCATGCGGCCGCGCGGCGTACGCTGGATGAAGCCCTGCTGGATCAGGTAGGGCTCGACGATCTCCTCGAGCGCATCGCGCGGTTCCGACAGCGCCGCGGCGATGGTTTCGATGCCCACCGGGCCTCCGCCGTAGAAATCGGCGATCACCCGGAGGTAGCGACGGTCGAGCTGGTCGAGCCCGCGCGCATCGACGTCGAGCCGCAGCAGCGCCCGGTCGGCGATGGCCCGGGTGATCTCCTTGGCCCCTTCGACCAGCGCAAAATCGGTAACCCGGCGCAGCAGCCGTCCGGCAATGCGCGGCGTGCCGCGCGAGCGGCGCGCCACTTCCATCGCCCCATCCGGCGCCATGCCGATGCCAAGCAGGCGGGCGCCGCGCTCGACGATCTTCACCAGTTCTTCGGGGGTGTAGAAGTTGAGCCGGATCGGGATGCCGAAACGGTCGCGCAGCGGCGTGGTGAGCAGCCCGGCGCGCGTGGTGGCGCCGACCAGGGTGAACTTCGCTAGGTCGATCCGCACCGAACGGGCTGCCGGGCCCTCGCCGATGATCAGGTCGAGCTGATAGTCCTCCATCGCCGGATAGAGCACTTCCTCGATCGCCGGGTTGAGCCGGTGGATCTCGTCGATGAACAGCACGTCGCGTTCTTCGAGGTTGGTGAGGAGAGCCGCGAGATCGCCCGCCTTGGCGATCACCGGACCGGAGGTGGCGCGGAACCCGACGCCAAGCTCACGCGCCACGATCTGCGCCAGCGTGGTCTTGCCCAGGCCCGGCGGGCCGACGAACAGCACATGATCGAGCGCCGCGCCGCGCTGCTTCGCCGCCTGGATGAACACTTCGAGATTGGCCCGCGCCTCGGCCTGCCCGATGAATTCCGAAAAGCCGGAGGGGCGAAGCGAAACATCGAGCGGGTCATCCCGTCCGGCGTGGGCGGAGGTGAGGTCGGTCACTTGAGGAGTTCCATGCCGGGGACATATTTGGCGGCGTCGCGGTCGAACGTCGCGGTAGTAACACCCGCTTCCTCGCCGGCACTGGCGATCAGCAGGTCGGGCAGATCGAGCTTCGATCGAGTGTAGTTGGCAACAGCCCACTCGACGCGATCACGATGCTCGACCACGAAGTCGTCGGAGTCGAGCAACCACTGCACGGCCTGACGAACCTTCTGAAAATCATACCCATAGTGACGGTTGAGGACCCAGGCGAGCTCCACAACGACGACCAATGACACGAATGCCGGATCGGCGGCGGAGCGGGTTGAAAAGAAGGCTTCGGCCAGCATCCGCTGTGGTTCATCTGGCACCAGCAGCCGCACGATGACGTTGGTGTCGACGCCGATCATTGCTTCAGTGTGCGCACATACCGCTCGACGATCGCATCTCCGATCGCCTTGTGCATGTCCTCGACACTGGTGTTCGTCACCCCGCTCGGAGGCGGGCCGAGCCTGCCGGCCAGATCGATAGCCCGAAGTTTCCGAGGCTTTACGATGACCTTGCCGTCATCCACGATCCATTCCATCTGCGTTCCCTCTTCGAGGCCCAGAAAGTCCCGCACTTCCTTCGGGACCGTCGTTTGACCTTTGCTGGTCATCTTGCCGGTATACCTTGTCCTTGCAGGCAGAGATTTCCCAGACATCGCTCTCGCTCCTTACTTTTCTAGAATAGTAAGGAGTTTCGCCTCTTTCAAGGCTAGCTGCTCAACTCCTTGAGCCCCAGCCGGATCAGCTTGTCGGTCGGCACCTCGTTGCCTTCACGGCCGACCACTCGCGCCACCGCGGCCGAAGCCTGGGCGCTCGAGTAGCCGAGATTGGTGAGCGCCGAAACCGCGTCGGCGACATTGCCCGCCGCGACGCCCTCGCCCAGGGCCGCCTGCAGGCCCAGCACACCGGCGTCGATGGCGCCTGCCGGGGCCTTGCCCTTGAGCTCGGTGACGATGCGGATCGCCAGCTTGGGGCCGACACCATTGGCGCGCCCGACCATCGCCTTGTCCTGCAGTGCAATGGCGCTCGCGAGTTCGGACGGAGTGAGGACGGAAAGGATGGCGAGCGCCACCCGACTGCCAACCCCCTGTACCGTCATCAGCGTAGTGAACCAGGCTTTCTCGGCTTCGGTGAAAAAGCCGTAGAGCCGGATCATGTCCTCGCGGACGATCATCTCGGTATGCACCACCGCCGCGTGGCCAACCTGCGGCAGCGCCGCCAGGGTCTTGGCCGAGCAGAACACCTCGTAGACCACGCCATTCACGTCGAGATGCGCAAAGTCGTCGCCGAAGCCGTCGACCATGCCCTTGAGTTTGCCGATCATGCAGGAACACTCAGCTTGCGAATGGCGCGATGGTGCGCGTGGCAGACGGCGATCGCCAGCGCATCGGCCGCGTCGGCGCCCTTGAAGGTCGCCGTCGGCAAGAGGATCTTGATCATCATCTGGATCTGCGCCTTCTCGGCGTGCCCGGTGCCCACCACCGATTTCTTGATCAGGTTGGCCGCATACTCGCCCACCGGCAGCCCGCGCAGCGCCGGCGTCATCAGCACCACGCCGCGTGCCTGGCCCAGTTGCAGCGCCGAGCGCGCTCCGGCCGACACGAACGTCTCCTCGACCGCCGCTTCCTCGGGCGCGTACGCGTCGAGCACGCCGGCAATGCCGTGATGCAGTTCCACCAGCCGCTCGGCGAGCGTCCCCTCCACCGGCGGGGTGATGGTGCCGCAGGCGACAAAACTCAGCCGGTTGCCATTGCTTTCGATAATGCCCCAGCCGCAGCGCCGCAGCCCCGGATCGATGCCGATGATTCGCACTGTTTCAGCCATTTCGAAGCATTAGGTCAGGTCGCCGAACCTACCAAGCGCTTTGTGAACGAAACGGAAACGTTACACCGAATTAGCTGCGATCCGCGCCTTCGGATTAATCAGCATTCAAGCATTGGTCCCGTAAGCCGGACGCATTCACTCCGGGGGACGCGGAAATGAACAAGCCTGGGCTGCCACCTTCCGAGTGGGGCGTCGTCTGGCGGCGCACGTCGCTCATCATCATCGCCTCGACTGCCGGGTCCTGGGTGATCTCCAACCTGGTGATGATGGCGCTGAACCAGGGGATGAACGATGTCGGCACCATCCTGGCGCTCGCCATGCCCGCCGTGCTCGGCGGCCCGATCCTCTTGTTCCTCCAGATCCGCTCGGCCCAGTTGCGCGAGGCCAACCGCAGGCTGGAGCTGCTGGCTTCGACCGACTGGCTGACCGATTGCCTCAACCGCCGCGCCTTCACCAGCCGCGTCAGCTCGAGCCTCACCCAGACCGCTGGCCACGGCACCCTGCTGGTCATCGATGCCGATCACTTCAAGACGGTCAACGACCGTTTCGGCCATGAGCGCGGCGACGAAGTGCTGCAGCTGATCGCCAATGCCATCCGCGACAATGTACGCGAAGGCGACCTCGTCGGCCGCATCGGCGGCGAAGAGTTCGGCGTGTTCCTAGAGGATGCCGGCGCCGAGGCCGCCGATCTCGCGGCTGAACGCATCCGTGCCGCGGTCAATGCGCTGTTCATCAGCTCCGAGGGGCTGGCTCAGCGCCTGTCGGTGAGCATCGGCGGCGCGGTGTGCGCCGGGAACGCCGGCTTCTCCGAGTTGTTCCGGATCGCCGACCGTCGCCTCTATGAGGCCAAACGCGCCGGCCGCAACCGCGTCGAGCTCGGCGGTTTGCCGCTCGGTGCGATGAGTGCGGCCCTCAGCTGATCGCCATCGATAGATAAAATCCCCTCTACCGGCTTGAGGCGATTTCAACTCGCCTTCGCTAGCGTTTCGGTCTGCTACACCGAGGTGCCGAAGGGACGCTCAGAGTGGATTTTTCGCCCACCGGACAGGGCCGCGTCTACCTGGGGACGGCACTGGGCACGCTCGGCTGCATTGTCGTGGCGCTGCTGGTGGATTCGTTCAATTTCCACAACCTGAGCCCCGCCGCGCTGCGCTGGTCGATCGCCATCGACATTCTGGTGCCGATCGCGCTCGCCGTGCCCATGCTCTACCTGTTGCTCAGCAAACTGCGCCAGCTGGCTACCGCCCACGACCTGCTGCGCCACCATGCTGCGACCGACACCCTCACCGACCTGCTCAACCGGGGCGCCTTCACCCGCGAGGTCGAGGAGGCGCTGGACGATGCCCGTTTCTCCGAAGACGGCATGCGCGGCACCTTGCTGGTCATCGACGCCGACAACTTCAAGGCCATCAACGATACCTTCGGTCACGAGCAGGGTGACGCAGCGCTGCGCCGCATCGCCGGAGCCATCCGCAGCGTACTGCGCGCCGCCGACCTGGTGGGGCGCATCGGCGGCGAGGAGTTTGCCGTCTACCTGCCCGGCACCACGCAGTTGATCGCCGAGGCCGTGGCCGAGCGGCTGCGCCTCGCCGTGTACGACACGCTGTTCACCCCGGACGGCAAACCGCACCAGCTGACGGTCAGCGTCGGCGGCGCCGTCTACGATCGCTACCTGCCCTTCGCCGAGCTGTTCCGGCTGGCCGACCAGCAGCTCTATGTTGCCAAACAGAATGGACGCAACCGAATCGCGGTCGCGTCCATCTCGCATTACGAAAGCCTGCCCGCCACGGCGGCCTGACCGAGGTCGGCGCCAAAGGCGTCGATCGCGCTTCGAGCCGTCAGGCGGCGTCGATCTTGGCCATGTCCTCGTCGGAAATGTCGAAGTTGGAGTAGACGTTCTGCACGTCGTCATCCTCTTCGAGAATGCCGATCAGCTTGAGCAGGGTCGCACCTTTTTCCGCATCCACCGGCACTTCGTTCTGCGGCTTGAAGATGAACTTGGCCGATTCCGCCTCGCCCAGCACTTTCTCGAGCGCTGCCGCGACTTCGTTCAGCTGTTCGAACGAGGTGTAGATCCAGTGCCCGTCTTCATCGCTCTCGACGTCGTCGGCGCCGGCCTCGATCGCCGCCTCCATCACCTTGTCTTCCGAGCCGGCAGTCGCCGGATAGAAGATCTCGCCGACGCGGTCGAACATGAAGCCGACAGAATTGGTTTCGCCCAGCGCGCCACCGTTCTTGGAGAAGGTCGAACGCACGTTCGACGCGGTGCGATTGCGATTGTCGGTCAGCGCCTCGACAATGACCGCGACGCCACCCGGGCCATAGCCCTCGTAGCGGATCTCTTCGTAATTCTCACCGTCATTGCCCGCCGCCTTCTTGATGGCGCGGTCGATATTGTCCTTGGGCATCGACTGGGCACGCGCGTTCTGCACCGCAAGGCGCAGGCGTGCGTTGAATGCCGGGTCGGGCATGCCGAGCTTGGCGGCGACGGTGATTTCACGGGCGAGTTTGGAGAACACCTTCGAGCGAGCCGCGTCCGACTTGCCTTTGCGGTGCATGATATTTTTGGCGTGCGAATGGCCGGCCATGCGGTCACCCCTCGTGTCTGAGGCTGAATTGAATGGGCGGGCTTATAGTCAAATCGCCGCGGCCTGTGAAGCGGGCTCAGAACGCCGGTTCCACCTGCGCCAGCGAGCCGCCGACCCTGAGCGGCGACAGCTTGGCGACGAGGCCGGTCCGCGGATCGGTCTCGATCGCCACGCCGCTCAGCGTCGCCTCGCCTTCCGCCGGAGTAAAGCGTCCGGTGGCGATGCCGGTGAGGAAGCGGTTGAGCGGTTCGTCGACCTCGACGCCGATCACCGAGTCATAGTCGCCGCACATGCCGGCATCGGCCATCAGCGCCGTGCCGCCTTTGAGGATGCGGTGGTCGGCCGTCGGGATATGGGTGTGGGTGCCGACCACGAGGCTCACCTTGCCATCGAGGAAGTGCCCCATCGCCTGGATCTCGGACGTCGCCTCGGTGTGGAAATCGAGGATGATGGCATCGGCCTGCTCGCCCAGCGGACAGGCCGCCACCGCCGTTTCCACCGCCCGGAACGGGTCGTCCACCGGATCCATGAACACCCGGCCCTGGGCATTGATCACCAGCACGCGGTGCCCGGCGCCGCTCTCGTAGAGATTGGCACCGCGCCCGGGCGTGCCGGGCGCCAGGTTGATCGGCCGCAGCAAGGTCGGCTCGCGGGCGATATAGGTCAGGGTATCGCGCTGGTCGAACGCATGATCGCCCAGCGTCACCACATCGGCGCCGGCCGCCTTGATCTCGGCGAAGTGCCCCTCGGTGAGGCCGCGTCCATGGCTGGCGTTCTCGCCGTTGATCACCACGAAATCGAACTTGTGCTTGTCGACCAGCCCGGCCAGGCGGTCGGAAACGGCGTCGCGGCCGGCCTTGCCGACCACATCGCCCAGAAACAGAACTCTCACGTAACCGGCGCCTTTTTCTCGAAGTTGCGCACGCCATGCTCGGTGACGATGGCGTCGAGCGGCACATCGTGCGCCTCGCGCGGGATCAGGTCCACCTCCTGCAAGGCGAAGGCGAAACCGATGAGACGCGGACGCTTTTCGAGGCTCGCCAGCGTGCGGTCGTAATAGCCGCCGCCATAGCCGAGGCGGGTGCCATATCTGTCGAAACCGAGCAGCGGCATCAGGATGACGTCAGGCACCGCCCGCGGCGCTTCCTCGGCTGGCGCCAACGTGCCGAAGCCGGCCTCGTAAAGCGGCGCGCCGTCCTCCCACAGACGCAATTCCAACGGCTGCTCGTCGCCCAGCACAACCGGAAGGCAGACCGGCTGGCCGGCATCCATCAGGCGAGCGACTACGGATTTGACGTCCATCTCGTCGCGGATCGGCCAGTAGCCGGCAACCACTTCGTCCTTCTGGAGCGGCACGCCTTCGAAGAAATGCGCTGCCGCCGCCTTGGCGGCGTCGCTGCGCAGTGACGGGTGAAAGGCCTTCCGCCGCTTGTGCGCTTCGGCGCGAAGCGCCGCTTTCGCCTGTTCGATCTTTGCGTCGCTCATCGGGCCTTCTGGAGCGGAATCCGGAAAGTGCAGGCTCTTGCGGTTTGATCCCGCAACTCGGTCAACCGAGAAATCCAGGTGCCGCCCTGGCCGTGGGATACAGATCCTGGGAACCTACTTTCGTAGGTGGGCGCCGTATGTCCGAACCCACGGGTCCGGTCAGGTACAGCTCCCTTAAGGATCAGTACGGCCCCAGGGAAAAATGATCCAGCACGCACCGGGCAGCACCCACAATATAGGGTCGCTCGGCCGTCAACGCCAAGCGCTTCTTTCCATTTCCACCTGCGGCGCGGCCACGATCGGGAAAAGCTGCAGACATTTGAGGCTCGATCTCGCGACCAACCGAAAACTTTGGACGAGAGGGCGATGCAACCGGACGCAGTCCTGCCCTATATCACTCGGACAAAAGGCTTGAGGGGCGGGCATGGTTTCACGGATCCTCCTGGTGATGATCGCCGCCATCGCGGTCACCATCTTCGCGGAGCGGCGCAACATTCAGGCGCCGTTGCTACTGGCGCTGGTCGGTCTCGCCGCCTCGTTCATTCCCGGCCTGCCGCGGCTGGAGCTCGAACCCGAGATCATCCTCACCGTGGTGCTGCCGCCGCTGCTCTACTCGGCGGCGACGGAGTTCTCCTTCATCAGTTTCATCAGGCGGCTCCCCTCGATCATCAACCTGGGGGTGATCCTGGTGTTGGTGACGACTTTCGTCGTCGGCGCGGTGTCCGCCTCGATCATTCCCGGCATGACGCTCGCGGTTGCGACGGTGCTGGCGGCGGTGGTCTCACCGCCCGATGCGGTGACCGCGGTGGCGGTCGGACGCAAGCTGGGGCTCCCCAGCCGCATGATGACGGTGCTGAAGGGCGAGAGCCTGATCAACGACGCCGCGGCGTTGACGCTGTTCGCCTTCGCCACGGCAACGGTGACCGGGCGCCACCTGTTCATCGACAATGGCTTGCTCTACTTCATCTACGCGGTCGTCGTCGGCATCTTCATCGGCATGGTGATCGGCGCCATCGTCCACCGCACCAGGCTGCGCATGAGCAATGCCTCGCTCGTCACCGTGCTCTCCGTGCTGGTGCCGTTCGCCGCCTATCTGGTCGCCGAAGAAGTCGGCGCTTCGGGCGTCCTCGCCGTGGTCGCGGCGGGGTTCTCGCTGGGGCACAACTCCACCGAGGCCGGCTATGCCGCCCGCATCCAGGAGCGGCAGTTCTGGCGCACCGCCGATGCGCTGCTCGAAGCCTTCGTCTTCGCCTATATCGGCCTGCAGATGAAGTTCGTCATCGACGAGGCGACGGCCACCGGCTTCAGCCTCATCGAGCTGCTCGGCCTGTCGCTGGTCGTGCTCGTCGCGGTGATCCTCGTGCGCATCGCCTGGGTATTCGGCACCGGCTTCGTCTCGCGCTGGCAGACCCGTCGGGTCCGCGAGTCGATTGCCCGCATCAAGGCCGGCGAGGAACCGCCACGGCGCTTCGGTCGCCGCCGTGACGGCCGCTTCGAACGCCGCCGGGAGATGCTGCGGCAGGGCGGCTACGATGTCCCCGAGCCGTTCAGCTGGCAGGAGAACCTCGTCATCTCGTGGACGGGCATGCGGGGCGTGGTCACCCTTGCCGCCGCCGCCGGTATTCCACTGCTGACGCTCTCGGGCGAGGCATTTCCGGGGCGCGACATCATCCAGTTCGTCGCCTTTGCCGTCACCATCGGCACCTTGCTGGTGCAGGGTCTCACCCTGCCCTGGCTGATCAACCGGCTCGGCATCTCCGACCCGGCCGAGGACAAGTACCGCGCCGCCCAGCATGCAGTCGCCCGCGACATTGCCGATGCCGCCGGCCGGGCGGCGATCACCGCCTTCCGCGACGGACAGACCGACCCCAAGGCCCGCGCTGCCGCCGAGCAGATGCTGAAGCGCGCCAGCATCGAGGATGCTGCGGAACGCCAATCACATACCGAGCACGACACCATGGTGCTCGAACTCGGCCGCACCGTGCTCGAGGCGCGGCGCGCCGCTCTGGTGGCGGCCCGCGACGAACGCAAGCTCGACGACGAGGTGCTGCGCGAGATCATGGAAGAGATCGACCTGCAGCAGGCGGTGCTGGCCAACTGGGAACCAGGCCGGTTCAGCGGTTGAAGCAATACGCACAACACCGGTGATCGCGACAACCACACGGTAACGCGCGTTGACTAGCCTTCAGCCGGTCAGGAGACGCCCCACCGCATCATGGAGCAAGCGCTGAACCCGGATCTGCAGTTGACCGAAGCGCGCCGTCTCGGCCGCTCCGGCGAGCCGGCTGCCGCGCTGAGGGTTGCACGGCAGGTGGCCGAGCTGACGACCGAAGACGCGACGCGCCTCGCCGCGCTGCTGCGGGTCGCCTGGCACAGCCTGCAACTGGGTGAGGCCAATGCGGGTCTGGCCGCCGCGGTGGCGGCCCGCCGCCTCGCCGAAGAGCTCGGCAATGCGGACCGTCGGGCCGCGGCGCACTCGCTTGCCGCCTGGCTGCTGCTGGAACTCGGGCTGACCGACGAGGCCTATCTCGAGGCCGACACGGCGGTGGCGATGGCAGAAGCGGACGGCGCGCCGCTGACCTTGGCCCACGCCCTCAACAGCAAGGGGATGGCGCTCCTCTACTCCCAGCATGCCGATCTTGCCGAGCAGCATTTCCGCTGGGCCGTGAAGGTTGCCGGAGAGGTGGAAGATGCCTCCGCGCTGTCGTTGTTTCTCAGTAATCTCGCTTACGCGCTCGCCGACCTGGCAGACGGCCGGGAACGAGCCGGCGACCCCGAGGAGGCAAAAAAGCACCGCAACCTGGCGGTGGACCTGGGCATCGAGGCGGTGGACACCGCCCGGAGCTGCGGCGATGGCTGGATGCTGCGGCTCGCGCTCACCAACACGGTGGAGTATCTGGGCTTGCAGGGGCAGCTCGAGATGGCCCGGGCGCTGCTGCTGCAGTGGCCCCAGACACCCGGCACCCCCGGTATCCGCGAGACAGTCCACCATCTCTATACCGACGGCGAGTTGCGGATGCGCGAGGGCGATCTCGAGGGCGCGAGGCGAATGTGCTCGGAAGCCTTCGATCTCGCTGAAGCCAGCGGGCACACCGACCACCAGATGAACTGTCTGAGGCGCCTCGCCGAGATTGCCGAACGGGCCGGCGATCTGGCGACCGCGCTCTACAACTTCAAGCGCTACCACGACAGCTACCGCCGCAACGAAGGCGAGCAGGCGCGACGACGGGCTCAGGCGGCCCAGATCCATTTCGAAAGCCAGCACCACCGCGCCGAAGCCGAACGTCTGGCAGCCGAAGTGCTCCGCGATCCGCTGACCGGCATCGCCAATCGCCGCGCCCTTGAACAGCAGCTGCAGGCCGTGGCGGGCGAACCTCACAGCATCGCCATCGTCGACATCGACCACTTCAAGGCGATCAACGACAACCACTCGCATATGCTCGGCGATGAGGTGCTGCGGCAGGTCTCGCGCCTGCTGGACGGCGTCCCGGCGAGCCTGGCGGCCCGGTTGGGCGGGGAGGAGTTCGCCCTGTTGTTCAGCGGCAATGATCGGAACGATCGTGAAGCCTGCGAGGCCGTGCGGCGCGAAATCGCCGACTACCCCTGGTCGCGGCTTGCGCCAGGCCTGGCTGTCACCGTGAGTATCGGCCTTGCCGCCGCCGAAGCGAACGCACCGGAGCCCGCACTGGCCCGTGCCGACCGCCGCCTCTATGCGGCGAAATCCGCCGGCCGGAACCGTGTGGTGGCCGATGATGCGGTGAGCGAGGCCAGGGCAATCGCCCATAGGGCGCAACGATCGCCACGATATGCCGCCTGACCCGAAGCAAGCTCAGTGACCAAGCAGGCTGATCCAGTCGACACTGCCGTGCAGCACGCGCAGCACGAGTAGTTCGCCGTCGCGGATCGCATAAAGGATATGGTGCGACTCATACCGGTAGAGGCGTACCGGCGGGTTGATCTCGTCGTGCTCTCGACCAAGCATTGGATAGTCCCCGAGGCGGTCGATAGCGCCTTGCAGCCGTCCACTGTACTCCTCACTGAGCTTCAGCCCGTAAGTGAGCACCCCGTAGACGAAAATGTCGGTGATGTCCTGTTCTGCGTCCGGCGTCAGCCTAAGCCGCATCACGAGCCTTCAATGCCGCCATCGCTTTCACCCTGGCTTCGGCAAAAACCTCCTCGATCGATTTGTCACTGATGCCACTGGCCAGCGCATCGTCGACGACTTGCTGCAGCTTGCTGATAGCCTCGCGCCGAGCCTGATCGCGCCGCACCAGGTCGCGCACGTAGTCGCTGGCGTTGGCGTAGCGACCGTCGGCGGTCTGCTCCTCAACCCATTGTTTCATCTTGTCGGGCAGCGAGATGTTCATGGTAGCCATGGCAAGGACTCCTTTGACCCTCACTTAGCAAAAATTGGCAAAGTTTGCCAATTGTCGATGTTGCCGGGACCACGGGAGCGTCCTACTTTGCCGCGATGCGCGGCAGACACCTGATCGGCCTCGGACTGGCACTTGTGATGGCGGCCCTGAGCTGCGCGGTCCGTGCTGTCGAAAGCGATCCGGCGCCGGCCAGTCCGCGTTCCTGCTATGCAGCCGATCCGGCGGCGCCGGCCTGGACCGCCATCTGCATCCGGCAGGAGCAGTTCTTTCGCGATACCTGCGCGGCGATCCAGCTCTACGCCTGGCGCGCGCGGTTGCCGGCAGGATACTTCGCGCGGCTGATCTGGCAGGAAAGCCGCTTCGACCCGTTCGCTCTCAGCACCGCCGGGGCCCAGGGGATCGCGCAGTTCATTCCCTCGACCGCCCGTATTCGCGGGCTGCGCAACGCCTTCGATCCGAGCGAGGCGCTGGCGAAGTCGGCCGAATACCTGCGCTTCCTCACCGACAAGTTCGGCAATCTCGGGTTGGCGGCGGTCGCCTATAATGGCGGAGAAGGTCGCGCTGCCGGATATGCGAGGGCGGGCAGCTACCTGCCGGCCGAAACCCGCTTCTATGTCGAGATCATCACCGGCCGCGATCCCGATGCCTGGCTCGCGGAGGTGCCGCCCGAGGTCGACTATGCCATCGGCAAGAACGAGCCCTTCATCGATGCCTGCGTCAAGATGGCCGAGGCCGAGCAGGTGCCCAGGCTCGACCGGCAACCCAGCGAATGGAAGCCGTGGGGCGTGCTCCTCGCGCAGAACTTCTCGCAGGGTGTCGCCATCCGCCGTTTCGAGCGGGTGCAGGCGAGCCACCCCAGGTTGCTGGGCGGCGAGAAACTGATGCTGCTGATGGCGCGCAACCCCAATTTCGGCCCACGGCTCAGGCACTACGCCATGATCGGTCGCGACAACCGCGCCGACGCAGATGCTTTGTGCGCAAAACTGCAGGCCGCCGGCGGCGCCTGCATCGTCAGGAAAAACTAGTTTCCCGCTGCCGCGCCGGTCTCGTCGATGGCGCTCGATATCGCTTCGATCTTGCGGGCCGCGTCGTTGAGCCGCTTGGCGAAGCGCCGCTCGAGGTCCTCGGCCTCGTGCGTCAATGCCTCGCCGGCCTGCGTCAGGCTCGCGACATCGCGCTGCAACTCGGCGATGCGGCGCTCCGCCTCGGCCAGTTCGTCGAGCACGGCGATGCCCGCCATCACCGTCAGCCGGTTGTCGCCGATCTCGCCGAACGTGCCCTTGAACTGGTCGATATGCTGGTTGAAGCGTTCGGCAAGCCCGAGCAGGTGCTGCTCCTGCCCCTCCTCGCAGGCCATGCGATACTTGCGGCCGTTGATGTCGACATTGACCTCGGGCATCTGAGCTATCCCTTCGCCGATCCGTCCTGGGCCAGCACTTCGCGCACCGACTCCATGGCAACGACGAGGCGCCGGGCCACTTCGGCCGAGCTGTCATCGAGGCGCTTGGCCTTGGCGCTGACCTTGTCGAGCTCCTGCGCCAGCCGCTGCCGCTCGCTCACCAGCTTCTGCGTGTCGGACTCGATCCGGCTATGTGCCCGCACCCGGCCGTTGAGGCTGCGCACGCTCGCCTCCAGCCGCGCGAACGCCTTGTCGAGCCGGGTGGCTGCTGCTTCGTATCCATCCTCGGCGTGCTGCTCGGCCATCCCGACCCCCGTCGCGAAAAAGGGCGATTCCACTTGGCACTATAGCGCAAAGCTGGCGCAATCTGGCAACGGCCCCCTCCGGGAGGCGACATTGACAGGTCAAAGGAACCTGCTAAGCGTCAACCCGCCTCGGCAGGAGGGTTCGAGGCGCCCGGATTTCCGGGCTTCTGTCCCTTAGCCGAGAGCACCCGCAATGACCAACTCCGCCCAAGCAAATGAGATGGCCAACGCCATCCGTTCCCTCTCCATGGACGCGGTGGAGAAAGCCAACTCGGGCCATCCCGGGCTGCCGATGGGCGTGGCGGACATCGCCACGGTGCTGTTCACCAAGGTGATGAAGTTCGATCCCAAGAACCCCTGGTGGCCGGATCGCGATCGCTTCATCCTGTCAGCCGGTCACGGCTCGATGCTGCTCTACTCGGCGCTCTATCTCCTCGGCTACGAGGATATGACCATCGACCAGATCAAGCAGTTCCGTCAGCTCGGCTCCAAGACCGCCGGCCATCCGGAATACCATTTCGCCCCGGGCATCGAGACCACCACCGGCCCGCTGGGCCAGGGCATCGCCAACTCGGTCGGCTTTGCCGTCGCCGAAGCCAAGCTCGCGGCCGAGTTCGGCTCCGACCTCGTCGACCACTACACCTGGGTGATTGCCGGCGACGGCTGCCTGATGGAAGGCGTCAGCCAGGAAGCGATCTCGCTCGCCGGCCACCTCAAGCTCAACAAGCTGGTGGTGATCTGGGACAACAACAACATCACCATCGACGGTCGCGTGTCCAACGCCGACTCGACCGACCAGATCGCCCGCTTCAAGGCCTGCGGCTGGAACACCATCGAGATCGACGGCCTCGACCAGGCTCAGGTCGAAAGGGCCCTGCTCGATGCCAAGAAGTCCAAGGACAAGCCGACCCTGATCGCCGCCAAGACCATCATCGGCTATGGCGCGCCCAAGAAGGCGGACTCCCACTCCGTGCACGGCTCGCCGCTCGGCGCCGAGGAGCTTGCCGGCGCCAAGGCCAGGCTCGGTATCGACTACCCGGCCTTCGAGATCCCCAGCCACACGCTCAATGCCTGGCGTGCCGCCGGCACCCGTTCCGAGAACGCTCGGGGCGATTGGGAAGGTCGCCTCGCCGCCGCCAAGCCGGAACTGCGCGCCGAGTTCGAGCGCCGCATCGCCGGCCGGCTGCCGGCGAACTGGAACGAGACCATCGAAGCCTTCAAGGCCAAGCTGGTTGCCGACAAGCCGAAGGTCGCCACCCGCAAGTCGAGCCAGATGGCGCTCGAGGTGATCAACAAGGTTCTGCCCGAGACCATCGGCGGCTCGGCCGACCTCACCGGTTCCAACCTCACCAACACCCCCGAGACGCAGCCGTTCACCGCCGAGGACCATACCGGTCGCTACATGCGCTACGGCATCCGCGAGCACGAGATGGCCGCGGCGATGAACGGCATCGCGCTGCACAAGGGCCTGATCCCCTATGGCGGCACCTTCCTGGTGTTCACCGATTATGCCCGCCCGGCCATCCGCCTCTCGGCCATCATGAGCCAGAAGGTCATCTACGTGATGACCCACGACTCGATCGGGCTGGGTGAAGACGGCCCGACGCACCAGCCGGTCGAGCACCTTTCGACGCTGCGCGCCATTCCGAACCTCCTGGTGTTCCGCCCGGCCGACGCCGTGGAAACGCTCGAGTGCTGGCAGCTCGCCATCGAAGCCGAACAGCCCTCGATCCTGGCGCTCAGCCGCCAGAACCTGCCCGCGCTGCGCACCGAGACGGTCAAGGGCAACCCGTCGGCCAAGGGCGCCTATGTCATCGCCGGCGACAAGGATGCCGACGCGGTGATCTTCGCCACCGGCTCGGAAGTCAGCATCGCCGTCGCCAGTCTCGAACTGCTGAAGGCCCAGGGCATCACCGCCAAGGTGGTCTCCGTGCCGAGCCAGGAGCTGTTCTACGCCCAATCGCAGGAATATCGCGACAGCGTGATCGGCAAGCCCAAGGCCAGGGTGGCGATCGAAGCCGGCATCGAGATGAGCTGGCTGAAGCTCCTGGGCGACAAGGGCCGCTTCATCGGCATGCATTCGTTCGGCGCCAGCGCCCCGGCCGAGCAGCTCTATGAGCACTTTGGCATTACGGCGAAAGCCATAGTTGAAGCTGTCATGGCGCAGTTGTAAGACACCGCGCTCTCCTCCCTTCTGAATTCCTCAAGGAGCCATCATGGCTGTACGCGTCGCAATCAATGGCTTTGGCCGCATCGGCCGCAACATCCTGCGCGCCATCGTCGAAAGCGGTCGCAACGACATCCAGGTCGTCGCCGTCAACGATCTGGGTCCGGTCGAAACCAACGCCCACCTCCTGCGCTATGACAGCGTGCACGGCCGTTTCCCCTTTGACGTCAAGGTCGAAGGCGATGTGATCACCGCCGGCAACCAGACCTTCAAGGTCACCGCGGTCAAGGATCCGGCGCAGCTGCCGCACAAGGAGCTGGGCGTCGAGATCGTGCTCGAGTGCACCGGCATCTTCACCTCCAAGGAAAAGGCCTCGGCGCACCTCGCCGCCGGCGCCAAAAAGGTGATCGTTTCGGCCCCCGCCGAGGGCGCCGACCTGACCGTCGTCTACGGCATCAACCACACCTTGCTCGGCAAGGAGCACGTGGTGATCTCGAACGGCTCGTGCACCACCAACTGCCTCGCTCCGATGGCCAAGGTGATGAACGACCTGGTCGGCATCGAAAAGGGAATGATGACCACCATCCATTCCTATACCGGTGACCAGCCCACCCTCGACACCATGCACAAGGATCTCTATCGCGCTCGCGCCGCGGCGCTCAGCCAGATCCCGACCTCGACCGGCGCCGCCAAGGCGATCGGCCTGGTGCTGCCTGAACTCAAGGGCAAGCTCGACGGCATCTCGATCCGCGTGCCGACCCCGAACGTCTCGCTGGTCGACCTCAACTTCGTCGCCGGCCGCGACACCACGCCCCAGGAAATCAACGACGCGCTGATCGCCGCCGCCGACGGCCCGCTCAAGGGGGTGATGACCTACACCACCCACCCGCTGGTCTCGAGCGACCTGAACCACGACCCGCACTCGGCCACCATTCTGCTCGACCAGACCAAGGTGACCCAGGGCAATTTCGTGACCATCATGGGCTGGTACGACAACGAGTGGGGCTTCTCCAACCGCATGGCCGACATGACGGCGGTGTTCGCCAAGACGCTTTGACGAACAAGACGCTTTGACGATGCCTCTCGAGCTCGACCTCCGCTGGCAACCGGTCGGTGAGGTCGGGCTCGAACACTGCCGTATCTGGGAGAACTCGGACGGCATCAATGTCCGCAGCGTCTTGATCGGCGAATTCGAAGGCTTCGAGTACGGCGCTCAGTACGACATCGAGCTCGCCTCCGACTGGACCTTCCGCTCCCTCACGCTTCGCCTGCAGGATGGTCGCGTGCTGCGGCTCAATTCGGACGGGCTCGGCGACTGGAAGGTGAACGGCCGGCGGGCCCCCGAGCTCGAAGGCTGCATCGACATCGACATCTCGGGCACCCCCTTCACCAACACCCTGCCGATCCGGCGTGCGCACTTCACCGACGGGGTGCCGCGGCAGTTTGCCATGGCCTGGGTGCCGCTCGACAGTCTGGAGCCGTTCCGCGACGGCCAGATCTACACCCAGCTCGATCCTACGCACTACCGCTACCAGGCCGCAGACGGCAGCTTCGAGCAGGTGCTGACGGTCGACCGGGAAGGGTTCGTGGTGGACTACCCCACCCTCTTCCGGCGGGTCTGACCATCGTCATCGATCGTTAACCGCGTCGTCGCCAAAGCGTTACCTCGCCGCGCTATCCTCCATGGCCAGTTGATCCCAAATCCGGAGATCGGCCGGTGCGTGATATCGAACGGCTCCTCGTCGCCGCCAATGTCGTCGGCAGCCTCGCCTTCGGGGTGCGGCATGACGCAACCTGGCTGCTGATCCCGCTGGCGGCCTTCGGGCTCTATGTGGTGCTGGCCGACCGGGCGCTGCGCCGCCGCATCGGACCGCGGCATTGGCCCAGCGAGGGCTTTGCCCGCTTCACCTTCAACACCAACCTCTACTTCGCGGTGCGCCACATCGGGCTGGGGGCGCTGCTGTTCGCAGTCGCCGGAACGATGGCCGGGCTCGCCGGCCTCTAAGCACCGCTGTTGCCGTGCCCGCAATCCTTGCTATAGCAGCGGCACCCCTCCCTAGCAGCGGATGCGTCCCATGCCGGCTTTCAAGACCCTCGATGATTTCGACTTTTCGGGTAAGCGCGTACTGGTGCGTGCCGACCTCAACGTGCCGGTCGCCGACGGCAAGGTGACGGACGCCACCCGCATCGAGCGGCTGGTCCCGACCATCCGGGAGATCATCAAGGTCGACGGCAAGGCCATCATCCTCAGCCATTTCGGCCGCCCCAAGGGCAAGGTCGATCCGGAGTTCTCGCTTGAACAGGTGGTGCCGGCCGTCGCCAACGAGACCGGCCATCCGGTCGGCTTCATCGCCACCGACTGGACCGACGTGGAAAAGGCCCGGCAGGCGATCGACGAGGCGCCGGCCGGCTCGATCCTGGTGCTCGAGAACACCCGCTTCCACCCCGGCGAGGAAGACAACGACCCCGCGCTGGCCGCCCGCATGGCCGAGCTCGGCGATATCTTCGTCAACGACGCCTTTTCCGCCGCCCACCGCGCCCACGCCTCCACCGAGGCGATCGCCCACCTGCTGCCTTCGGCCGCCGGCCGCGCCATGGAAGCCGAGCTCAAGGCGCTCGAGCAGGGCCTCGGCGCGCCGGAACGCCCGGTGATCGCCATTGTCGGCGGCGCCAAGGTGTCGACCAAGCTCGACCTGCTGGGCAACCTGATCAACAAGGTGGATGGCCTCGTCATCGGGGGCGCCATGGCCAACACGTTCCTCAATGCCGGCGGGCTCGGCGTCGGCAAGTCGCTGGCCGAGAAGGATCTGGCGGAGACCGCCAACGACATCCGCGACAAGGCGGAAGCCGCGCATTGCGCCATCATCCTGCCCATCGACGCCACCGTCGCCTGGCATTTTGAAGCCAACGCGCCGCACCGCTTCTACGGCGTCGATGCGATCGATCCCGAGGGCATGATCCTCGATATCGGCCCCGGCTCGGTCGAGCGGATCAAGGGCGCCATCGACGAAGCCAAGACCGTGGTCTGGAACGGCCCGCTCGGCGCCTTCGAGATGCAGCCCTTCGATCAGGGCACCGTCGAGATCGCCCAGTATGTCGCGGCGCGCACCAAGGCGGGCAAGGTGGTCTCGGTGGCCGGGGGCGGCGACACCGTTTCCGCCCTCGCCCACGCCGGCGTGAAGGATCAGTTCACCTATGTGTCGACCGCCGGCGGCGCCTTCCTCGAATGGATGGAAGGCAAACCCCTGCCCGGCGTCGAAGCGCTGAAGCGCTAGATTTCGGCGTAGACGTCGAGCACGTTGCCATCCGGATCGCGGAAGAACAGCGTCCGGTGGGCCCAGAGTTGATCCGCTCGATCAACACGCCGGCCGATGCCGCCACCGCCGCCGTGCTTCGCCGTTCGTCTGATAACTGAACGTCCAATCGAACTGACGGGGCCGGTCTGGCATTGTGTCTCCATTGCGAAAATGGAGACCCTCCCCGCCATGGCCTCGCTAAATGCAATCGCCAAAAAGCTCGTCGCCAGCGGCAAGGGCATTCTCGCCGCCGATGAATCCGAAGGCACCATCGCCAAGCGCTTCGCGCTGATCGGACTGCCGGTGACGCTGGAAACCCGCCGCGACTATCGCGAGATGCTGTTCCGCTCGACCGAAGCGATGACCGACTACATCTCCGGCGTCATCCTCACCGAGGAAACGCTGGAACAGAAGGCCAAGGACGGCACACCGTTCCGCGACCTGTTCGCCGCCACCGACGTGATCCCCGGCATCAAGGTGGATCGCGGCGCGCTGCCCATGCCTGGCAGCAAGGACGAAAAAATCACCGAGGGTCTCGACGGGCTCCGCCAGCGGCTCGCCCATTATGCCAAGCTCGGCGCCGGCTTCGCCAAGTGGCGCGGCGTCATCGCCATCACCTCCTACGCCCCCTCGCGCAACGGCATTCGCGCCAATGCCCATGCCCTGGCCCGCTATGCCATGTACTGCCAGGAAGCCGGCATCGTACCGGTGGTGGAGCCGGAAGTGCTGGCCGATGGCGAGCCGGGCGATCACTCCATCCAGCGCTGCGAGGATGTGACCGGCGAAACGCTCGAGGCGGTGTTCAAGGAACTGCGCCTTGCCGGCGTCGACCTGAGCGGCATGCTGCTCAAGCCCAACATGGTGACCCCGGGCCTGCGCTCACGCGAGCGCGCCAGCGTCGAGGAAGTGGCGCAGCGCACCGTCGAGACGCTTCGCCGCTTCGTGCCGGCGGCGGTGCCGGGCATCGCCTTCCTGTCGGGCGGCCAGTCCGATGAAGAGGCGACGGCGCATCTCTCCGCCATGAACCAGATCGAGGGCCTCCCCTGGGCGCTCACCTTCTCCTATGGTCGGGCGCTGCAGACCTCGGCGCTGGTGACCTGGAACGGCGAAGCGCAGAACGTCAAGGCGGCGCAGCAGGCCTTCACCCACCGCGCGCGGATGAACGCGCTCGCCTCCCTCGGCCAGTACAAGCCGGAACTCGATCTGGCGGCCTGACCTCTCCCGAGCAACGACCTTCCCGACGACTGGGGCGCGCCTATGCGCCCCTTCCTTTTGCAGGGGGGAACGGCGCCCTTGGCGACGCCTTTCTTTTCGGCTCGGTAACCCCTTGCCCCGCTCAAGCCAGAATCCGGCTCCACATCGGCGACGGGGCCGCTATAACACCGCCATGTCAGCCGAAATCTTCCTCATCGCACCGACCGATACGCCAGCCGACCAGCTGGTTTCCGCACTGACCGCGACGCTGGAGCGCGACGACGTGGCGGCCCTGCTGCTGCCGCGCGGCAAGCTGAGCGAGAATGCCTACAAGGATCTCGCCAAGCGCGTCGTGCCGGTGGCCCAGGCCAGGGGCGCCGCCGTGCTGGTCGAAGGAGAGCCGGGGCTGGTCCGCCTGCTCGGCGCCGATGGCCTCCATGTCCCCGGCGGCATCAAGGCGGTGGAGGAAGCCGTGGCGGCGCTGAAGCCGAAAATGATCGTCGGGGCCGGCGACATCCATTCGCGCGACGATGCCATGCTGAAAGGCGAGGCCGGGGTCGACTACATCCTATTTGGGCCGCTTTCCGGTTCCATATCCGCCTCCGAGCGCGAAATGGCGCAGTGGTGGGCCGAGACCATGGAGATCCCGAGCGTGCTGTCAGATCCGGAAGCCGGCCCCGCCAGCTATGATGCCGGCGATTGCGAGTTCATCGGCCTGCCGTTGACGGTTTCGGAGCCGACGAAATGATCCGCCACGTCGGGCTGGCGCTGCTGCTCATGGGCCTGTCGCTGCCGGTGCTGGCACAGGCCAATCGCACAGATTTCGAGGACCTGCGGCCCAAGGACATGCAGTTCCCCGACAACCTGGGCATGGAAGAGCTGCCGATCGGGCCGGTGCCCGAGGAGTTCCTGAACCAGCCCGCGCCCGATGCGCTCACCATCAGCGACTCGGTGTTCGGCGAGAAGATCGATCCCGCCTACGGCGCCTACCAGCGCGGCTTCTTCCTCACCGCCCTGGACCTCGCCCTGCCGCGCGCCGAAAAGGGCGATCCGCATGCGCAGACGCTGATCGCCGAGATCTATGCCAAGGGGCTCGGCGTTCCGGAAGATTTCGCGGCGGCCGCCAGTTGGTACGGCATGGCCAGCAAGCATGGCGATGCCCTCGCCACCTTCGAGCTGGCCATGCTCTACCAGGACGGCCGCGGCGTCGCCAAAGACCGCAAGCACGCTGCCGAGCTGTTCCAGATCGCCGCCGATGCCGGCAACATGGCGGCCAAGTACAATCTGGGCCTGCTGCACGTCGAAGGCCTCTATGCCGAGCCGAGCCTGACCAAGGCGGCGCAGCTGATCGGCGAGGCCGCCAATTCGGGGATCACCGAGGCGCGTTACGACTTTGCCGGCATGCTGACCGAGGGCGCCGGCATCGCGCCAGACCCCAAGGCAGCAGCCGAGCAGCTGCGCCTCGCGGCCGAAGATGGTCTTGCGGCGGCGCAGGTCGACTACGCCACCGTGCTCTATCTGGGCAAGGGCGTGCCGGTCGATCGGGCTGCGGCGGCCAGCTGGTACGCCCGGGCCGCCGATGGCGGCAATCCGGTGGCGCAGAACCGCTATGCGAAGCTCCTCGCGGCCGGCGAAGGGGTGACCGCAAATCTCGAGGATGCCGCGATGTACCGCGCACTGGCGCGCCGGCAGGGCCTCAAGGATGCGCAGCTCGACAGGCTGCTCGCCGCCATCAAGCCCGAGCAGCTGACCCGGGCCGAAGAGCGGGCCCGCTTCTGGCCGTCGCCGCCGCCCACCAAGGTTGCGGCGAACACCGCCCCCGCCCCTGCGGCGGCGACACCGGCCGAGACGCCCTTGAACTGAACGGCGTTCTCGGGCACATAGCGGCCCTTCCCTCGTTTCCGGTTTCTCGCGCGGAGTTTTCCCCATGCGCTCGGCGCTTCTCAACGTCATGGTCCAGGCCGCTACCAAAGCCGGCCGCTCGCTCGCCAAGGATTTCGGCGAGGTCGAGAACCTGCAGGTCTCGGTCAAGGGCCCGGCCGATTTCGTTTCCAACGCCGACAAGCGCGCCGAGGAGATCGTCTTCAACGAGCTGCAGAAGGCCCGCCCCACCT